>CALDJX010000680.1 GCA_937899075.1 uncultured Planctomyces sp. | reverse complement strand
GCAACCAGACACTCATCACCCATTCGGCGCAACTCGCTCCGGGTTCGTCGACCGATGCTGCGAAAACTGATCACAGTGTACGAGCGATTCATCTCTACTATCCCATCATTTAGATATCAGCGGTAAGGATTGAGTTGAGTCTGCGCGGCGGAAACGGGGAGTACGCCGAGTACGAAAGCCCGCTAAGTTTTCGCGAATGTCGAGGAATATCAGAACACGAAACGCGCGCCGACGGCGATTCTCAGGCACAGTGTGTCAGTGCTGCTAACTGGTTCTTTCGTCGTCCTGGCAGCTTTTCCAAAATTCGTGTCCACGATACTCCCAACGGATTGGTTTTCTGATGGTCGGAATGTCGACCGGTTGGTGCCTGGTTTCTCCAAAATCGAGTCTCGACCGGCGGCATCCGACTAATCTTTGGTACTCCGACCGGACTTTGTTCCGGCGAAATTTGTGCGTGCGACAGTACAGCGTGCTGCTGAAATTTGAGTATGGATTCTCCAGACCAAAAACGTGATCGAGTGCTGAAGGCGGCGCTGGCCTGTCGGGTCGAGTTGATGGCCTATGCACGGTCTCTGACTGGCAGCTATTCGTCGGCAGATGATGTTGTGCAGGAAGCGATGCTGGTTGTGACTCGCAAATACGACCAGTTCGAAGAAGGCACGTCGATGATCGCGTGGTGCCGGTCGATTGTCAGGATCGAAGTCCTGCGGTCGAGACAGCGGCAGCAGCGGGACGACAGTCTTGTGAGACGACTGCTTGACGACTCGATCGGTGCGGCGTTCGACGAGTATCAGACTGCTCCACAGAGCGACGATTCTGAATCGTGGCGAGAAGCTTTGGAGCGGTGTCTGCAGCGAGTTTCCGAAAACGGTCGACGCGTGCTTGATGCTCGATTTGTTGATGACCTTGGTTATCCACAAATCGGAGAGCGAGTCGGCATGTCGCTGGAAGCCGTTCGTAAGTCGTTGTTCCGTGTGAAGAAACAGGTGCGTGCCTGTGTGGAATCGAGCATGAGAGGTGACCAATGAGCACGAATGATGATTGGCAAGAACTCGTTGAACGCCATTTGCGTGGCGAGCTAACGGAGTCAGAGATGGAGCAGGTTGCGGAGCGGCTCGACAGCGATCCCGTCGCTCGACAGACATTCGTTGAGGAAGCTCTGTGGGACTCCCGCGTGGCTGAAGTGCTGCGGGATGGGAACACCCACGAGACATCTGAGCTGTTGACTGCGAAAACTTCCACCGATTTCGATCAGCAGAAATCGGCCAACACAACGCTCAGATTTTTGCTGGCCGGAGCCGTTGCGGTGATTGTTGTGCTGTGTCTGGGGCTCTACCAGCAGCAAGCTCAGGCCGAGCGTCGCATTGCCAGGATCGAGGCGAACGCTCCTGAAGTCAAACCGAAACCGTCGATTGCAAAGATCATTGGCCTGAGTGGATCGCTCATCTGGACCGGCGATCGCGGCGAGATTCAACGGGAGTTGGAAGTCGGAACGGAGCTGCCTGGAGGAACAATCGAAGGCGTCGCTCCCGATTCGTGGTTCGAGTTGCAGTTCAACGACGACTCGACAGTCATGATCTCCGGCACGTCGATCCTGACCTTTGCTGATGCGGGCCAAAAGGTCCTTCGACTTAAGGAAGGCAGTCTTTCGGCCAGCGTTGTGTCTCAGCCTGCTGGCAAGCCGATGCTGGTTCACACACACACAGCATTGCTGCAGGTGCTGGGAACTCAGTTCGACGTCAAAGCCGGCCTGACGTCGACAGCCTTGAACGTCAGCGAAGGCAAGGTTCGCGTGAAGCGGCTGAGCGACAACGGAGAAGTCGACGTCCCGGCAAAGCATCGACTGATTGCTGAAGCAGACAATGAACTGATCGCAGTCAACGTGCCGGATTCGGTGTCCTCATGGAAAAGTGAATTGCACCACAAACGGGGCAGCTATGGAAAATGGCAACCGGCCACGGATAACAAGCCGGCCTCTTTGAAAGCGATCCCGCTGATACCACCGCAGGCTCCACACGTCACGCTGTATCTGGCGGGACTGCCAGTCGATCGTTCGAACGATGCTCCGGTCGTTGTGCAGCCAGACTCCAGGTTCGTTGTTCGCGGACGACTTCGGTCAGAAGCTCGAGTTCACTTCGGGATTCGAGTATCGAATCCCAACGGCGAATTCGCCGGCATGTTCCGAGGGGACCTCCACGACCGGCAACCTCTAGCCAAACTCAAGGACGACGGCGACTTCGAGGAAGTGTACGACCTGAGGGACTTCACCGTTGACCCGGCAGTGATCGACCGCAAGGACGAGCTTTCCTCTAAGCCTGACGGGTTGATTCTCAACGGTGTCTGGGCCTTCACGCACACGGGGCGTCCGTCCGGGCTGGAAGTCACCGAAGTCGAGTTGATCCCTCCAGATGGAGCCTTGCTGAAATAGTCATCTCTGAAGACACACCGAGACCATTGCCGTTTTGTATCCGTGACATCCTGCCGCTTAAGTCCCGCCTCAATTTCAACACGGACATCCGCTTCATTCCCGCCTCCGGATCCACTCCAACCCTCGGAAATCACACATGAAGAATTCAAGACGCGGATTCACATTAATCGAGCTGCTGGTAGTGATCGCGATCATCGCGATTCTGGTCGCTTTGTTGCTGCCCGCCGTTCAGCAGGCTCGCGAAGCCGCTCGGCGGGCTCAATGCAAGAGCCATCTCAAACAGATTGGAGTCGCACTTCACAATTACAATGATGTGCATTCGGTATTGCCTCCATTCTTCATTCATCGAAACGGCAACCCTTCTCGAATTGCTGATCCAGACAAAGGCGCGAACTGGCTGGTCTTTCTGCTTCCGTACGTCGATCAGGAACCGCTCTACACCGAGTGGGATTTTGACATTCCGGCGAATCAGAATCCCGGACGAAAAACGGAGCTGGCTGCTTACAAATGCCCGAGTGACCCGAAGAGTTCGGGCAACTTCTGCAGCTATGCAGGCGGCGACTGGGCGCGAGGTAACTACGGCCTGAATGCATCACCCTGCAGCCATGGCGTTGGCGGCAACTCGGGCTCCGGTCTCGGCGGAATGAGCAGCGT
Source organism: uncultured Planctomyces sp. (assembly GCA_937899075.1). GTDB lineage: Bacteria > Planctomycetota > Planctomycetia > Planctomycetales > Planctomycetaceae > JABMPE01. The sequence continues at coordinate 16,099 of CALDJX010000680.1, read as the reverse complement.
GAATGAATCGGTCCGCATGCGCGACATTACTGACGGTACGTCGAACACGATCGCCGTGGATGAGTTGAGAGCGGGGCAGAATGATCGTGACCTGCGAGGAAGCTGGGCGATGCCGGGACTGGGTGCCGGCACGGCAGCGATGTTTAACGACGCCAGCACACCCAACAGCGCGGAGCCTAATTCAGACGACATGGAGAACTGCGCGGTTGCGGGGCTCGCAGGTAACCCCGTTCAAGGCATGGGGTGTTTTGACAGTACGTCCACCGGGCAAATGACAGCTCGAAGCATGCACGTCGGCGGAGTTCACGTGTTACTGGCAGACGGAGCCGTTCGCTTCATCAGTAACAGCATCGACTTCCAACGGAACACCTCAGGATGTGGCCAGGACCCGCGAGGCGTGTGGCAGGCGATTCATACTCGAAACGGTTACGAAGTAATCAGCGAGTTCTAGTCGCCCAACAATGCGTTAACTGCTCTTTCGCCTGCAAAATATCGAAACTCTGTCCTCGGATGAGATCATGCTCAGACCACTCTCAAAAACTTGTCTGCTGATTCTCGCAGCAGCGACGCTCGGCTGTGGATCCGGGGCACCGGACGTCGCCGCCGTGCAGGAACACATGGCTCCCGAACAGCTGGCGCTGAGTGATCCGATCGCCAACAGCATCGGCATGGTGCTGGTTCCCGTGCCCGCCGGTGAGTTTCAGATGGGGACGCTCGTCAACAATGCGTCCGCCGAAGAACGTTTCGACAAACTCATCCAGAACCCTGACGTCATCAAAAAGATCGAGAGTGGAAAAGTCACGGAAGCGGGCTTGATGAAACACGCTGAACGGCGGGCGAAGGAAGACAAGCAACGAAAAGGCGGACCCGACACACCGCAGCACCTCGTGAAAATTACAAAGCCGTTTTACCTGGGCGTTTGCGAAGTGACGCAGCAGCAGTACGAAGCCGTCATGACGGAGAAGCCGTGGGCTGTGCAGCCGCTTGTCGAGGAAGGTCCGGATTACGCGGCGACGTACATCACCTGGGAAAACGCGGTCGAGTTCTGTAAGAAACTCAGCGATCAGGAAAGTGAGTCTTATCGACTACCCACCGAGGCCGAGTGGGAATATGCCTGCCGGGCCGGAACGACCTCGACGTACAGTTTTGGCGACGATGGGAAACTGCTGGCCGAATACGCGTGGCACGACGCCAATGCTTATAAAAGCGATGAGCAGTACGCGCATGGCGTCGGTCAGAAGAAGCCCAATCCGTGGGCCATCTACGATATGCACGGCAACGCCTGCGAATGGTGCAGCGACTGGTTTGGAGGCTACGACCGTCCGGGGAAGGAAGCCACCGATCCGCTCGGTCCAGAGAAGGGACGTACGCGAGTCTGGCGCGGCGGATCGTTTGCCGAGAATGGAATTAACATGCGATCAGCCAGCCGCACGAGTTTCGGTCGTCGTGACTACCGTCCAGAGTTTGCTGCTGGATTCCGCGTTGTGCGTGTCATGGCGCCGTGAATGCAAATTCTCACTTTGAATCAAGTTTAGAAATAACAGGCTCAATGAAACGCTCGAATTCCGAACAACGTTACGTTCGCCGATGCACGGATCTCGTGCGACGGGCAACGGGTTTTTGTCTGATTCTATTGCTGGCATCCGCATCGGTCCTTGCCGCTAGTCAGCGTCCAAATGTCATCGTGTTGCTGGCTGACGATCTCGGATCGAAGGACATCGGCTGTGATGGCGGACCGGTGAAGACGCCAACGCTGGACAAGTTGGCGGCGAACGGCGTTCGCTTTACGGACTTTCATTCAGGGGCTCCAGTCTGCTCGCCCGCGCGAGCTACTTTGCTCACGGGCCGTCATCATTTACGGACTGGTGTCTACACGGTCATTCAGGACCACATTCACAACATGCACCTTCTCAAAAGCGAAGTGACGATTGCCGAACAGCTGAAAGACAACGGTTACGACACCGTTCATCTCGGCAAGTGGCATCTTGGAACACCGTTTCGCGGCATGAAGAAGCCGTGGATCGACGAACACGGATTCGACTACTGGTTCGCGACCGACTTGAACGCCGCACCAAGTCATCGCAACCCGAAGAACTTCTGGCGTAACCGGAAACGTGTTGGCGAGTTGAAAGGTTACGCCTGCCAACTCGTCGTGGACGAAGCGATCACCTGGCTGGATGAAAAGCGTGACGACGGCAAGCCGTTCTTCCTCAACATCTGGTTTCACGAACCGCACGCTCCGTTGGCCGCTCCGGATGACATCGTCAAACAGTACGGTGACCTCAACGATCCCGCCGCCATTTACTCCGCCACGATCGACAACACAGACCGAGCCATAGCCCGACTGGTGAAGAAGCTTGACCAGACCGGTTCGCTCGACAACACGATCATCATCTACACGTCGGACCACGGCAGCTATCGCCAGGAGCGGAACGGTAACCTGCAGGCTGGCAAAGGATCGCTGATGGAAGGTGGGACTCGCACGCCCGGCATCATTCACTGGCCGAATGGCATCAAGGGAGGACGAGTTGAAAGTACACCCGCCGGAGCCCTTGATCTTTTTCCGACGATTTGCGGGTTGGTCGGAGTCGAGAATCCGGACAACGTGCATCTCGACGGAACGGATCTGTCGCCGCTGTTGACCGGCGATCGTTCAGACTTCGAACGTCACCAGCCTCTCACCTGGCATTCTCCCATGAGCCAGCCCATCGTGGCGATCCGCGAAGGCAAATACTCATTGGTCGGCTGGCGAGACAAGGAATACCCCAAGGACCAGACGTCGATCCAAGCGATCCTGGACGACATGAAAGTCATCCTGAAAAAAAAGCATGGCCGCCAGCTTTCGCAGTCCGAACTTTTGCATAATGCGTGGAACAGCGAGATTAAAACTCCTGAGTGGAACGCCCTGCGAAGCCGATTCGTCATGCTGAATACCTTTCAGGAAGCATGGATTCCGCTGATCAAGGCCGGCTCGGGAGGCATCACACGATTTCAGCTTTACGACCTGTCGACCGATCCCGGCCAACAGAAAGACATCGCGAAGCGTTTTCCCGAAGTGACCAAACGTCTGACAGAACAACTGTTGGAGATTAACACCAGTGTCCTGGCAGACGCTGCAGTCTGGGAAACGAAACACCAACAGACGCGAGAGGACACTTCAAAGAAGCCTCCCGTGCCCAGCACTTCGGCGGAAGACAGGGATCTGGCCCAATTGTTGACTCGGATTGACCAGACGGATCTTCCAGAGAGCTACGATGTGCAACAGCATCAGCCGTACGTCGACAAACGGATGGCATCGCTCAAGCCGGAGCAACGACGACGCATCGGCCAGCTCTGGAAAGCGAAACGACGTCTGCAACCAAAGATGCAGAATGTCGGAATGTCATTCGTCCGGATTCTCGAGTACGTGGCCGGCGGTGAGAAGCTGCCGTCCGTGTCATCCTCGAAACCGGCTCCCCCATCTTCGGCGAAGAAGCCCACGTTTCCACGACTGCGAACGGCAAACAAGCCAATCTTTTCTGACATCGATCCGAAGGGGATCGCCTGGCACCAATGGCGAGGTCCGGAAGCGAACGGCGTTAGCCGCACGGCAAAGCCACCGGTTGAGTGGAGCGAAGATCGCAACATCAAATGGAAGGTCGCAATTCAGGGCAAAGGCAACGCGTCACCCATCGTCTGGGGCGACAAAGTCTTTCTTTTGACCGCCATCAACACCGGCCGCGTCGATCCGAAATTGCCTAAACCAGAAGACCAGCCGAAACGCGTCTTCGGTATCAAGCATCCGAATACGTTCTACAAGTTTGAGGTCGTGTGCCTTAATCGGAACACCGGCAAAGAAATCTGGCGGCAGACAGCAATCGAGCAGGTGCCGCATGAGGGCACACACAACGATGCCGACTTTGCATCGGCCTCACCGACAACTGACGGCCAGCGTCTCTATTGCTGGTTCGGTTCTGCGGGCATGTATTGCTACGACCTTGATGGGAAGAAGCTGTGGGAGCGACAACTGGGACAAGCCTACGTCGGAGCCAGTCTGGGCGAATGCTGCTCACCTGTCGTCCATGATGGCCGCGTCGTGATTGTTCGTGACCAAGCTCGGCAGTCGACGATCGAAGTGCTCGAAGCGAAGACTGGCGACACGATATGGAAAAAGGAACGGAATGAGCCCAATGCGTGGGCGACACCTCGCGTCATCGAGCACAGCGGAAGGACACAGGTCATCACAGCCGCGTCCAACATGGTTCGCAGCTATGACCTCGACACCGGAAACGTTTTCTGGCAGTGCAGCGGATTGACTGGCAACGTGACTCCGTGTCCGGTGGTGGAAGGCGATGTCGTCTACTGCATGAGCGGATACGAAGGTTACTCGCTTCTTGCCTTGCCGCTGGATGCTAAGGGCGACATCTCCGGATCGGACAGCATTATCTGGTCAAAGGACAAGGGCACTCCGTACGTCCCGTCGCCCGTGCTGTATGACGGGCTTTTGTACTTCTCGCAGTCGAATCAGGGCATTCTGACTGCGGTCGATTCAGAGACTGGCGACACGGTCATTGAGCGTTCGCGTCTGCCGAGTATCTCGAACATTTATTCGTCGCCGGTTGGGGCGGACGGCCGTGTCTACTTCACGGGACGAAACGGGACGACGCTTGTCATCAAACATTCCGGCGAGCTGGAAGTTCTGGCCACGAACAAACTCGACGACGAGTTCAACACGTCACCGGCCATTGTCGGCACCCAACTCTTTCTGCGCGGCCGCAAGTCGCTGTACTGCATTGATGCCAGCGGAGATCGCAGGACGGCGAACACAAGTAAGCCTACGGTCGAAGAAAAGACTAAAATTCATCGACTCGCAACGACACGACGTTCAGTCTTTGACGCATTCTCCTATTTGAATCGCTTGCCGGACGAACCTTACGAGGATGAAACGCCGGACGATTTTGCCGGTCGCATCTTTGGGCGTCTTGCGAATCAGGAAGGCCGAGTCCTGCTGAAGGCTCCGCCCGGAATGAACGATCAGGCGTACGCGGGATTCAAAACGTTTCTCGGTTACGAAGGAACGATGAACGTCGGCAACTGCGCCGCCTGCCACGTGTTGCACGACTTCACGGACGGCAAACGTCACGTCGTCAGGAAGGGTGGGAAAGCGATACAGACACCTTCGCTGCGTAATCTCGGCGAACGTGGAATCGACCTGCAGAAAGTTCTTCAGAAAAAGCTCGAAGCGTCGCGTCTAAAAACGTGTGGTGAGGCGGACGAAATCAGCAACGAGTACGCCGGGATTCACCTCAGTAAAAACGACATTCCAAAGTTGATCGCATTTCTGAAGCTGCTTGATGACGTGCCTGACAATCGGTTTCGAGAACTGGTCATTAAAGCCACCGTGCTTGATACCTCAACAGCCACGGAGTGATGTCTAACGTGAAATATTAAGTCCACGATTCGAGCGATTTCGTGGTTCTGTACCGTCAAGACTTTCGGCCCGCACGAAGCAGGGAACACTAATCTGCACTAATTGACGCTAATGGATCGCAACGACTTTACCCGGGATTAGCGAAGATCAGCGTCGATTAGTGTTCCTTAGACGGCAGCCACGAAACTTTGACCGGCAGAAACCGGCCCTATAGGAGAACTGATTAAATGAGATATTGGATATTGTTTTCCACACTTGTTGCGGCGAGTTTACAGGGCACTGGGCCGGTTCATGCAGAAACGATTCGCGGCACAGTCTCGGATCAAGATGGAAGGCCCGTCGAAGGCGTCATGGTGTCGGCCATTGACGACGAGCACAGAAAATGGACGTCCGTATTTTCGCAGCACGACGGTTCGTTCGCGATTTCTGGCCTTCGCAGCGTTGAGCACAATGTCCGAACGCGCCTGATGGGACTCTCCGACGAATGGGTCAGCGACATTGCCGCTGGAACCAACGACATGGTGATCCAGACTCGTCCCGCAGTCGGTGTAGAACTGGAGGTGCAGCGTCCGGCGAACAGTGCGTTCAGCATGCTTGCCTTCGACAACCCTCGCGACAAACTGAATTTCAAGATGATGTGCTCTTACTGTCACCAGCTTGGGACGCTTGGGTTTCGCACTCCTGAAAAACCGGTCGACTGGGAAACGATGTTGCGGCGGATGGACGGGTTTGGCGGCCTGTATCCGCATACTCGGGAGACCATTATCCCGCGTCTCATGAACACTTACAAAGACGATGCTGTGGATAAGTGGCCCACGTTTGTGCCGCCGCCAGCACCCAAAGGACTGGCGACTGCCGCAACGATCACGATGTGGGAAATGGACAAGCCGCTGGAAGGTTCCTTCCACGATCTGGAAATCGGTCGAGACGGAAAGGTGTATGCGGTCAACATCAGCAGGCATCGCATGATTGCCCTGGATCCAGTCTCGGGCTCTCAGACCGCCATCGAGTTTCCGCAGCGAGTCCACGCGCCGCACTCCATCGAGACAGCAAACGATGGCAGCCTGTGGACGACGATGTGTGCCAGCGGCCAGATGGCTCGCTACGACATCGAGACGAAAAAGTTTGAAGTCTACAGTAGCGCCGAGGCACCAAAGAAACGCGGTAACTATCCGCACACTCTGCGGATCAATCCGAAAGACCCCGAGGGTTTGATCTGGTACACAGACGCTGGTTCAAACTCGTGTTTTTCCCTGCACCCGACAACGCATGTCGTTAAAGAATACAAACTGCTGTCCGCCGGCCAGGCATTGGGTGCTGGTCGAGGCGAATCGCGAGGCATCACGCCGTACGGAATCGACTACTCGCCTGTTGATGGCACGATCTGGTACTCGAAGCTGAACGGCAATCGCATCGGCCGCATTGACCCGACCGCTCCGGACGGCGACATCAAAGAATGGAACCCACCCTTCCGAGGCCCCCGCCGCCTGCATATTGCTCCCGACGGCATGATCTGGGTGCCGGGTTTCGGATCGGGCGTCTTCGCTAAGTTCGACCCTAACACAGAATACTGGACGGTCTACGAATTACCCGATGCCGAGAACCAGATTCCGTACGCGTTGAACGTCGACAAAGACGGCATCGTCTGGGTTTGCGGAACGGGCAACGACACCATCAACCGCTTTGACCCGGCGACCGAAACGCTTGTTGAATACCGCCTGCCCACCCGAGTCTCCTACACGCGCGAAATCGAATTCGACGACGACGGCAGCGTGTGGACAAGCACCTCAGGGCCAGCACGGCACATGGAACGAGGCGTCGGGGCTGTGATCCGAATCTCATTGCCAAAGGAATTACCAGAAGGCGGAGGCATCAAACTCACGCCGAAGCATTACGACGGCAATCACGACATTGGAAACCTCGCCACCGCTCCGAAGGTGGAACGTAAAATGGATCCTGAGCGAGCACAACTGTACGCCAGGATCGACGCTAATCCGCTGCCCGAAGCATACAAAAAGATGCCTCACCAAAAGTGGGTCGACTCACGCCTGGCCGCCTTCCCAAAACACAAACGCAGCCTCGCGGGTTCGTTGTGGAATGAATTCCGACAGACTCACCCGGACCGCAAAAACGACGGGCAGTTCTATGTGAAGATCATCGACTTCATCATCAAAAACGACATGTCGGTGAAACGACGCTTCGTGAAGAAGTGGCAGCATCACAATTTTGGCTCAGCGCCGGATCGCCTGAAAGGTCGGTCGCTCGAACGAGGCAAACTCGTTTTCGAACAGGCGACCTGTAGCCGATGCCATAAGGTCGGTGACGCAGCGAAAACTCTCGGCCCGGACCTGACGGGCATCACGAAGCGGTTTCGAGGTGCAAAACTTCTGCAGCAGATCGTCAAACCGTCCGCCGAGATTCACAAGCAATTCCAAACGCAGTTGATCCTGACTGATGACGGTCGAGTGCAAACGGGGCTTGTCATCGAAGAAACAGACGATGCGATTCGCTTGCTCCCCAATCTGCTGAAGCCCGACAAGTTTGAAACGATCAGGAAGTCGTCAATCGAAGCCCGTAAAACCGCAGATGTCTCGACCATGCCAACCGGCCTGTTAGATACTTACACGGTGGAAGAAATCTTCGACCTGCTGGCATACATTCAGTCCGCGAGCCCAGCGACTGGGAGCGCAGCGACGAAATGACAGAGCACTTCATGCATGCGGGCAGGGAAAAGCGAACTGCGATGAATCGCAGCGCGTTCGTTCGCCTGTTGTTCGTGTGCTCGGTCTCTCAGTTGCTTGTCGTTCCAACGTTCGCGAATGATCTGGATACACTGATCCAGTCTTCGTGTATTGACTGTCACGATTCGAATACGGAAGCGCGCCTCGACTTCACGAAGCTCGATCGGGATTTCGAAGACGCCAACACGTTTCGTGCGTGGGTCAAGATCGTGGACCGCATCCGGAAAGGCGAAATGCCACCGGCATCGGAACCTCGTCCCGACGCACAAACGCAAACTGCTGCGCTGACGTTCCTCAAGAAGAAACTCTTTGAGGTCAACCGCCGCCAGCAACAAGAGCACGGCCGAGTCCCCTCGCGAAGACTCAGTCGACTTGAATACGAACACACGCTGCACGATCTGCTTGGTATCGGCGGCGACATCGCCCGGTATCTTCCGCCAGCAAATAAATCGGGGGCGTTCGATGTCGTGGCGGCGAAGCAGGACATGTCCAGCGTGCATGTCAAAGGCTTCCTTAAGGCGGCCGACGTCGCACTCGACGAAGCAATTCAACTCGGCGTCAAACCGAAGTTGGTGCGCGAACTTGATTACGTGAATTCGCGTTTCATGCAAATGTGGTTTGAACGCTCCGTACGCCGAGGCGGTGGTACGGTCTTCCGAGCCGTAGACGATCTCATCATGTTTCGCGGTCAGAACTACAACCTGCGTTCTGACCACAACGGACTGCGGATTCCCGTCGCCGGCCGATACCGCATCACCGTCACCGGTTCGGCGTATCAGCCGAGATCCTCGGTAACGATGAGCCTCAGACGCCAAAACGACGTCCAGGGCGACAGCGAACTCTTTGCGGCCTGGGATGTCGATGAGAAACTCCGCACGGTTTCGACGATCAAATACCTCCGCCCTGACGACTACTTCTACGTAAGCACCGATGAACTCGAACCGGCGCCTGACGGAAAAGTGATTTACAACTCGCAGCCTGCGAGCGAATTCAAAGGTGAAGGCGTCCGGGTTCGCAAGGTGCTCGTCGAAGGTCCGCTGGAGTCCACCTGGCCTCCGCAACGTACCCGAGCCCTGTTTCCCGGCGTCAAATGGGAGCCTGTTGCAAACGGTCGTTATTACAAACCGGGCACGACAACGCCTCACTACGAACATATTCGCGACGCTGTCGCAGCGCTCGCCCCCAGAGCCTTCCGACGCCCGGTGACTGACAAAGAGATCGAAGACCTCACCAATCTCGCCGTTCCGAGTCTCAATGCCCGACGCGGCTTCCTCGCCAGCGCTCGGGTTCCGCTACGAGCGATCCTGATTTCGCCTGAGACGTTGTTCCTGACGAACGAAACGCGACCAAGAGAATCAACACTGACTGATAATGCACTCGCCAGCCGGTTGTCATACTTCCTCTGGCGCAGCCCACCCGATGAGGAACTGCTTCAACTTGCCAGTGACAGAATACTCTCCGACACAAAAACACTGGACGCTCAGGTCAGCCACATGCTGTCAGACGAACGCAGCGACCGGTTCATCAATGAGTTCCTCGATCAATGGCTCGACCTGGAACTGGTCGACGCCACCACGCCTGACAAGTATCTGTACCCGGAATACGATGACGTCCTCCGTCGAGCCATGCTGGCCGAAACGCGACTGCTCTTCCGACATCTCATCGACGAAGACCTCAGCATCGCCAATCTCATCGAATCTGACTTCACGTTCCTCAACCGGAAGCTTGCCGAGCACTACGGCATCGAAGGCGTCGACGGTGAGAAGATGCGGAAAGTCACTCTGGACGAGGACAGCATTCGCGGCGGTATCCTGGCTCACGCGTCCATCGCCAAAGTGACGGCCAACGGTACCGTCACGACACCCGTCAAACGCGGTAGTTTTGTTCTGACGAATCTGTTGGGCCTGCCTCCCAATCCGCCTCCGCCGGGGGCCGGTTCCATCGAGCCCGATACTCGCGGAGCCACGACGATTCGCGAGACGCTTGCAAAACATCAGACGGTCGAAGCGTGTGCCGTTTGTCACCGCCGGATTGATCCGCCGGGTTTCGCGTTGGAGTGTTTTGATCCAGTCGGCACCTTTCGCACTCGCTACCGCATCAGCAAAGGCGTCAAACGAACCGCCGACGCCGGGCTTCGATTCCTGCATAAAGACTACGATCCTGGCGGGCGAGTTGACTGCAGCGGCCAGACCGAGGACGGATTCACGTTCATTGACATTCGTGACTTCAAACGGCACCTGATGAAGTCGAAGGAGCAAGTGGCGCGAAATCTGGTGTCACTGTTGATCACGTTTGCCACTGGGGCTGAAATCCAGTTCGCTGACCGGCAGGAAGTGGAAGCAATTCTGCACCGTCACGAAGCCGCAAATTACCCGTTGCGCCGATTGATTCATGAGGTTGTCAGCAGCCGGATGTTTCAGTGCCGGTAGGAGGATCAATGCACATTCCCATTTCACGACGCACCGCACTGCGAGCATCCGGCGTAGCATTATCGTTGCCGCTGCTGGATGTGATGAATCCGGCGTTGGGGTTTGAACGTGCGGAACAGCCGAAACGCATGGTACTGATTTGCAATGCCCTCGGTTTGTATCCTCCGTCGCTGTTCCCGAAGACGCCCGGAAACGACTACGAAAACACGGAGTACCTCGAACTGCTCAAGGAACACCGAAGCGACTTCACGCTGTTTTCCGGCCTGTCACATCCGGACCAGAATGGCAAGGAGCCGCACGATACGGAAATGACCTTTCTGACGGCGGCGATCAATCCCGGGCTGGGAGGTTTCAAGAATACGATTTCGGTGGATCAGGTGGCCGCGATGCACTTCGGACACGCCACGAGGTTTCCATCGATCACGCTGGGGAGCAACACTCGGGAAAGTCAGTCGTTCAACAGCAATGGTGTGATGCTGCCAGCCGATAATCGCCCATCGCGGGTGTTTGCGAAGTTATTCTTAGCTGGAAGTCCGGAACAACAGCGGCGACAAAGACAGCGACTCGCGGAAGGTCGCAGTATTCTTGACGCCGTTGGCGATCAGACGAAGGCGCTCAACCGACGAGTTAGTGGAGGTGACCGAAAGCAACTGGATGAATACTTCGCTGCCATACGCACGGCTGAGAAGGAACTGGCTGCTTCCGATGCGTGGCTGGATCGTCCCAAGCCTGAGATGAACGTCGAAATCCCGAAGGACATTGCGGAATCATCGGAGCTGCTCGGCCGCATTCGAGAGCTGATGAATCTGATTCCGCTAATGTTGCAAACCGATTCAACGCGCGTGGTCAGCCTGATGATTCAGGCTGACCACGGCGTGCCAAACATCGCTGGTGTCCAGTCGGGGCATCACCCCCTGTCTCATCATGGTCAGGATCCCGCCAGGATTGCCCAACTAAAGATCATCGAGTCTGGAATTCTCTCAACATTCTCGGCCTTCCTGACGCAGCTTGGACAACGATCGGCACAGGGGGCTCGGCTGTTGGATCACACGGCCGTTCTGTTCGGCAGCAATCTGGGCAATGCGAACGCTCATGACCCGACGAATCTTCCAATCATTCTTGCCGGTGGCGGCTACAAACACGGCCGCTACATAGCACACGACAAGGATCACAATACGCCGTTGTGCAATCTCTTCGTTAGTATGCTGAACAGTATGGGCATTGAAATCGATGCGTTTTCGAGCAGCACCGGGCAATTCAGCTGGCCGGAATTGGACAAAGCCATCTGAAAGATCGAAGCTAGAGAACCACGAACCCTGCAGTTTTCGCCCGTTCGGGAGATTAATCCGGACACAGTGCCAGGACGATCATTCTCACTTCACACACATGGAATGAAGAAAATGCAAACTAGATTGACCGTCGCTGTTGTGATTCTCGTTGCGCTGTGCGCCAGCCGCGAAACCCAGGCGAATGATGACTGGACCGGTTGGCTGGGGCCGAATCGCAATGGCTGGGTCAGCAGTTTTCAGCCGCCAGCTAAGTGGCCGGCGACCCTGACGAAGGTCTGGGAAGTCAAAGTCGGAACTGGCTACGGCTCGCCCCTTGTTGCCGATGGCCGCGTCTATCAGCACGCCCGCCAGACGGACAACGAGGTCGTTTGGTGTTTTGATCTTAAGTCCGGCGAAGTCAAATGGCGGAAGAGTCTTGCCGTCCCGTTCAAGGTTGCCGGTGGCGGTGATTATCACGGCAAGGGTCCGAAGTCCTCACCAGTCATGGCGGATGGCCGAGTGTTTACAATGAGCATCACCGGGAAGCTGTCGGCCTGGAGTGCCGAGTCGGGCGAACTTCACTGGCAACGCGACTACGACTCTCGGTTTGGGAAGAGCCATCCCAACTGGGGTGCGTCCACCTCGCCGATCGTTGACGGAGATCGAGTCATCGTCCATTTTGGCACAGACGAGCAAGGCGTACTGGTCGCTCTGAATGCAGCCAGCGGCGAAGAAGTCTGGAGTCACGGTAAAGACGGCCCTTCGTACTCGTCGCCGCTGCTGGTTGAGATCCAGGGAGTCCCGCAGATCGTCGAGTGGAACCACCGAGCGCTGGTCGGCGTGGACAGCGGCTCGGGAAAGTTCCTGTGGGAGTATCCGTTCCCGCACATCGGTTCCGACCAGAACATGCCAACTCCGGCCTATCACAATGGACGGATTCTTCTGGGCGGTGAAAACCGAGGCGTTCACAGCATCCGACCAACTTTGCAGGCCGGAAACTGGAAAGTCGAACGTGAGTGGAGCCAGAAGAGCGTGGCTCTCGACATGAGTTCGGCGGTGATTAATGGGAAATTCCTGTTTGGCTTTTCCCATTACGACCGCGGGCGACTGTTCTGTCTCGACCCGAAGACCGGTGAGGTGCGTTGGGAAGGGACGCCCCGAACGGGTCGGAATGTGATGTTCCTGTCGATGCCCGGATTCGTTGCCGCCCTCATCGACAACGGTGACCTTCAAATCATCAAGGCGACTGCCGATCGCTTTGACAAGGTGGCATCCTATCGAGTGGCAGATGGCCGTACATGGGCACCCCCGGTGCTGCTGCCTGACGGCGTTCTGGTGAAAGATCACGAGACGTTGACGTTGTGGTCACTGACAGGCTCCAGACAGTAATGTGCTGCGGCTGCCAAATGGTTGTGAACCCGCGAGGGTCGCGACCAGTGATTCGTAGATCGGCGAGCTCACGAAGGCGAGACAGGTAACTATGATCGTGAGTCGACTTCCCAGCGTGCTGCTGGTCGTTCTGTGTACGACGGCTGCGACGTACGCTCAAAACGCTGACGATGCTGATTCGCGTGCCAGGCCGAATGTCCTGTTTCTGGCAGTCGACGATCTCAATGACTGGGTCGGATGTCTGGGCGGACATCCGCAGGCGAAGACGCCCAACATTGACCGGCTGGCGAAGAAAGGTGTGTTGTTCGAGCAGGCTTATTGCACGGCTCCTCTCTGCAATCCGTCGCGGACTTCGGTGATGACGGGTCTGAGACCTTCGAACACCGGAATCTACGGCAACCTGAACTGGTTTCGTGATCGCCCGAAACTGAAAGACTGGGTCACCATTCCGCAGTATTTTCGGCAGCATGGATACGTCGCGTGGACTGGCGGGAAAATTTATCATCAGGCGCATGGAAAGTGGTCCGATCCTGTTGCGTGGGACAACCAGTACACGAAATCGACGGGAACGCAGCGACCCCCGGAAAGTCAGCTCTACCGACACGGAATGCGGGACCGGTTCACCAATAAGATCCTCGCCAGGTTGGTCGACTGGTCTCCAATTCAGCAGACGACTGAGGAGACGCCCGACTGGAAGACGGCCGACGGGGCTGCTGGTTTCCTGAAGCGGGAACATGACAAGCCGTTCTTCCTGGCCTGCGGCATTTACCGGCCGCATCTGCAGTGGTACGCACCGCAGAAGTTCTTTGACATGCATCCCATCGACAAGGTGCAGTTGCCACCGTACCTCGAAGACGATCTGGATGATGTTCCGCCGCGAGGCCATGCGATGGCTGGCAAAGAGTTCGGCATCATCAAGCGAAGTGGGCAATGGAAGAACGCCGTCCAGGGATACCTCGCGGCGAGTTCGTTTGCTGACACATGCGTCGGCCACGTTCTCGACGCGCTGGAGCAAAGCCAATACAGCGATAACACGATTGTCGTGCTGTGGGGCGATCACGGTTACCACATCGGGGATAAGGACCACTTCGCGAAATCGGCTCTCTGGGAACAGGCGACGCGCACTCCGCTGATTATCTACGCTCCAGATAAGCTCGATTCCATCGATGCAGCGAACGGGACTCGTTGCACGAATCCCGTCAGCCTGATTGATCTCTACCCGACGCTGATCGAACTTTGCGGCCTGCCCAAACGAGGCGGCCTCGACGGTCGCAGCCTGATGCCGCTCGTCCGTGATCCTGAATCCGACTGGCCCTGGCCGGCGATCATCACGCACTCACCCCACTGGCACGGCACCAACCACGCCATCCGGAGCCGCGAGTTCCATTACATCCATTACCGAGACGGTCGTGAAGAGCTCTACCACGCCTACGGCGACCCGTACCAGTGGAAGAACCTGGCGGATGATCCGCAGCACGCCGAAGCAAAGGCGAAACTGAAACAGTGGTTGCCGACAACCAACGCCGAACACTTCCGCAGCGATCTCAGGACCGGGAACTGAGCTTCGCTGGTTCACATTCATGGTTTCTCTTCAGGAGACTGGATGCGGTTGAACCATGGCAGGCCGCAGTATTCTGGATGAGGTCATGTCGCAGACCAGATCGCTGGCCCGCTCTGCCAGCGCGTCCGATAAGCAACGGCTTGATGAGTACTTCGCGTCCGTCCGCAATGCCAAGAAAGACTCGCCGAGGCCCAGGCGTGGCTCGACAGGCCGAAGCCAACGGTTGACGACGATCAGCCGACAGATATCAATGACAAAGCGGATTTCATCGGCCGAACCCGCTTGCTGATGAATCTGATTCAGTTAATTCTCCAGACGGATTCATCACGTGTCATCAGCGTTGTGATTCAGGACCATCAGGTTGTCCCCAACGTCGAAGGCGTGTTTGCTGAGCACCACACCCTGTCGCATCATGGCCAGGACCCGTCCAGAATCACGCAGCTCATGAAGATCGAAACAGCACTCGTAAGTCGCTTCGGTGATCTGCTCGATCAATTGAAAGAAACGGGGGAGAATGGCCAGTCGCTGCTCGACAACACGACAGTGCTGTTCGGCAGCAATCTCGGCAACGCAAACGCCCACGACCCTCGAAACCTGCCAATCTTCCTGGCGGGCAGCAACTACCAACACGGACGCTACATCGCACACAACAAGGCTCAGAACACGCCGTTGTCCAACCTCTTCGTCAGCATGTTGAACAACATGGGCGTCGAAACGGACGCATTTGCGACCAGCAACGGCCAACTTGACTGACGGCTGTGGAAAATAGCCGTCCATCTCAATGCTGCGACGATAAATATGACCGAGGCATAGTCGGCTCCGATCAACACGTCCGTGTTACGGTCAAATTGATCTGGAAGGACTTGATGAATGGCCGCTACATGTAGTCAACGTGATTCTTTCGCGATTTGCTTCGTGCGTCCGGTCTAGCGCGACCGAGGCGGCGAAAATTTGACGGCCCAACTCGCTCCGGGCCGGGTGGCCCTGGCGGTTACCCACCAGGGCTCCCACAGATCCGGACGTGCGCACATTAGCGCATCCGGTTCCTCGATCAGCAGATTCGCCATCCTCGTTGGTCCCCGAAGCTATCCAGCCGAGTGACGGTGACATGTGGATCGAGCCTCGATGTGCTCGACATGTTTCCCTCGACCGAGTCTGCCAACCGACGCTTCGCTTTCCTCCACAGGGTCCTCCGGAGCGAGTTCCCCTGCTTCATCGGTACTATCAAAGCGCTACGACTTCCTGCCGCTCATCCCGCCGCACTTCGTTGCCTTCGTTTGGCGGTACCTCAACGTTCACTC
>CALDJX010000679.1 GCA_937899075.1 uncultured Planctomyces sp. | reverse complement strand
CCTTCGAGTTCCGATTCCAGTTCGACGAACACACCAAAGTTGGTGATCTTGGTGACCGTTCCTTTGACGATCGAGTCGATCTGGTAGCGGCTTGGGATATCGTTTTCCCAGGGGTCTTCGGAAAGCTGCTTCAGGCCGAGAGCAATTCGCTTGCGGTCTTCATCAACGGACAGCACGCGGCATTCGATTTCGGTGCCCTTTTTCAACATTTCGTTGGCGTGCGAAATCTTCCGTGTCCAGGACATGTCGCTGACGTGCAGCAGTCCATCGACGCCTTCTTCGAGTTCGATGAACGCACCGTAGTTGGTGAGGTTTCGAACCGTTCCGGTCACCTTCGCTTCTTCCGGGTACTTCTCGGTGACGTTGTCCCACGGGTTCGGCTGAGTCTGCTTCATGCCGAGTGAGATTTCCTGCTTGTCCTTGTTGATGCCAAGCACGACCACTTCGACTTCGTCACCAATCTGGACGAGTTCTGTCGGGTGATTGATCCGCTTGGTCCAGGACATTTCGGAAATGTGGACGAGGCCTTCGATGCCGTCTTCCAGTTTCACGAAAGCACCGTAAGTCATCACGTTGACGACTTCGCCCTTAACCCGCTCGCTGACCGGGTATTTGGCTTCGACGCCGTCCCATGGGCTTGAAGTCAGCTGCTTCAGGCCAAGAGCGATTTTTTCACGTTCGCGGTCGATGTTCAGGACCTTGACTTCGATTTCGTCGTCGATCTTGACCATGTCCGTTGGGTGGCTGATTCGGCCCCAGCTCATATCAGTAATATGAAGCAGACCGTCGATTCCGCCAAGGTCGACGAATGCACCGAAGTCGGCGATGTTCTTGACCACACCCTTGCGAGTATCGCCTTCGATCAGCTGTTCGAGCAGGTCTCGCTTGAGGTTTTCGCGTTGCTCTTCGATCAGCTTACGACGCGAAACAACGATGTTTCGGCGTGCTTCGTCGATCTTCAGAATGACGCACTCGATCTCCCGATCGATGTAGAGTCCGATATCCGGCGGACGTCGGATGTCGACCTGGCTGGCCGGCAGAAAGACGTTCACGCCGATATTGACCAGCAGACCGCCCTTGATTTTGCGAACAACGTTGCCTTTGACGACATCGCCTTCGGCGTGAGTGTTGATGATCTTTTCCCACTCGCGAATCCGGTCGGCTTTTCGCTTGGAGAGCAGAACCAGTCCAAATTCGTCTTCGAAGTCTTCGAGCAGTACTTCGATTTCGTCGCCGGGCTTTGGCTTGACTGCCTGGTCGTTCCACTCGTCGAGAGAAACCACGCCTTCGCTTTTGTATCCGACGTCGACGAGCACATCGTCGCCTTCAAGTCGAATCACCTTCCCGGAGACGATCTTGCCCGGATCGAACGCCATCGGCGCCAAATCGTAATAGGCTTCCAGATCGTCTGCGTCTTCCTCGCCGACGCCGGCCTCGGTCATGGCCTGGCGGAATTCCGCATCAAGCACTTCATCGGGAATGTGGAACTCACGCAGCAGGTTACGGTCAACCATCTAAAACACTCACTCAACGTTAGTCAGCAACTCTACTTCTTCGGATGTCTAGAATCTGTCCGGAAAGAGCAGTCAGTGGGGCTGCAGTGGAGCATGCTCGGGTCAGTTTTCGCGACCAAAGAAGGCGTCGCATCTCATTACACAGCAATGTGTTGTGGTGAGAGGCGAATCGATCTGGTCGACGATTCCTTGCGGCTGATTCAGATCCCAGTCTGAATCCCGCGGACCGGCAGGCAGCCAACAAAAAAACGCATGTCACCAGATCAGCTGAGCTGTCGGTCGACACACGTCATGCAGGCACCGTATCCAGTTGCTAAAGGTTAGTGTTTGCCCCGTCCGGAAAACAGATTCCGGAAACCACAGAGCAAACGCCGCTTTCGTCACACGGACGAGCCGCGGACTATAGCATCGTCTGAATCAATCCATCTACCCAGAGATAGGGGGTTTCTTATGGATTACGAGAAACCAGGAGCACTTCTGTTTCGCATTCGAAACTGAAGGATTGAAGCACGGATTGGGAGCTGAAAGCTCATCTTCTCCCATTTTGGACGGGGCCGTAGACTGCTGCTCCCATCCCGGCGTCATCCGATTTCTCTGGATTCCGCGCGCCGCATCCCATCCTCAGAGACTCTATCGGAGTCAAACCATGCCCGCCTCCCGTTTATTTATGATCGTTCTCGCCGGCCTGGTTCTGGGATTTTCAACCGGCTGCGAAAGCCTTTTGAACAATCTGAAACCTCACCGCCTCTGGCGTTTGAACCGACAGTCACCACCGATGGCGTCAGGCAGCTCCGTTTACTACTCCGTCCCTCCCCCACCGCTGAAGGACGTTGTCTCCGCCGAGCCAGACTTCGCCGAAATGCCCAACTTCGAGCCTGAACCCGCCAAATAGTGCAGTTGATAATCAGAGTTGTGTGGCTGGTGGACGAGCCCTGGCGAGCCCCCAGCACTGTGAACTGGGGGCTCGCCAGGGCTCGTCCACCAGCCACACAGACTTTCTCCCCTTATTCGCGGGGTCGCTATCAGGCTGCTCCCGCAATCATTCCGTCGCTTTGCGTTCGGCGATCCAGTCTTCGACGATCCCGTCCAACACGCTCAGCGTGACGGCTCCCTGGCCGAGGATCGTGTCGTGGAAGTCTCGCAGGTCGAATTTTCCGCCGAGTTCGGTCTCAGCTTTCCGGCGAAGCTCCAGGATTCGTAGCTGGCCGATTTTGTAAGCCAGAGCCTGGCCGGGCCACGCGATGTAACGATCAATTTCGTTCTCGATGTCGTGCATCGACTTCGCGGCGTTGGCGGCGAAGAAGTCGATCGCCTTCTGCCGAGACCAGCCCTGGTCATGGATGCCCGTGTCGACGACGAGGCGAACGGCTCGCCACATGTCGTACGTCAGTTGTCCGAATCGCGAGTACGGATCTTTATAGAGGCCCAACTCGTAACCAAGCCTTTCCGAATACAGCCCCCAGCCTTCGATGAACGCGGTGTAGCCACCGTATCGCCGAAACTCGGGGATCCCTTCCAGCTCCTGGGCGATCGCGATCTGCAGATGATGCCCCGGCACGGCCTCGTGGACAGACAGCACTTCCATCTCGTACTTCGGCCGCGTCTCCGGTCGAAACAGATTGACGAAGTACGTCCCGTCCCGTCGCGACTGCCGTCCGCCGACGGCGAGCGGTAGTAGGCTGTCGTCGTGTCGGGTGCGAGGTGCTCGGGGATCGCTTCCAGCTGGTAAGGCCTGCGAGGCAGGCGTCCGAACATCTTCGGTAACTGAGGATCGATCCGCCGGCAGATCGCTTTGTACTCGGCGAGCAGCTTGTTGGGATCTTTGTAGTAGTACTTCGGGTCGTTGCGAAGGTGGTCAAGGAACTCGGCGAACGTTCCTTCAAAGCCGACCTCCCGCATGACTTCCTTCATCTCACCGCGGATCCGTGCTACCTCGCGTAGACCAATGTCGTGAATCTGCTGAGGAGTCAAATCCGTCGTGGTGAAGTGCCGACACCTCGAAGCGTAAAACTCTTTGCCATTCGGAATCTGCCACACACCGACTTTGTCGAAACATGCCGGTAGATAAACGTCCTCGAAGAAACGCAGCATCTTTTTGTAAGCAGGCACGACTCGCGTGCTGATAAATAACTCCGCGCCCCCCCTCAACTCTTCCTGTTTCTCTGCCGGAATCGATTCCGGCATATCGCGAAACGGTTTGTAGAACAGACTCTTCGTCGGATCGTCGACGATCTGCCGACGAATCTGAGCTGGCAAGCGAGTCATGACGACGCGTGCGTGAATGATTTTTCGATCGACGCCGGCCTGCATGAGCGCGAGCGTCTGATCCATGTATTCCGGAAAACTGAAGAGCCGCAGCTCCCACGCCTTGTAATCCTTGACCGTTTCAAACCGCAACGACGAGGCCAGCGAACTTGTATCCTGAATCCCTCCGCGCTGAGTCAGCGGGACCAGATGCCAGCCAAACTGGTACGCCTCAATGGCATCCTGATACTGGCCACGGAAGAGTTCGTAGCTGATGCGATCCTGCTTCGACAGTAGCGTCGAGTCGATCTTCGCCAGATCATTCAGCACAGACTGTCGGTATTCGTGCCGCCTTTGGATCGCGTCGAGACTCAAATCCTGCCAACGCTGGTCGTACCGATGATCACCCAGCCATGACGCAAATTCCGGATCGTCGTGCAGAGTCCACTGCCACTCATTGTCGAGCAACTGGTGAAAGGCCTTTGTCGCGCTCGCGTCATCTTTCGGCTCTGCACCTCGGACAAGGTTTGTTACCGGAAATACGGCAAGTAGGAGAATCAGGCAGACCGATTTTTGTTGAGTCATGATCAGCGAAAGCTCCAGTAAAAAAGCTGGCCGAGAGTCGCTCTCCAGGGACTTACACTCCAGCAGCGTCTTGCAATGATGGTTAAACGGCCCATTGAAAAAGTGTGCCACTGGCCCGGCCAGTGCTGTTTGTATTCGGCGTTTGCAGGAAATTCCGCACTGGCAGAGCCAGTGGCACACGTTGAATTGGTGGGGCGATGTTATTCAACGGGCTGTAAACGGCGAGTTAACTGGCCGATTCCAGCAACAACCAGAGTATCAGCGGTCACCCCAGCGGCTGGGGTTGATGCCGGGGGCTGAGGTTTTCATGCCGGCGGGTTTGTGCTCCTGCTCCCAGGCAGCGCCAGTTGTGTTGAGGCTTTGCAGGAATGGCCTGGCGATTTCGGGAGCGTTGGCGACGAGGTCAGCATCCCACTCTTCAACCGGCTGAATCGGCCCGGCCCATGCGGGACGGTAGCCCATTTGTAGAAGTTCGCGAGGGCATTCGTCGAGGTTTGGATGGCTTCCGTGGAGCGTCAGCGAGGGGATGATCACAGCCGAGCCAGCCGGAACGACCAGCGTGATCTCTTCGGGATGAGACTTGTAACGCGCGTACGGGCTGGCATCAGAGTGAAATGAAAGATGCGAACGCGGGATCAGCCGAAACGGGGCACGCTCCGTAGTCAGGTCGTCAAGATAGTAGAGAACTCGCAGCAGCCGAGGGCAACTTCCTTCGTAACCAAACAGGTTCGACCCGTGTGGCTGCCCGTCGGTGTGCATCGAAATGCCCGGCGAGCCATGCAGTGTTCGCTGAAAGAAGCCCCGCGTGAAAACGATGCCTGGACCAAGCAGGTCGTTTAGAAACTCGATCACCGGCGGATAACCGATCAACTCCGCGGCGGTCCTGCTGATCCACTGCGGCTGCACGTTCGACCGAGTCTGAGCCGTGCTGTAACTCGTGTGCGACATCTCCGCGTCGGCCAGTTCAGCCTTCAGCTTCGCAATGATTCGCGGAGTCAGGATACCCGGCAGCACGACGTAGCCTTCGACCTCAAAGTAACGAATCTGCTCCGGCCGACTCATCGTCGAGAAATCGGTCTCGTCGACATTCATGAAGTCGCATTCAGGTTCCGACAGTTCGTTTCTTCCGACTGGATCATTCATAGAGTCAAACCTGTCCGCCGCTGGTTGATCGTCTGATTACGCATGCGTGCACGGCTGCCTGCCACGTTCACGTCCATGCCAGAAGTTCTAGCCCAACCGAAAATCCTCCGCGAGTCATGCTGTGATGTGGCGCAGCGACCAGCGTTATCCCGAAGTGGTACTTTCATTCGTCGGTCGTGGTCGTCGAACATCGAGGTGAAAAAAGAGCCGTCCAGTGACGTATCACTGGACGGCTCTCTTGTGTGAAGCGGTGGTTACGAGAACCACACTGCCTGGCGATCAATTAGATGCCTTTGTCGAGGATCAGTTTCAGCAGGTCGCCGACTCGGTTGGAGTAGCCCCATTCGTTGTCGTACCAGCTGATCAGCTTGAAGAATTTGCTGTTCAGTTCGAGGCCCGATCCGATGTCCAGGATCGAAGACGCCGGGTTGTGGATGAAGTCGCTTGAAACAACTTCGTCGTTGGTGACTTCCAGGATTCCCTTGAGGTAGGTTTCGCTGGCTCGCGTCATCGCGTCGCAGATTTCTTTGTAGCTGGTTTCTTTGACAGTCTTAACTGTCAGGTCGACGGCAGAAACGGTCGGCGTCGGAACTCGGAAAGCCATTCCGGTGATCTTGCCTTGAACTTCCGGGCAAACCAGACCAACAGCCTTCGCAGCACCCGTTCCCGAAGGAATGATGTTGATGGCTGCGCTGCGGCCGCCTTTCCAGTCCTTGCGGCTCGGGCCGTCGACTGTCTTCTGAGTCGCCGTGTAAGAGTGCACGGTCGTCATCAGGCCTTCGTCAATGCCGAAGCCTTCTTTCAGCAGGACGTGGACGACTGGTGCCAGGCAGTTGGTCGTGCACGAAGCGTTTGACATCACGTGATGCTTGGCTGGATCGTAGTCCTGATCGTTGACGCCCATGACGAATGTCTTGAGGTCGCCTTTCGCGGGAGCAGAGATGATGACTTTCTTCGCTCCGGCAGTGATGTGGCCGCCAGCTTTTTCTGCATCGCAGAACAGGCCGGTCGATTCGATGACGACATCGACACCCAGTTCCTTCCAGGGAAGTCCGTCTGGTGTTCGTGCAGAAACAACTTTGATGGTTTCGCCGTTGACGATCAGCAGGTCCGGCTCATCTTTGCCGTCGCTGGTGCCGTGGCTGACTTCGCCCTGGAAGCGGCCCTGGGTCGAATCGTACTTCAGCAGGTAGGCGAGGTTGTCAGCGGGGACGATATCTCCGACGGCGACAATGTTGACGTCCTTTCCGACGAGACCCTGTTCGTGAAGGGCTCGGAAAACCAGACGACCGATTCGTCCGAAACCGTTGATCGCAATGTTAACTGCCATTCTTCTACTCTTTCTGTCTTAATGAAAAACTGTCTCGCTCGTTGTCAGTCGTCCGATGGCCGCCCCGGACAGTTCGTCCGAAGTGGACGGTCTGCACCGGCATGACCGACACCTTTTGAGCGGCCTTCTCCCAGCGTGTCTGCTGTGAGTTTTCCGGCGGACGCTCCGCGTGGAATTGAAAGCCGCTTCAGAACAGGAGAGCGTTTTGCCTGTTCGGTTATCGCATTACTCGGCGACATCATCCGCCGAAATAGTCACTCGCTGTGCGGGATGGCCGCGTCTTCTGCTACTCACCGCGAGAATTCAGTCGGATGGTTACAAGCCATTGCCGACTCAAGAGTTGCGAAGTTTATCCGCTGCGAATTGCTTTTCAACTGGCTCCGTTCGTTCGTTCGTTATTGCAGTTTTGGACGATTTGTAACCGGAGCGTGTCAAACGCCTTACGTGTTTTCGATAAGGGAGTCGTCACGCCAGGTTCGATGTTCGAAGACGACCGAAAATCTCGGTCACACCGACTTTGACGCGGCGGTCCGGACTGGATTTTGCGTCCGCGGTCGCTGGAAGAACCACCATTCGACGAGCAGAATGCCGAACGCCAGCAACGTCACCATCGACCAGACCGGCCGATCGCTGGCCAGGACATCATCGGCCGACGCGACGGTTTGTTCGTCGAATTCAATCGAGCTGACGGGCGTCAGAGTCGACTCCATCGAGCTCAGCAGGTTGGCGGCAACTGACCGTCGTTCGGAGTCTCCGCCCGAGATGCGATACCGCCCGGCTCGATTGGCGGTCACTCCTCTTAGTTGGCCGTTCTCGTCAGCCAGTACGGTTGGCAGAGAGTTGTCCGGCCCGTCGATTTCATACTCGACTCCGGCGCTCAGATCGACTGCTGGCAGGACACCGGTTTGAACTCCGGCGACGTCTCCGACAGCCGCTTCCTGTCTGGAAAGTTGCACGAGGTTGGCGACGAGCACGGGAAACGCCACTCGGAATTCGAGAGTCGAGCGGCTTGTGTGAAACAATGTGTGAAACGTCAATCGCGACGCCGATCGTCTCCGCAGGATCAGCGGCCCGCTGGTGCCGGTAGCGACGACCGAATGCCCGGCTTCTTCAAAGTCTCCCACGTCGACGCCGGCAACCGGTTGAATGGCGTCGGCGATCTCGACGTCTCGCAGTTGCATGTGCCGAAGCAGCGGCGTCGTTCGATCCCAATCGAGAAACTTCGTGAGCGCCGAAGATGGCTCGACCAGAGACTCCGCATCGTCGGGCGTCACGCCGACCAGGAAATGAACCGGCGCGATCAAGTCCTGGTCGACGCTCTTGTCGCTGATAACCAGGTCGTAGTTAACGGATCGTTGCTTCGGCTGTTTGGGTTTCGGAAAGAGATCGACTCCCGGAGTGGCTGCCAGCGCTCGCCGAAAACTGTTCAGTTGCGGCGCCGCGTAAACTCGGAGAGGTCGCGCGGGAGGCAGGTCGAGCCACGCCACGTTGTCGGCGGCCAGCGAGTCGAATTGTGCGTTGCCTCGAATGAGGCGAGCTTCGAGCGCTGTTGAGATCTCGGAAGTGACTCGGAACACGATGCGTTGGGACTCGCCTATTCCTAGAGAAAACGGCTGCTCGCCAATCTGTTGCCCGTCCTGCAGAAGAACGATCTGTCCCGAAAAGTCTGCCGACGATTCCACTCGCAGAAAGACGTCCCAATCCTGTGACGATGTCAGACGAGCGTTGAACGCCGTGATGCCGGCATTCGGTCCGGCGGCGGGCAACTGCTGATAATTGACGCGGAACGGCAGCGAGAACCGAACTTTGTCAGGAATGTTTCCGTCGGAAAAAAGTACGACCGATTCGACCGGAACCGTTTTCGCCAGAGCCTGCGTCAGCCGAAAGGCATCTTCCAGTTGGCTTGGCACATCCCGCATGCTCATCGCCGTTAACGCGTCGAGAAGAATTCGGCGGTTGCCGGTGAACTCGGTTAATCGGTCAGCCGACGAGTGGACGGCAATCAAAGAAATCTGTTGATCGGGACCCAAGCTGTCGATCAGGTCGGCGACTTGCACCTTCGCAAGTTCCAGTCGAGTTTTTCCTGTCACCGGGTCGGTCGCTGCCATGCTCGCCGAACAGTCGATCAATACCGGCTGATAGTCGGCCTGCTCGGCAGTGCCCGGCACGAAAGGCTGCATTGCCGCCAGGACAAGCAAGATAAGAACGGCCATCTGCAGCCACAGCAGAATGTTGCGGCGGAACTTCTGGAACGGCGAGTTGACTCGTTGATCGTTGACGACCGCCTGCCAGAGGACGAGCGACGAAATCTCGACTCGCGGACGTTTCAACTTTAGAAAATAAAAGACCAGCAGCGGCACGAGCAGAAGCAGCCACCACACGTTGGCTATAGCGAAAAATCCTGGCCAGCTCATCGAACCCATCCTCGACGCAGCAGCGTTTCGAACAGGATGGATTCGACAGTGCTGCCTGAGCTGATCATTTCGAATCGCCCGTTTCGCCTGCGGCATTGCGACGACAGCCAGGCCTGTTGCGCCAATCGGTGTTCGTGGTAAAGGTCGAGCAAATCACGAGCGGACGAGACATCGAGTGTTCGCCCCGTTTCGCAGTCGACCAGCCGAACGTCGCCGGTGAGGTCCGGCTCGATTTCGTCGGGGCCGAGTAGCTGCAGGGCAAAGATTTCCAGACCGGCACTATTGAGCAGATTGAAACTTCGAGACACGTCGCCTGTCGTGAGGAAATCAGACAGCACGATCGCCATCCCTTTTCCGCGGTGAACCCGAAGTGCCGACGCAACTGCGGCGTCGATCGTCGAGTTACCTCCGGGCGAGACGTTCTCCAGAAACTCGAACACCAGCCGTGTGGCGGATCTTCCGGAGCAACCCTGTAGTGTCGCCGACCGTTCGTCCGTACTGGTTGCGGCGAAGAGGCTCACTCGCTCGGTGCCGAGCAGAGCCATCGTGGAAAACGCTGCAGCCAGTTGCCGGGCGCGTTCGAACTTTTCCTCAGAAACCATCGACGAGGATGCGTCCAGAATCACGACAACGTGCAGTTCTTCTTCGTGTGAATAGAGTTTGAGATACGGCCTTTGCAGACGAGCGAAGATGTTCCAGTCGACGTACCGGATGTCGTCCCCCGCGACGTAATCACGGTAGTCGGCGAAGTCGATAGTGGCTCCGCCGGTTCCGACGGAGTGCTCGCCGCGAGCTCTGTTGGTGAGTCGCCGGTTGGGACGCAACCTCAGCCGTTCCACACGAGCGAGCGTCTCGTTCGAAAGTAGCGGAGTGAGTTGCGGCCGTGCCTGCACGTCAGTCATTGGCTGCCCGATTGGACTTCAGCACTTGATCGACCCATGACCGAATTCGCGGATTGCTCAGATACTCGTCGTCGTTCGCTTTGCCATAAGCGAGGAGACGCTCGGTCATCCAACGCGATTTTTCTTTGTGGGCTGGTTGGCCGAAGAGATTGGTCAGCTCGTTGGGATCGCTCTTAAGGTCGATCAGCCACGGCTCTTCGTTGGTTGAATAGACAAGCTTGAACTGCTCAGTGATCGCCGAAATCCATGCCGTGCCCGACCGACCAGGCTGACCCGTGCTTCTCACAAAGGCGATGTCTTCCCAGTCGTCCGCTTTGGGGTCTGCAAACAAGGCGGCGGCGTTTCGACCGTCAACTTTGTGTGGGACAGGAGTGTCCATCAGGCTCAGAACTGTCGGCAGAAAGTCGACTGTTCCCAACGCGGCATTAACAACAGTGTTGCCTTTGATTTTTCCTGGGCAGTGAATCAGGAACGGAATGCGTGCCGATCCTTCGTAAGGAACGCCCTTATTAAGACGGCCATGCTCGCCGCAAAGGTCTCCGTGGTCTGATGTGAAGACGATGATCGTGCGGTCCAGGAGTTTTCGTTCGCGAAGCGTGTCGAGCACCTGGCCAACGTTGTCGTCGATGCACTTCACCATTCCGTAGTAGCTGCGCATCAGCTTCTGCAGTTGCTCCGGTTTCACGCCAGCAGGTTTTCCCCAGGCAGGGATCTGTTCTGGCTTGCGAACCAGCGAGATCGGAATGGGAACGGCCGCGTTGTCGTACATCGTGTCGTAAGGGGCTCGGACCGTGTTCGGGCCATGCGGATCGGGCAGGCTGATCATGTAGCAGAAAGGGCGATCGCTGTTTTCGCCGATGAAGTCCATCGCCCGGTCGCAGAGCCAGTCGGTCGAAAATGTTTTCTCATCAGCATCGTCGACGGCGTAACTCGGTTTTCCTTTTTTGTCGACGGCGCCGACTCGTGGCCCATCGTCATCCAGGATGAATTTCTTCCAATGGCCTCTGTTAAACATGTAGCGGTTGTCTTCGAATCCGAACTTCCGCCTGGGAGCCCACTGCGGTTTTCCGGTGCCGTCGAGATGCCACTTGCCGGCGTAGCCCGTCGCATAACCCGCGCGCCGCAGAAGTTCGGCGAACGTGACGATCGAGTCGTCGAGCGGAACGTCGTTTGTCGTGACGGGAGTTTTCTGCGGATACAGCCCCGAAACCAGCGACGCTCTCGACGGAGAGCACACCGGAGTCGTCGCGTAAAAACTCGTGCAGAGCGCCCCGTTCTTCGCGATCCAGTCGATGTTGGGAGTCTCGACGGCCGTCCCGCCGTAACACCCCAGCGTGCTGAAGTGATGCTCGTCCGTCGAAATTATCAGCAGGTTCATCGGAGCGTCAGCGCCGAGTCCGGTGGTCGCCTTCGCAGCGGCGACGGTCAGTATTAAGACGATGATTGAAAGTCGGTGGCTGAAAACAGCGAGCATTGCTAACCCCGGGTTTGTGTTTCCGAATTCGACCAACGTGCTGACGCAAGCGGTCCACAATTTCCGGAGGAAACTTTAGCATCGCGCCGCCGAAGTCGCACGGTCGCCGAATTCAGCTTTCAGATGAGTTCGCGAATCGGTTCGCCTTCCGGCAGAATCGGAATCGGGCGGTTCTGCCGATCGATAACCGTCGCCGATCGATCGATGCCGATTGCGTGGTACATCGTCGCCAGCAGGTCCGCAGGCTTCAGCGGACGGTCGTGAGGCTCGCCGCCGTCGTGTGTTGTCGTGCCGACGATTTGTCCGTCTTTTAGGCCGCCGCCACTTAAGACTGCGTGCATCGCTTTCGGCCAGTGGCCTCGCCCGGCTCGAGTGTCGATTCGAGGGGCACGTCCGAACTCGCCAAACGCCGCGACCAGCACGCGATCACGTTGACCGCGAGCTTCCAGATCCTCAATCAGCGTCGACAGTGCCTGGTCATAAGCCGGCAAACGTTTTCGAAGATTGGGCTCGATCGTGTAATGGTCGTCCCACCAGTCCACGTCTTTTTCGTAAAGGTTGATCGTGACGAACGAAACGCCCGACTCGACCAGCCTCCGAGCCAGCAAGGCCGATTGACCATAAGCATGACGGCCGTAGCGATCGCGGAGTTGCTCCGGTTCCTGCGAAAGGTCGAACGCTTTGCGAGCCTGTGATCCGCAAACCAATTCGAACGACTGTTGCTGCACATCGTCGAGGTCAGCGAACTGCGGCAGCGAAGTCGTCTTACGATGCAACTGGTCGAGTGCGCTGAACAGTTGCCGTCGATCCTGAATTCGCCCGACGTCGATCTCTTTCGGAAGTGCAAAGTTGGGCGGACGGTAGTTGCCCAGGCTGGGATCACCGCCGGCGTCGAGAGCGTTGTGCCGCGAACTCAAAAACGCAGCGTGCTCATAAAATCCGAGATGCCGCCGGTAGTCTTCGGGAATGCACACGTACGGTGGCATCGCTTTCGCTGAGTCTGACCGAAAGTAGGAAACAACGGATCCCTGACTCGGGTTCTGCTGACCCTTCTGCCGCGCGTTGAGCAGCGGGTATCCCGTCTGCAGCCAGTGGGTCGCGTCGTCGTGCACCGACAGGTCGTGAGTGATTGATCGAATCACAGAAAGCTTGTCGGCGATCGCCGCGTGACGAGGCATCAGGTCGCAAACACTCAGACCGGGAAGGCTGGTTTCAATCGGAGCGAACGGCCCGCGAATTTCAGCAGGCTGATCCGGTTTCATATCGTACATGTCGATATGCGATGGTCCGCCGGCCATGAAGAACAGGATGATCGACACGTCCTCGCGAGCCGTCACTTCCGACTGGTTAGCAGACACCGACTGTGGGAGCGCGAGCCCGAGCGCAGGCAGTGCTCCAAGAGTCAGAAACGAGCGACGATCGAGCGCCGCCGCTGATTGAATCACGTTGCCTCGTAGTGTCAGCATGCAATTGCCTGCACAGTTTCGAGTGATTCTGGGACTGAGCGACTTTTATGAGACGCGAATTTTTCCGGCGAGTCTGAGCGTCGGGATACGTTGTCGCGAGTTTTCAATGCGGCGTGCGATGTTGCGTCGGTCGTGCTTCGTTTTCGTCGCCACAAATTGTGACCAACTTTCGCGAATCGTTCTATTCCGAACTCTTCTGTCCGCTTCTCGAAATGGAATTGCCGGCTGAGAACCGCCCCGAAGAACAAGGTCGCTCGGGTTGCGAACCGGTGGTCGAGAAACGTCGATTCAAAGCTGAAGTGAAGCGGCAACGTTTGGAATACCGAAGATCACTCAACGAGAAGTTTCGTCGCTCGACGACAAGCTGAACGATCGGGATTGCCGGTTTCATCGTTGATTGCTGGAATCCGAACATCGTATCATCGCGCCTGAACACTCCCCGCCGTTCGCCGTTCGACAGAGTTCCCTCCCCCGCAAAGTCTTTCCCGCCGATGCGAGCCTGCTATGTTTCGAATTAACGCCGGAAAAACAGAGTCCTACTGCGACGGTTACAGCCGTCGGAATTTCCTACAGGTCGGAATGGCCGGACTTGGAAGTTTGAGTGTTCCGGCGTTGCTGCGGGCGAAGGAGGCCACAGCCGCGGCCGATCGTAAGGACACTTCGGTGATCCTGATCTGGCTGGACGGCGGCCCAAGTCAGCATGACACGTATGATCCAAAACCGGAGGCTCCACCGGAGTACGCCGGGTTCTGGCGACCGATTCAAACGAACGTGCCCGGCATGGACATCACCGAGATGTTCCCGTTGCAGGCGAAGCTTGCAGATCGTTTTTCGCTGATCCGATCGATGCATCACAACACGGGCGACCATTTCGCGGGCGGGCACTGGATGCTGACCGGTTATGGCGGAGTCAGCGGCGCGGCGAACGCCGGCAAGTCTCCATTTTTCGGGGCCATCGCGACGCGGATGACGGGCTCGCGTCAGCCTGGAATGCCAGCCTGCGTCGGAGTTCCTTATCCGATGAGCATCGGTTTGCGGCCGGGCTACTTCGGAGCGAACTACGTTGGTAAGCAGTACGACCCTTTCGACGTGGGCAGCGATCCGAGTTCCGCCGCGTACAAAGTGCAGAACCTCAACCTCGCGAAGGATCTGACGCTCAACCGACTGGACGATCGCCGAAGTCTGCTCGAAGGATTCGACAGGCTGCGACGTGAAGCGGACCAGTCGGGCATGCTCGACGCCATGGACCGGTTCGATCAGCAGGCGTACGACCTGGTCGCCGGTTCCCGTGCGCGAGCGGCGTTTGATATTTCAACAGAAGACCCACTCCTGAGAGACCGCTACGGCCGCAACACCTGGGGGCAGAGCACTCTGCTGGCTCGGCGACTGGTCGAAGCCGGTTCGACGTTCGTTACCTGCCACTTCGGCGGATGGGACAGTCACTGGAATCACCAGGGCACAATGGAACGACATCTCCCGCGAGTCGACATGGCCGTCAGTTCGCTGTTCGAAGATCTCGAAAACCGCGGCATGCTCGACACGACTCTCGTCATGGTGATGGGCGAGTTTGGCCGCACGCCACGAATCAACGACGGCGGCAACGGCGGCCCGCCACTCAGTAAGGGCACTCCCGGCCGCGACCACTGGGGCAACGTGCTGTCCGTCCTGATCGGTGGCGGCGGTGTCAAAGGCGGCCAGGTTGTTGGTTCCAGCAACCGCCTGGGTGAAGTCCCTCAGGACCGGCCTCTTCGCCCCGGCGACCTGCACCACACCGTGTTTAAAGTCCTCGGCGTTGACCCGAACATTTCATTCAACAACCACGCCGGCCGCCCGATCCCTGCCATTGATCATGGTTCCGTAATCCATGAACTCATTTGATTGATAACCCGGTTTTATAAAATCCCAGGCGAGGCTCATGAATTCTCCACTCGTCGGTTGCATCGTTTCGGGGTTGGCACTGGCAGCTTTCAGCAGCGTGGACGCCGAGGACTTGCTGCCGCGGTACATCGCCAACCGAGCCGATTCCAGGATTCAGGTGGACGGCAAACTCGATGAACCCGCGTGGCGGAATGCGACGTCGTTTGGCGATTTCAAGTTTGCCTGGTGGACAGCAGGCAAGAAAGAGCAGACTCTCGCCCGGATGCTGTGGGACGATGAGTTTCTGTATGTTTCTTACGATTGCCAGGACGCGCACATCTCGGCTGTCGAGACCGAACACGACAGCCCGGTTTACAAAGATGATTGCGTTGAACTATTCACCTCGCCGAATCCAGAACGTCCATTCGACTATTTCAATATCGAGATGAACGTGAACCGTGCGATCCTGGACCGGCATCACCCGGACGGTCCTGGAAAGGAAGTGCCGAACTGGAATTCGCAGGGAATCCAGATCGCGACGTCTGTTGACGGGACACTCAACGACGACACCGACAAAGATCGCGGCTGGGTGCTGGAAGTGGCGATTCCATTTGCCAACTTTTCAGAAGTCACCGGACGATCGCATCCTCGCGACGGAGACGTCTGGCATCTCAACCTGAATCGGTTGGGCGGTCAGACCAACGCTCAGCACAGTCAGTGGTCACCCGGCACGACGAAGACTCCGGCATTCCATGCTCCGGACACGTTTGGCCGTGTGGAATTCTCGACGCGGACGTCGAGTCAGCGAGCGGTCGACTCACTCGCCGCAGTCGGTTACGAAACGGTCCCCGGTTTTTTGAAAGTGCCGGAGGACGTCAAGCTTGGAGCATGTTCCGCAGTCGCCATTAACAGCCAGGGAGACCTCTACCTGTTTCATCGAGGAGCGAAACCGATTCTGTGTTTTGATGCTTCGGGAAATTTCTTACGGGCATGGGGCGATGACCTGATCGAGGCGGCTCATGGCATGAGGGTCGACAGTGCCGACAACGTCTGGGTAACGGACACCGGGCACCACACCGTTCTCAAGTTCAGCCCCACCGGGAAACTTCTGCTGGCGCTTGGAACGTCAGACCGGGCGGGGACGGGCAACAATCAATTCAACAGACCGACGGACATCGCATTCAGCGCGAACGGCGACGTCTTCATCACCGACGGCTATGGCAACAGCCGTGTCGTAAAGTTTGATCGAAACGGTAAATTCATTTCCCAATGGGGCACGCGCGGCACTGGAGCTGGCGAGTTTCATTTGCCCCACTCAATCGTGATCGACTCGAAACAACGAGTCATCGTGGGCGACCGCGAAAACGATCGCATTCAGGTCTTCGATCTGGATGGGCAGTTGCTCGAAATCTGGCCGGGCTTCGCACCGTACGGAATTGCCCTCGATTCTTCGCAACGTATTTTCGTTGCTGACGGTCGAGCCAGCCAGATCGTCCAGCTAAACGACGCTGGTCGAATAGATTTGCGACTCGGCAGCAAAGGGCACGCTCTCGGACAGTTCGAGTTGCCTCACATGCTGGCGATCGATTCCGCCGGAAGTATTTACCTGGCGGAAGTCGGCGGCCAGCGATTCCAGAAACTCCGCCGGCGCGGCCCGACTTTGCCGACGAAGTAATCAACGATCGGCACTTCAGGTCGTGCGAATCCGAACGTTCAGCAGCTCGCACGCTTCTCGATACCCAGGCGACTTTGTCCCGTACTCGCTGGCGGAAACGCGGGCGAGGCCGACGAGCTGTCTCCAGCGAAGTGACTTGCGAGTCGTCGCGAATTCTTCGGTCACCGTTCGGTAGAACTTCTCAGCGTGCAGAGCGCCGTCTTCGCTCGTCGCGAATTTCAGCATCAGATCGAACACCGGTTTTGCGTGTCCCCCCAGATCGTGATAGCGCTTAACGGCCGCTCCGGCGAGTGCCTGGTCTTTGCTTCGAACGGCACCGTCGATCATTGCCAGAACCTTGTCCTTTGATGTGAGGCGTTCGGCCTGATCGTCTTTCAACGGCCACTGTTCTTTCGTCATGCCGTTCCGCATGCCTGCAGAATTGTTTGCCGCCAGCAACAGACTGACGACCGAGTTTCGATGGTTACTCACGCGGGCAATGTTTCGCCATGCGTTGGCAGCATCGGATGCGTGGACGCCGACCGAATCTCCATGCACCGAACCAATCACCTTGTCGCCGCTGGACGCTTTCGGTCGACCGGGGTCGTGCAGGAGCTGCAGATTTGCCGCCAGAGAGATTGCTTCAGCAACCGTGTCCTGCTCGAATCCTTCGGCCAGTGCCTGGGCGACCGCATCGGTTGCTGAATCAGGATTGCCTGTGAGAATCGTGAATGCCAGGTCCTCGACCCATTGATCGTCGGCCTTGCGGATTCCCGGAGCGTTGGCGAGCAGTTTGTATTGATCGAGAACTGCGGGCAGCGTCGTCCACATCTGCGGCTCCGGCTGATTCTTCCTCAGCCGATACTGTGAACTGTCCGTGCAGAAGCGGACTGACTGGCTCAGTAGCGACTGTGCGTGCTGTTCGCCGACCAGGTCAACGGCCAGCCACGCTCGCCACGCAAGCACGACGCGATGGACGTTCGTTGAATCCTGCACGGCATACTGCACGTGATTGAAGATTTCGCCGCGAGGCTGACCATTCATCGCCGCGAGAATCTGCTCTGCTTTTCGTTGATCACCGGCGCGAGTAGCCGCTCGCAGCGCCAGTCCATCTGCGTTGGGGTCAGGTGTTACGGTCGGCGTCGCGGTGGCTGCCGAATCAGGAGCACCACCGAACGCATGAATTCTTTCGGTGTTGCGATACAGAACTTTCAGGATGGGCAGAGCCTTCAGTTCTGCCGGCAACCGTTCCGACATGTCCAGGGCGGGCGCCAGTGCCATGAACGTGTGAAAGCCGATGTAGTCGTGGCCGCGAAACGTTCGCGCGTTGGCGAGTGTTCCGGCGGCGATCAACGATTTCAGATCGGTGCCGCTGGAGATTTTGTCGACAAGAACGCGCTGAAGTTCTGGCAGCGGAGTCACCTGCATAAGGGAGATCAGTGGCTCCAGGTTGTCCGGTGTCGAAGGACTGGTTTCCTCGCTGGCCCGCAGCGGTGAAAGTCCCAGGTCAGCAGCCAGCGTCGTCCCAAGACTTCCCGCCAGCATGCCCCGTCCAACATTGCTCAGAAAAGTCCGCCGTGTGTTTTGAGCCATTTCGATATCTCCCTGGAAATGTGACGACAATCGGTGATCGTACAACAGCTAACGCCGATGCGTTACAGACATTCCTTAGAATCAATCAAATGGTGTGATGCCGCGTTTGAGTGAGCTCGACGTTTCTGGACTCGCTTTGAGAACGTGGTTCTCACTTGAACGAATCGCGGAAAGGACGATGAGCGATCGCAGGCGTTCGGGAATTCCGTTGTCAGAAATCTGCGAATTGCTCATCGCTTGGAATCAGGAATCGTCGCCAGTAACTTCCCGTGCCATGATTCAACTAATTCCAGATCGGGAGTCTCACGTGAAAATCTGCGTTGCCATCTGCCTGCTGATGATTTCTTCGAGCGTTTGTCTTGCCGAAAAGAACACGGACATCTCCCCGACGATGGCGAAGCCGGGCAAGGTCCTGCTCGACGACAGCTTTGACAAAGCCGAACTCGGAAAAGTCTGGGCGGGAGTGAAGGGCGAATGGAAAGTCAAAGACGGGGCGATCGTTGCGAAAGAACTGAAGTCCGATGAGCACGCGGCCGTACTGACCTGCAAGCTGAAAAATCGCGACTCGATCGTACGATTCTCGTTCAAGCTGGACGGCTCGACCAAGGGATTCAACTTCAGCCTGAACCACGCGAAAGGGCACTTGTTTCGAGTCATCGTCGCCCCGACTGGATTGACGGTTCGCACGGACAAAGACAAGAAAGACGCCACTATCAAGAGTGAACTCATTGCCGAGGCGAAAGCGAAGTTCGAGCAGGGTACGTGGTACACGCTTCAAGTCGAAATGGTCGGCGACAGAGTCGTCGCCATGACCGACAACGGCTTGAAAGTGTCCGGCCAGCATCCAAGATTGGATATCGAAAAGCCGAATTACCGATGGGTGATGAAAGGCGAAACGCTTTCGATCGACGACTTGAAGATCTGGTCGGCGAGTGAGTAGCCCCACAGACGGCGACGCCAGGGAGTTGTTAACCGCTCTGGCGTCGCGTCTTCGTTCTCCAGATCAGAGGAGTGGGCACGTTGGACTGTTTCTGCCCGCTGTGCCGTTCTCACCGGGTCGGCGATCTCT
>CALDJX010000678.1 GCA_937899075.1 uncultured Planctomyces sp. | reverse complement strand
GCAGACAACGCCGGATGGTCGCCCCAAGGTGATCGACATTGTCGACGCGACCGGTTCAGGCGATGTCGACATGTCCAAAGTAGTCACGCCGGAAAAGGGAAAAGTGACCGGTCTCAGCGGGCGAGTTCTGACGCTAGATCCAAAGTGGAAGTTGTCCGACGGCGAAGTCCGCATCGGCATGAAAGCCGGTTACGAACTTTACCCGCACGAACTCGTCGATCGCGTGAAGGAGCATCGTCGCAAAGAGTTCATGCTGAAGCAGCGGAAGCTTGAAAACGAGCTCCGAAGCCAGATCGACAGCTTCGTCAAAGACGACAAGGACAAGTCGCAGGTCGACAAGGCAGAACTCGAAAAACGACTTGCTGCTCTGATCGCAGCGGGGAAGAGTTACAAAGATCCGGGACCGCTTTATGACTGCGTCGTCTTTAACGATGGCGAGCATTTTCGGGCGGTCGTCGACACCGACGAAGACGGAGATCTCACTGACGAAAAAGCGATGACGAATTACCGCGTCGCTCGTGAGTACGCTCAGTTCGACAAAGTGTCGCTGCTGCACTTTGGAGTCAACATTTACGAAGGCGGCAAAGTTCTCTCGATCGTGGCCGACGCGCATCCGCACGGGACTCACGTGGCCGGCATCGTGGCGGGTTACTATCCGGATCAGCCGGAATGGAACGGCGTTGCTCCGGGAGCCCAGATCGTTTCGGTCAAGATCGGCGACACCTACATCGACGGAATGGAAACCGGGCAGGCGCTGGTCCGAGGCACGAAGACCGTTCTGGAGAACAAGTGCGACCTTGTCAACATGAGCTTCGGCGAGCCAACCAAAGCACCGAACAATGGGCTCATCATTCGCTACTTCGATGAACTGGTCACAAAGCACGGGGTCATTTTCTGTGCGAGTGCCGGTAATTCAGGGCCGGCTTTGTCGACGGTCGGTGCGCCGGGAGGAACTTCTTCATCGTTGATCGGAATCGGAGCACACGTCTCGCCGAAAATGATGGAAGCTCAATACGCTCTTCGCGAAACGTTTTCCGATCGACCTTACACTTGGAGTTCTCGCGGCCCGACTTTCGACGGCGACATCGGCGTCAACCTGTTTGCTCCTGGCGGAGCCTTCGCGCCCGTCCCGCAGTGGACTCTTCAGAAAAGTATGCAAATGAACGGGACGTCGATGGCGTCGCCGAACTGCTGCGGAAACTTCGCTCTCGTGCTGTCCGGCCTTAAATCGGAGAAAGTTAAATACAATCCCGAAAGCGTGCGACGAGCCTTCGAAAACACCGCTCAGTGGATCGACGACGCGTCACCGTGGGCTCAGGGAGCGGGTCTGATTCAGACTCCGGCCGCCTTCGACGCCTTGAAGCGTGACGTTAGTCGAAACGCCGAGCTGTACCGCCTCGAAGCAACACTCTCGAACGGCAACCGCGGAGTCTACCTGCGCGAGCCACTCGAAGCCGGCGACCTGGCTCAGCCTCAGGAATACCGAGTGACCGTTAAACCGCTGTTCCATCCGGACGCGACGAGTCAGGAGAAAGTTGACTTTCGAATTCGGCTCGAACTGCACAGCACCGAAGACTGGGTTCAGGTCGGTCCCGAATCAACGCTCTCATCGGTCGGTGACATGATTTCGGTTTTCGTCGATCCAAATGAACTTGAGCCGGGGGCACACTACGCTGAGGTTCAAGGTTTCGATCCTCAGCATCCCGAACGAGGTCCGCTGTTCCGCCTTCCCGTAACGGTCCTTCGGGCTGTGCCAACAGCGATCGTTCTGCGAGTGCCGTCAACAATTATTGGGAAGGATGCCCAACGGTTTGGAAACGTTGACGACGATCACGATTTGGAACTCGCTAACGGCTGGATGGAAGAGCACATTGAAGACATGGCTCCCGGTCGGATTGAACGTCGATTCATTGCCGTTCCAGACGGAGCGACCTGGGTGGACCTGCGATTCCAAATGGAACCTCACGAAAACGGCGGCCGTTCCCGCATGTTTATGGTTCACGCTTTGCAGGCGATTCCTGGATTGACGAATCGCGACGGCGAGAAAAACAACGTTGTGATTCTGGAGCCGGAAGTCCCGAAGGTGGTCAGCTTTCCGGTTCAGCCGGGACGCACGATGGAGCTCGCGATCGCTCAGTACTGGAGCAGTCTCGGTGACTGCGACCTGAACTTCGAATTGACTTTCCACGGACTGACTCCCGATCAGCGCGAAGTCCGTCTTCAGCCTGGTGATGAGGCCGTTCAAGTCGAAGTCTCGACGCCTCTGCAATACGAAAAGCTCGCTCCGTCTGCAAAGCTGACATCGGTACGGCGGCTCGTGAAGCCGACATCGGCAAAGATCACTCAACTGGCGGAAGACCGCGACGGGTTCGATGAAAATCGACGTTTCCATCTGCTCGAACTGGCTTACCCGATTGAGCAGAAGTCGAGTGGCTCGGTCACTCCCAGCTTCGCGAAGACAGGCGATCTGCTTTACGACTCAGAGTACGGCGGTCACGTCTGGGCGATCTTCGAGAAGAACGGACGGCGAGTCGCCACCGACGATATCTGGCCGGACGCTGTGTCGCTTGGCAAAGGCAGTTTCACACTGAAACTCTGGCTGCGGCACGACGATCGGTCGAAGCTGGAATCGCTCAAGTCGTCGGTCATGTCACTTGACCGTTCGCTGAGTTCCCCTGTTTCTCTTTCGGTTTACTCGACCTTGATCGACGCGATGCAGGGCGGAGCACAATTTCACAGCCGCTGGCTCGAACCGGGCGAGAAGCAGCGACTGTTCGTCGCAAACGTGTCGTCAGCTCCGTCAGGCACTCTGGCCGGCGATATTCTTCTGGGATCGATCACGTACGGAGAGAAAGGAACTCACGACGGGGCAGGTCAGTTGCCTGGAGGTTTCTCGGTCAGCGTCGTTGTCTCGACAGCTCATGCTGCGTCGGCATCTGCGGGTGCTAGTTCGGCAAAGTCTTCACTTGAAAGTTTCGACGAGCCGCTGGCTGGCGACGCCGCGAA
Organism: uncultured Planctomyces sp.; assembly: GCA_937899075.1. Lineage (GTDB taxonomy): Bacteria > Planctomycetota > Planctomycetia > Planctomycetales > Planctomycetaceae > JABMPE01. Next base: position 16,168 of record CALDJX010000678.1, on the reverse strand, counting down.
GAATCACAAAGCACGGCTGAACGGCAAACTGCGGGAAGCGAAACTTGAGTTTCTGAACTCGCTCTCCGTTGATTCAGACCGCGAAGCCTTCGACCGACTGATCGAAGAGTCGCTGAAAAAAGACGAGGGCGACCTGACAGTGCTCGTGGCAAAGCTTCGAAAACTCGACGACGATAAGACACGTAAAGAACGACTGAACGAAGTGGTCGAAGCCGCCGACGCCGTACTCGCGAAACTTGACACCGGAGAGATTGCACTCGCTTTGTTCGGGCGATCGGCTGCTGATGACAAGGATGCCACAAAGGCTCGCAAGAGTGCCGAAAAGAAAAAGGCCTTGCTGATCGACACGTTGTATCGCAAAGGGCGGGCACTCGGTTACATGGAACTGCCAGAAGTCGTAGCGAAGAATCCGATCAAAGATCAGAAGGCGCACGACAAGGAATTTGAGGCGACTTACAAGGCTCTCAGTAAATGGGTGGACCCGACCGGCAGCGATTACTTCCTGCTGCACATTCGGCGGGCCGCTCGTAAACAGCAGCTTGGCGAGTCACTCAAATGGCTCAACAAGTACAGCAGCGGATCGGCTCCGAATTACTGGTACCTCGAAAAACGCCGCAAGCTCTACGAAGCTCTGGGTTGGGACCATCTTGCGGACAACGCCTGGCAACTCCGCACGTCGCACTTCCCCAACGGAAAGCCGTAAGGCGTCGGTGAGTTCAGACGATGATCGGAAAGTTTGCCAGAGGTAGGGCCGGTTCCTACCGGCCATCGTTCTGTTTTCGGCCGGTGGGAACCCGCCCTACCTCTGCTTCCCGAACGGCAAGCCGTAGACGCAAACCGTGTAATTTTGTCCCGAATTAACTTCCGGATCTCGCCCTGAACTTTATGTGGCTACGCCGAAGGCGTTCTATTCAAGAGCCAGGGGTCAGCCGCGCAGCGGCGCCACCCCTGGTTCAGTTGGTCGAGAAGACTAACCCTGCAAGGGTTGCACATCGGAGTCTGGTTGCAGGCACTTGTGGAACCCTTTCAGGGTACGGTTCGTGCGACATGATGTCCTGGGGTGCGCCGCTGCGCGGCGACCCCAGGCTAATGGATGCAACGCCTGCGGCGTATTTCCCGATTCGAAAACGGGTAGCACTGGTTGCTCGCAACCAGTGTCACGCAGTGCCCAGAAGCCGCTTGCGGCTGCGCCACACAGGTTGCGAGCAACCTTTGTCACCCTGAGGTTCCCGGCGTGCTGGATGGGTGCGTTTGTTACAGGTGTACCGTAGAGTCCGCGGGTCCCAATCCCTCGCCCTGCTGCCGGACTCGCGTGATGTCTCAATACCAGTTCGACAACCCCGACGACGCGTACAGAGAAGCCCAACGACGCATTGCCGACGCGGCTGACTCCGGAACCACAAGCCTTAAATTGAGTAGGCTCGGCTTGGCGTCCGTGCCGCCAGAGATCGGAAAACTCACCAGTCCTGTCACGCTGAGCCTACAGAATAATCGACTAACGTCCGTTCCGCCGGTTATTGGACTGCTATCTAGGCTTAAGCATTTGTGGCTCCACAACAATCAACTAACTTCCGTGCCGTCGGAGATCGGACGGCTCGCTTGCCTGTCCGCAATGTCCGTATCCGGCAACCGGCTTACTTCCTTGCCACCGGAAATCGGCCAGCTATCGAGACTCACCGAACTGTACCTATACGACAATCAATTGACGTCTGTGCCGTCGGAGATCGGACTTCTTTCCAGCCTCGCCAAGCTCGACCTCGACCATAACCACTTGAAGTCCGTGCCACCGGAAGTCGGACGGCTCGCCAAGCTAACCGAGCTGAACCTTCAGATGAACGCGCTCACCGCCCTGCCGGACGAGCTTAGCAATCTACGTAAGCTCACAAGGCTGTTTCTGCACGACAATCCCGGCCTGAAGCTTTCACCGGATGTCCTTGGCGGTGACATACGGGAATCGGCAGACAACTGGGCCTCGCCACAGTCGATCCTGGATTTCTACTTCTCGCGTGAGGCGGACACGACGCGGCCGTTGGACGAGGTGAAGCTGATCCTGGTGGGCCGCGGCGGTGCGGGGAAAACGTGTACCGTACGGACGTTGCTCGGCGAGCCGTTCAATGATGACGAAGAGAGCACCTCCGGCATTGCGCTCTCCGACTGGATCATGGAAGACTGCAAGAAGGGGCCGGTCACCGCTCATGTGTGGGATTTCGCGGGGCAGGTCATGACGCACGCGCTGCACCAGTTCTTCTTCAGTGTGCGGAGCGTGTACGTGCTGGTGCTCACCGGCCGCGAGAACTCCGAACGCGAAGATGCCGAGTACTGGCTGCGGCTGATCAAAGCCTTCGGCACGGACGAACACGGCGAGGGCCCGCCGGTGATCGTTGCCCTCAACAAGTGGGACCTGACCGGCTGCCGCCCGAAGGTCGACCGCGGAGCCCTTCAGGAACGCTACCCGTTCATCCGCCGCTTCATCCCGCTGGACTGCGAAACCGGCAAGGGCGTCAAGCAGCTCAAGGCGGCGCTAACCAAGGAAGTCGACCAGCTTTAGTGGGTCCACGAGCCGTTTCCCGGTAAATGGGACACGATCCGCCGGAAGCTTCAGACGGGCGGAAAGCGGAAGGCCTTTTTGCAGTACGCCGACTTCCGCAACCTGTGCGAAAAACTCGGCGAGCCCGATGCGGGACGGCAGGATTCGCTGGCGGAGATTCTGCACCGGTTGGGATCGGCGATCAATTACCGCATGGACCAGCGGCTCCGCGAGGCCACCGTGCTGCAGCCTCCGTGGCTGACGAGGAATGTCTACGCCCTGATGCGAAAGGCCGAGAAGCTGAACGGGCTGCTCAAACGCGACGACATCGACAAAACGCTTTACCGCATCAAAGAGAAAGAGATGCGGGACTACTTGGTGCGGATCATGGAGCGGTTCGAGATCGCCTTTACCCGTCCGAACGCTCGCAATGTGTGGGTCGTGCCGCAGGCGCTGCCGGACGAACAGCCCACAGGCACCGCGGAATTCGCGACGGTCGAAGACGCCACACGGCTGCGGTACTCGTACCAGGCGCTGCCGGAAGGCCTGGTGCCGCGAGCGATCGTAAGGCTGCACGACTTCATCGAAGGCAGCGGCAAGAACGCAAAACGCTGGGCCAGCGGAGCGATTCTGACCCGCGACGGAGCTCGAGCGCTGCTCCGCACGGAACCGCAGGATCGTCAGGTCATGGTCACCGTGACCGGTCCGAAGGCTGCCCGTCGCAAACTGGCTGGACTTTGCCAGGCCGAACTTCGCGACATTCACGACGGAATCCGCGGTCTGGATCCGCTGGAGGAGACTCAGGTGCGTGGCTCCTGGGTCGCGACGGCCACGCTGGAAGCTGACGAACGCAGCGGTCGTTCGACCGGAGTCTCCACCAGGGAAGGCACGGTCGATGTCGATCCGAAAGAGGAACTCAACCGAGCTTACTCAGTCTGGCCGGCTCGCGATGAGTCTGTCTGGAAGCCGAAGGTCTTTATCAGCTACTCGAAAAGCAACGTGCAGCAGCGGAAGCGTCTAGAATTGGAACTGAAGATTCTGAAGAACGAAGGCCTGCTGGCAGGCCACTGGCACGACCGGATGATCGATCCGGGCGACGAATGGGCCGACACGATTCACCGCGAACTTGAAGAGGCTGATGTCGTCATTCTGCTGGTCAGCACGCCGGCTTTGGCTACAGACTACATCACCGATCACGAAATCCCGCAGACGCTCAAGCGGCACAAGGCGAAAGAAACGGTGCTGGTTCCGGTGATTCTCGAAAGCTGTCGTTGGACAAAAACTGCGCTGGCAGATTTGAACGCTCTGCCGGCAAAGGGTGAGCCGCTCACCAAGTGGAAGCCTCAATCCGAGGGCTGGAACTCGGTTTCGGCTGGCTTGGCAACGGTCTTCAAACGACTGATGCGCAAGCGGAAGTAAGTCGCTGGGACGTGCGGTCGAATGACCCGGGCGAGTTGGCCTCGTAGAATACAGGCAACCTTCCACCTTCAGCTCCCGCAGAGACTGGCCATGAAGCTTTTCTTCGTTGTGTTGATTTCATTGGTGCTTGCCAGCGGCGCATCGGCTCAGCAGACCGAGCACTTGCAGAAAAACGCTGGTGCGAGGCCGTTTCGTTACCTGTTGTACGAGCCGGAAATTCCTGAGGATTCGCAAGCTCGTCTTCCGCTCGTTCTGTTTCTGCACGGCGGTGGCGAAGGCGGGAGCGACATCGAGAAGGTCAAGAAGCACGGCCTGCCGAAACTGATCGAGGGTGGGAAAACGTTCCCGTTCATTGTGATCTCACCGCAGAATCCCAGCGAGACGCAGTTCTGGGATGATGAGCAGTTGATCCGCCTACTGGACGAACTTGAAGCGGAGCTGCCCGTCGATCCGTCGAGAATCTATCTGACCGGATTGAGCCGAGGCGGTTATGGCGCATGGCGACTGGCAATTCAGAATCCGGACCGATTCGCGGCTCTTGTCCCCATCTCTGGCGGTGGCGCAGTTCCTTACGCAAAGAAGTTAAAGGACGTGCCAACATGGGTCTTTCATGGAGCGAAGGATCAGGTCATCCCGATGGTTGAGTCGCAACGAATGGTCGACGCTCTTCGCAAAGCCGACGGTAACGTGAAGTTCACGATTTACCCCGAGTCGGGGCACGACGCTTGGACTGAAACTTACAATAACCCCGAACTCTTCAAGTGGCTTATCGAGCGGAAACTTACAGGGCCGGTTCCCACCGCCCGCGCCGATGCACCAACGAACCAGTCGGCAAACAAGACCGAGGACACTGTCTCGATCAAAACAGACTTTCCCGGCGGAAACGCGATCGTCGAGAAGATCGAAGGCGACGTTGTGACGCTGAAGCCGGACCTGCGAGGTGGACGCGACTGGTTCTACTGGTCGATCGAGTGTCAGACGAATTCGTCTCGAAAGCTGCGGTTCGTGTTGCCCGAGAAAAAGTATGCGAGCAACATCGGAATGCAGGGACCGGCGATCAGCAGCGACGGCGGCCGCACGTGGAACTGGCTCGGCGCGGACTCTGTCGACGGCTCCGCTTTCGAATGCGCGTTCGAGGCCGACAAGCCTTTGCGACTGTCCGTCACGATTCCGTACATGCAGAGCAACCTCGACCGGCTGCTGAACGAGCACAAAGACAACAAACATCTCTCCGTCACCGAGTTGGCGAAAACTCGCGAAGGCCGCCCTGTCGAACTGCTGCAAGTCGGCCAGCCGGGCGATGGCCGAATTCCGGTACTGACGACCGCTCGACATCACGCCTGCGAAACAATGGCCAGCTATCTGCTGGAAGGGTTTCTGCGGGCGGCGATGTCTGATACCGAAGCGGGGAGAGCATTCCGAGAACGATACGTGCTCTATTGCGTGCCGATTGTCGACAAAGACGGAGTTCACAACGGCGACCAGGGAAAGAACCGCAACCCGCATGACCACAACCGAGATTACATCGACCCGCCATCCGGCAGCCAGCCGCTGTATCCAGAAGTTGCCGCGATCATGAAGCTGCGAGAAGCCAAAGACATCCGCATCGCCGTCGACTTTCACTGTCCGACGTTGTGGATGGACTATCACCAGGTGATCTACTTTGTCGGACCGAAAGAGGTCCCAAAAAACAACCACGCTAACGTCACGCAGTTGGCCAGCCTGATCAAAGCCGAATTCCCCAAAACCGCTCCTCGAGGATGTCAGGTCATGCTCAAGAGCGAACGAACTCCCGGCCACTTCTCGGATTATTTCTCCCGCGGAAAGAACGCCATCATGGCCACGACGCTCGAATTTCCGTACGCCTCACCGGGTAAGAACATGTCGCCAGCGGCCTGCGTGCGCTATGGCGGACTGCTGCTGAACGTCTGGAACGAGTTCGATGCTCGTTAATTCGATGCTCGTTAAGTGGACAACTGGCGTGTCAGACGCGCAACCTGCTGAAGACCTTCCACGCCCAATTCGCATAGATTCTACATCTGATCCCCGCTCAACTGTTCGACCAGTTTGATCGACAAGTAGATCCCGGTCAGACTCTTGGGGTTTCTCACAAACGCGTAGACTTACCGCGTCCTCATTGTCTCCTGGCGAGTCCCAAACGCCGAGTTTGGCCGGAGGATGCAACAGAGTAGTTTCGAGGCTTCTCCATGTTCCGGATTGTTGATCAACTACTGACCAGAAACTGCGAAGGGCTGTGCCGTCGTGATTTTCTGCAGATCGGGACGCTCGGACTGGGTGGCTTAACACTGACGGAGTTGCTGCGGATTGATGCTCAGGCGGGAACCGGCAATCCATTGCTGAAGGACCGCTCGATTGTGATGCTCAATCTGCAGGGTGGGCCAACTCATATTGAGACGTTCGATCCGAAAATGACCGCTCCGTCTGAATATCGAGCGATGTTCGGAGAAGTGAAAACATCGTTGCCGGGCGTTACGTTCGGAAGCCACTTCGAGAGGATGGCGAAGCACGCTCATCGAATGTCGGTCGTGCGGTCTTTCCGCCATGGGAACGGCAGCCATGCTACGGCTTCTGCTCTTGTGGCGGCCGGAGGAAATCCCACGGGCGCGAACATGGGATCGCTCTACGGACGCATTGCCGGCATGACGAATCCGACGACCGGTATTCCGAATGTGGCTGTCATTCAGCCAGGGGCAGTGGGCGAGAAGTACCGTAATCTTGGTGCCGCCGCATCACGAATCACCGGCACTGGCTCGTTGTCCAAACAGTATCAACCGTTCGACCCAAGTTCAGGCGGAGACATCGTCAACAACATGGAGCTGCGGATTCCGGAATCGCGTCTGGGCGATCGACGTTCGCTACTTGGCGGGCTGGACAGTTTCAGGCGACGAGTCGATGCGTCGGACGCACTCGGCGGAACAGACCAGTTTCAGCAGCAGGCGTTTGATGTCATTCTCGGCGGGATCGCGGACGCGTTTGATCTTTCGAAAGAGGATCCGAATATCGTCAAGCGTTATGACACCAGCCACGTCGACATTCCGAAGTATCTCTACAAGAAGAAAAACAAGAACCTGGCGAAGCAGTCACCGGTGTCGCTCGGGCGGCAGATGTTAATGGCTCGTCGGCTGGTCGAATCAGGCTGTCGATTTGTGACGGTCACGAGCGCCGGATGGGACATGCACGGAAACGCGTTTGGCGTCGATGACGGAATGCCGATTCTTGGCACGGCTGTCGATATCTCGGTCAGCGCGTTCCTGGACGACCTCGAACAATCGGGGCTCTCCGAGAAAGTCCTGCTGATCATCACCGGCGAATTCGGCCGCACTCCGAAGATCAATTCGAAAGGCGGGCGTGACCATTGGGGGAACCTGTGCACGCTCGCGTTCGCAGGCGGCGGGTTGTCGATGGGACAGGTCATTGGCCAGTCCGACCGGCGAGCGTCTGTGCCTGCTTCGGATCCGGTGACCACGAGAGATCTTCTCGGCACGGTGATGCACTATCTGCTCGACATCGCCGAACTGCGACTTGTCCCCGGAATTCCATCGGACATTTCCCGGGCGTTAGGTTCGATCCAGCCGATCTCGCAACTCGCCTGAACTGAACTGAACACACCGCAGTGGCTCCCTTGAGCTGATATTCCAAAACCGCTTTAACTGGTGACGACGTGCCTGAAGATCCAAATTCTGATTCGCTGCTTGCGGCTCTTGAGATGAACCATGAGTTCCCGTGCGAGTTCACTTTCAAAGCCATCGGGCGTAACCCTGAAGGTTTTGTGAAGTCAGTGGTCGCGGCGGTCGCCGAAGAGTTGGGTGTTTCTGATGACCTGCCGCACGCGGTAAAGGAAACGCCGAACGGACGGCACATCTCAGTCACGCTGACGCCTGTGGTCGAATCGGCTCAGCACGTGATGAGAGTCTATAAGCGTCTGCAGACGCTTGATGACCTGGTCATGCTGATGTAACGGCTGCGCGAAATGACGGCTGCCGTCATTCTCTGTAGGGTATGTCGAGCGCAGCGCTGACGTCCCCTCTTACAATCGGAATGGTATGCCGGCGCTGCGCTTGTCATGCCCTACTCATGCCTGGCAATGCTCAGTCGAGCTTGAGGGCTTCGATCAGTTCTTTGTGAACTGGGACGTCGTTGCTGGCAAGCATGTCGGGTACCTGAACGTCGAATGCCGCGCCACCGATTGTCGTGACCTGCCCACCGGCTTCGCGGACGAGCACAACTCCCGCTGCCTGGTCCCAGGGTTTCAGAGTTCCCGACCAGTAAGCGTCCAGTCGGCCGCACGCGACGTACGACAGGTTCAACGCTGCGGAACCGGTTCGTTGAACGCTGCGAGCTTTCGGAAACACATTCAGGAACTGCTTGACCTGTGGTTCGTCGCCGGTACCTCCGACGGGAAGGCTGGCAACGCACATCGCGTCGTAAAGCTGGTTGGCTTCTGACGTATGAATCGGCTCATTGTTGAGAAACGCGCCTTCGCCGCGAACCGCCGTAAACAGCTCGTCGCGAGTCGGGTCGAAGATGACTCCAACGGTTAGTTCGCCTTGATACTCCAACGCGATGGAGACGCAGTAGTAGGGGAACTGGTGGACGTAATTAGTGGTCCCGTCGAGCGGGTCGATGATCCAGCGATAGTCGGAGTCGGCATTCTCGACGGCCAGGTCTTCTTCGCCCAGGAAACTGTGGTCGGGATACTTGTCGTGGATGATTCGGAAGATGGCGTCCTGAGCGTTGACGTCCGCTTCGGTGACCAGGTTCTTGCGGCTCTTCTCGCTGATCGTAAATTTCTTTGACCACTCCTGCAGGACGCGTCCTGCTTCCCTGGCAGCGGCGATTCCGGTGTCCTGAAACTCTTTCCAATCCGTCATGGGTTCATCCCTGAGATTACGAAGTGTCTTGTTTATTCGGCGGCGAAAGCACGCATTTACTCGCGACATCTCGCCGCAGTGTAACGGGCTGGCCGATTCGTGGCAGGCGATCAGTCGCGTCGCTTGCGAGATGAATTTTCTCCGCCATTCGTCAGAAGTCAGGCACGATGTCGCCTGATGATCGTTTCTCAAGTCCGGTTTTCTCGATCGAGACCGGAATATCGACCGAGTCGGCAGATTCTGGACGAAACTGTCACCCATTCACGCGGATTTGCCGGAAGGAACGTTAACATCTACGGAAAACGTCGATGATCAACACCCTCGCCCGCAACTTCGTACGGATCAAAAATTCCGATGCTTGAGCTACCCGTCCTTCCTGAAACTCACTTTGGCGGCGATGAGCTCGCCGAGACTTTGCGCAACGGGCAGACTCGCTGCGACCATCGGCCGCTGCCGATGTCGATGGACGAAGCTCGCGATCGCGGATGGGACGAGTTGGACGTCGTGTTTGTGACGGGCGACGCGTACATCGATCACCCAAGCTTCGCGACGGCGATTCTGGGACGAGTCCTCGAAGCCGCCGGGTTTCGAGTCGGGATTGTCAGTCAGCCGGACTGGCAGACGTGCGACGACTGGAAGAGATTTGGGCGGCCGAGACTTTTCTTCGCGATCAGCGCGGGGAATATGGACTCAATGATCAACCACTACACGGCGAATCGAAAAGTTCGAAACGCCGACGCGTACTCGCCCGGTGGGCGGATTGGTCTGCGGCCGGACCGGGCGACGTTGAGTTACTGCCAGCGCGCGAGGCAGGCTTACAAGGGCGTCCCGGTGATCGCCGGCAGCGTTGAAGCATCGCTGCGACGGCTCGCTCATTACGACTATTGGAGCGACAAAGTTAAGCGGTCGATCCTGCTGGATTCGAAAGCCGATCTTGTCGTCTTCGGCATGGGCGAGGAAGCGGTCGTTGAGATCGCTCGCCGGTTGGACTCGGGCGATGACGTCAAGAGCCTGCGCAACATGCGCGGCGTCGCTTATTCGCTTGGAGCCAAAGAAACGCCGCCGGATGATTGCCTGGAGATTCCCAGTTTCGAAAAAGTTTCGACGGATAAAATGGCTTTTGCGGAAGCCACCAAAATGATCCACAACGAGACGAACCCGTGGAACGCGCGGCGACTTATTCAGTGGCACGACAATCAGCCGGTCATCGCGAATCCGCCAGCGATCCCGATCTCGCAGGAAGGGATGGACGCGATTTACGACCTGCCGTTCACCAGGCGGGCTCATCCCAGTTACACGGAAACGATCCCGGCCAACGAGATGATCAAGGACTCGGTCACGATCATGCGAGGCTGCTTCGGTGGCTGCACGTTCTGCTCGATCACGACGCATCAGGGACGGACGATTCAGTCACGGAGTAAAGACTCCGTGCTGAAAGAAGTTCAGAAGATGACAGCCGATCCGGAATTCAAAGGCGTCATCAGCGACATCGGCGGGCCGACGGCCAACATGTACGAGATGAAATGTTCGAAGCCGGAAGTCGAGGCGGTTTGTCGGCGGCAGTCCTGCGTTCATCCAACGATCTGCAAACTGCTCGGCACCGATCATGGTCCGCTGGTCGAACTAATGAAGGACGTGCGGGAAACTCCCGGAGTTCGCAAGGTCTTTGTCGCCAGCGGCATCCGCATGGACCTGGCACGACGATCGCCGGAGTACATGCGGGACCTCGTGCAGCATCATGTCGGCGGACATTTGAAAGTTGCCCCTGAGCACACTGATGCCGGAGTTCTTGGCTTGATGCGAAAACCAGCGACCGATGACTTCGAGAAGTTTTCGGACGTCTTTATGGAAGAGTCCGAAAAGGCCGGCAAGAAGCAGTTTATCATCCCGTACTTTATATCGAGCCACCCGGGCAGCGACCTGCATGCGATGATTGATCTGGCGGTGTTTCTGAAGCGGAATGGTTACAAGCCGGATCAGGTTCAGGACTTCATTCCGGCACCGTTCGACGTCGCGACCGCGATGTATTATACAGGTGTGGATCCTTTCACAAAGAAGCGAGTCCATATCGCAAAACATTTGCGGGATCGTAAATTGCAGCGAGCATTGATGCAGTTTTTTAAACCGGAAAACTACTTCGAAGTTCGCAAAGCAATCGAACAAGCCGGCCGACAGGATTTGATAGGACCGGGCTGCGACAGTCTGATTCCATTACGGCCTCCGAAGGAAGCGTTGGAAGCTCGCCGTCGAGACGCGAATAAACGATTTCGTGGCGACTACGTTCACAACTCGGAAGCAGGTGTGGGCAACGATGGCAAAAGTGGAAAGAAGAATCGCGGCAAGAACAATAAGCAGTCCCGCAGCGGTCCGGGAAAAGGCTATCGCCCGGACCGGAAATCGAAGTAGAACGTGAACGAGGCGTTTCGTGACGACACGTTCGAGAGAAATTTTTAATTGGAAGACAGCCGACCCTGACACGCTGTCACAGCCCGCCGATTGAGTATCGGGAGAACTAACATGCCGGCATTTGACCTTTTTGAAGTTCGAGAAGCTGAAACCGTCAGCATTATTCGGTTCCTGGACCAGATCGACGACTTCTCGCACCGTACGACCGACCTGCACGAGCAGCTTTCAAAGTTCGTCGGAGACAACGCCTGTCTCAAACTGGTGATCGATCTTCGGGAAACAAAGTATCTTCCCAGCAGCGTGCTGGGCGTGCTTGTCCAATTGCGAAATCAAGGCTGCGAAGTCCACCTGGCAAACGCGTCTGTGGACGTGGCAGAAGTCATGCAGGTGACGCGGCTCGACACGATGATTCACGTCAATAAAACCGAGGTCGGTCCGTGGGAAAAGGATGCTGGCGACGCGCTGGCTCGGGTGCCTCTGGCCGGTTACGTGCTGACGTGTCCCGAATGCCTCCACGAGACGATGGTCGACAAGCATCTGCTCGGCAAACGCGCAGCATGTTCGCAGTGTAGTGACGAATTCTCGGTGACAGCCGAATCAATTCGTAAAGCGACTCACATCTATGCGAACTGTCCATCGTGCGCGACACAGTTGAAGCTTGAACGCGACGAAGTGAACGTCGGAATTTCGTGTCCACAATGCGACTCACTGATCGAAGTTCGCGTGATCGTCTGAGTTCGTTGTCACACCATCGGACTGGCGGCTACCGTGTTGATCAGTGAGTCCGTCACCTCGTAGGCCGACTCCTTCCGACTGAATTTTTCACGGGAGATTTGTATCGCTATGCGCTGTGTTGCCATTTTTTCGTTCCTGCTCACCATTTGTTTGTCTCCACGACTGGCGGATGCCGCTGACAAGCCGCTCAACTTTGTCGTGATTCTTGTCGACGACCTGGGCTGGATGGATCTGTCCTGCCAGGGCAGCGACTACTACCGCACACCGAACGTCGATCGCCTTGCCGAAGAAGGAATGCGGTTTACGAATGGCTATGCCGCGTGTGCAGTGTGCTCGCCGACGCGCGCCGCATTGCAGACTGGTCGATACCCAGGGCGAATCGGAGTGACCGACTGGATCCGGTCAATGTTTCAGCGCGGTGGTCTGGGCACGCCCGAAAAGAATCCAACGGACTACGTCGGCAGCCCGAATCGAAAGTTGCTCTGCCCGCCGAATCCTTACTGGATGGAGCACGACGAAATCACCATTGCCGAAGTGCTGCGGAAAAATGGCTACGCGACTGGCTACATCGGAAAGTGGCATCTGGGTGACGAAGCCTGGTATCCGACGGGACAGGGTTATGACGAGAACCGCGGGGGCTGTGATTACGGTCAGCCGCCGTCGTACTTTGATCCGTTCAACCAGCCAAAGCACAAGCACGCGATGATTCGAGCCGGGATTCCGTTTCTTCCGGGAAGAAAAGAAGGGGAGTTTCTCACCCATCGCGAAGCCGACGAGGCCGTTGAGTTGATTCGCCAGTGGAAAGACAAGCCGTTCTTTCTGCAGGTCGCTCATTACGCCGTGCATACACCGATTCAGGCAATTGAGTCTGTGGCCGCGAAGTATCGACGCGACGGGAAGAATGAAATCAACGCGAAGTATGCGGCGATGGTCGAGTCATTCGACGACTCGACGAAGGCGATTCTGGAGACTCTGGAAGAAGTCGGTATTGATGACCGAACGGTGATTCTCTTTACGTCCGACAATGGCGGGCTCGATAACGGCGGCCGGCCGACTGAGAACGCTCCCTTGCGAAGCGGCAAAGGCTACCCTTACGAAGGCGGCATCCGAGTTCCGTTTATCGTCCGCTGGCCGGGCGTGGTAAAACCGGGCAGCGTTTCGGACGAGCCGGTTTGTTCAATCGACGTGCTGCCGACTCTGCTTGAAGCGGCAGGAGTCGAAACTCCGGCCGACCGAGCAATCGATGGGCTGTCGCTGGTCGATCATCTGAAATCGGCGGGAAAGCAGTCATTGGGGCGCGACGAGTTGCTCTGGCACTTTCCGCACTACCGTCACGCTCCGGGACCGTACAGCATCATTCGCAAGGGTGACTGGAAGCTGATTCGTTGGGACGAAGGTGTCAGCGAACTTTATGACCTGAAGTCGGACCTGTCCGAAACCACGAATCTGGCTGAGAAAAAAACTGACAAACTGGCCGAACTCGACGGACTGCTGACGACTCGGCTGAAGTCGATGAACGCTCGCATTCCCAGACCCAATCCACTGTGGAAGGGCCAGAAGTAGTCGCCGCCCGATTGGTGGACCGATGGTTGGTTGACGACTTCCGTGCGGCCACGACAATCCTCCGACACAACTTCCGTTAGCACTGTTAAGTGTCCGGGAAGTTTCCGGTTGAAACCGGTCTAACAGCAACGCTTAAGAAACAGACTTGCAGATTCCAGGAACGGGTGCGTTCCTTTCAAAGACAGACACCTGTGATTAAGGACCAGCCCGAATGAAGAAGAATCCTGTTAAGGCGGCGTTGCGTGAAGGAAAACCGCAGGTCGGCACCTGGCTGTCTCTGGGAAGTGTGTACGCTGCACGACTGATGGCTCGGACCGGGTTCCCGTGGTTGACTGTCGACCTTGAGCACTCGCCGATCGGCTGGGACAACGCCGCACTTTTGTTTGGCGCGATTGCCGATGCCGGTTGTGTTCCGCTGGCTCGAGTTCCTCGCGGCGACCACGACCTCATCAAACGAGTGCTCGACTCGGGTGCTCACGGCATCGTTGTCCCAATGGTCAATACCGTCGAAGAAGCAAAGATCGCGATTGCGGCTGCGAAGTATCCTCCGACGGGAAACCGATCAATTGGCGGCGGTCTGGGGGCGATGAATTTTGACGCGTCCGCCGGTGAATACTACGAGCAAGCCAACGATGAAATTCTGGTCGTGTTGCAGACCGAGTCGCCAGAAGGCGTCGACAACGCCGACGAGATCTACAGCCTGCCTGGCGTGGACGCGATCTTTGTCGGTCCCAACGATCTTAAATGGCAGATGAAAACCCCGGACGGCACCGATCCGACACCCGAAGAATTCGAAGCGATGCTGCAACGAGTGCTTGCTTCAGGAAAAAAAACGGGAACGCCGGTTGGTCTGCACGTTCAAACCGTCGAAGTCGTCGAGCAGCGAATCGCCGAAGGGTGGCAGTTCATCGCTCTGGGCAGCGAATTGAAAATGATGGTCAGCGGTGCTCAGGAGTTTGTTTCCGCATTGAACATCGCTCCGAGTGCCGGGGACCTTGCTCGGTATTAAGGAATGTGTCTGAAACCACTTTCCGATTTCCAACCTTGTCATTTCCGCGCAGGCTTGAAACCAGAATTGCAGAGACAACTGCCTTCAAGCCTGCGCGGGGTTGACGAGAATTGTCGCCCTCGTCGAATTCGGGAAGCGATTGCACAAAGACTCCAGGTTGATGGATAAAGCAATGACGACTCCACTGAAAATTGCTGTTTATGGTGCCGCGGGACGAATGGGGCAACGGATTACGGCGCTCGTTCACGCCGATCCCGATCTGACCGTTTTTGCCGCGGTGGACGCCTTCGCGGCCGGAAAAGACGCGGGGGAAGTCGCAGGCATCGGTCATATCGGAGTGCCGGTCACTGCTCAAATGCCTGCCGAGAACCCGGACGTCGTGATCGATTTTTCGGTTCCCGACGCGTTGGCCCCGCTCGCCCGGCTGTGTGCCGAACGAAAGATTCCGCTGGTCGCCGCGACGACCGGTTTGGAAGACGAACAGAAGGAGCAGGTTTTGAAAGCGGCCGAGTCAACGGCACTGCTGTGGGCTCCGAACATGAGCGTCGCCGTCAACCTGACGATGAAGCTGGTTCGAGAAGGCGTGCGAGCCGTCAAAGACCTGCCGGAAGGCGTCGACATGGAAGTCATCGAACGTCACCACCGGTTTAAAGAAGACGCACCCAGCGGAACGGCACTGCGGTTTGGCGAAATCATTGCAGAAGAAATGGGACTGACTGAGCACGTGCATGGTCGATCGGGACGCCCCGGCCAGCGACCTCGCAATGAAATCGGTTATCACGCTTTGAGAACCGGCGACAACGTTGGCGAACACACGATTGTCTTCGGCATGATGGGCGAAACGATCGACATCACCGTCCGAGGCCACTCGCGAGACAGCTATGCCTACGGGGCTCTCGCCGCCGCGAAGTTTCTCGCTGGAAAGCCTGCCGGAAGATACACGATGGACGACGTGCTCGGCTTTTAAACAGAAACACTCGCCTGCTGACCGGACAGGAAGTATGGCCCATTTTGTCGCTACTCGGTCCCGCCTTAACGGCTGGGCCGCCCTGATTATCGTCATTTGTGCGGCATGGTTTTCTGTTGATCTCGCAGCGGCTGCTGACAAGCAAACAGCAGCCGAACGCGGTTGGCAGAATTTACGAACAAGGCCGTACCTGCCGCCCGACTTTGACCAGACGGTTTTCGAAAACCTGTGGCGACGCTGGTCGGATCCTCTGCGCAGTGAAGCCAGTGATGCGTCGCCCGAGAAACGTCGAGCAATGACGTTTTCGTATTATGGTTTGATGGAGTCTCCGGATGGCTTCGCAGCCGCGCCGCTCGGGTACGTCGACACGGGCGATGGCAATCGAGTGATGAGTTGCCTCGCCTGTCATGCGGGAAAAGTCGCGGGGAAGGTAATTCCGGGATTGCCGAATTCGCACTTCGCTCTGCAATCGCTGACTGAAGATGTTCGACTCACAAAGCTGACGCTGCTGAAAAAGCTGGGACACCTGGACCTCGCGTCGCTGAAGTTGCCGCTGGGAACGACTCACGGCACGACGAACGCCGTTGTTTTCGGAGTGGTCCTGGGAAATCTTCGTGACAACGACATGAACATTGACCGGTCGCGACCGG
>CALDJX010000677.1 GCA_937899075.1 uncultured Planctomyces sp. | reverse complement strand
CTAAGCAATACGACGCTCCGGATGAATTCCGTAAGCAGCTCGCGAAAGTCTGGCAAGCCTATCAGCGGATCGGTGAGGCGCTGGCAGGAGACGACGCGGCCCTGGCCAAAGCATCCGCCGCGACACTCACTGCGGCGACCGAAGCCGTCGACATGAAACTTCTCACTGATGCGACGTCACACAAAGCCTGGATGCGCGAGCTGACCAACCTGCAGAAGATCACCGAGGGACTCGCCACCGCCGAAGACATCAAGGGCCAGCGTGGTCACTTCGAATCCTTGAGCGGCGTGGCGCAAGTCCTGGCGATGTCGTTCGGCTTCGGTGATGCAATTCCGGTCTTCGAGCACCACTGCCCGATGGCCTTCGGCAACAAAGGAGCCATCTGGCTGCAGACCGATGACAAATCGCGGAACCCGTATTTCGGAGCGACAATGCTCCAGTGTGCCGATCGCGTTGAACGAATCGGAGGTACTGCCGCGAGCAGGTTAGATGGCGGCGACGACGCGGGACACAAGCACTGATTCTCGAACGTGACCTGTCCATTGAGATCGCTTCCGCCAGCCAACTTTGAATTTCTCCACGGGATACATCATGTCGACAGACCGGACTGAACTTGCAGCTCCGAAAGCCAGATCAACAGCACCAGTACGGCCGAGCCTGCTGGACCACATCATCCGCTTCTGTCTGGAGAACAAACTCGTCGTTGCGATGATCGTTCTGGCGGTGATTGGCTGGGGCGTTCTCGTTGCTCCATTCGACTGGGATGTAGGCGACCTGCCACGGTCGCCGGTTCCAGTGGATGCAATCCCGGACATAGGTGAGAACCAGCAGATCATCTTTACCGAATGGATGGGACGTTCGCCGCAGGATGTTGAGGACCAGATCGGATACCCGCTGACGGTGTCACTGCTGGGCATTCCCGGGGTGAAGACGATCCGCAGTTATTCAATGTTTGGGTTCTCGTCGATCTATGTGATCTTCAACGAGGACATCGACTTCTACTGGTCGCGCAGCCGTGTTCTCGAAAAGCTGAATAGTCTGCCGTCTGGAACTCTGCCGGAGAGTGTCTCACCCACGCTTGGTCCAGACGCGACAGCACTCGGGCAGATTTACTGGTACACGCTGGAAGGTAGAGATCCAGATGGACGTCCGACCGGTGGATGGGACCTGGACGAACTGCGATCCATTCAGGACTGGTATGTGCGTTATGCCCTGCAGTCTGCGGAGGGAGTCAGCGAAGACGCGTCCGTTGGTGGCTTCGTGCAGGAGTACCAGGTGGATGTTGATCCCGATGCCATGCGAGCCTTCAAGGTCTCGCTGAATGACGTCTTCATGGCGGTCAAGATGTCCAACGTCGACGTCGGTGCGCGCACGATTGAAGTCAACAAGGCGGAGTACGTCATTCGCGGATTGGGATTTATCAAGCAGCCATCGGACCTCGCCCGCAGCGTCGTCAAGGTGAATGACAACGTCCCCGTTCATGTGGAAGATGTGGCCACCGTGACGCTGGGTCCGGCGCTGCGGCGAGGTGCCCTCGACAAAGGCGGGGCCGAAGCTGTTGGCGGAGTCGTCGTCGTGCGCTACGGCTTCAACCCGCTGGCAGCCATCAAGAATGTCAAACGCAAGATCGAAGAGATTTCACCCGGACTGCCGGCTCGGGCGGTCATCGACTGGAATCAGGTCACGCCCGATCAAGTCCGCGCGTTTGTGGCTGAGAAAGAGTCCAGAGCCGAGAGTTCAGAGACCAGAGTGCCATCTGACAGCGACGCTGCTCTGGACACTGGGCTCTCAACTCTGGACTCACTCGACTCTCAACTCCTCCCGTGGTTGCGTGCGACGCCGCGTGAGCAGTGGCCTGCCTTGGCCACCATCAGCCAGGTCACAATCGTCCCGTTCTATGACCGATCCGGACTGATCTATGAAACCCTCGGAACGCTGGACAGCGCACTAAGCGAAGAGATTCTGGTCACGATCATCGTCGTGCTGCTGATGGTCCTGCACCTGCGAAGCTCGATACTCATTAGCGCGCTACTACCTCTCGCTGTGCTGATGTGTTTTATCGCGATGAAGACGTTTGGAGTGGATGCCAACGTCGTTGCCCTGTCAGGTATAGCGATCGCAATTGGCACGATGGTCGATATGGGGATTGTCCTCTGCGAGAACATCCTCAAGCACCTTGACGAAGCGGCGGAGCAGTCCAGAGTCCAGAGTCGAGAGTCCAGAACGGGCTCTCATCAGGTTGCTTCTCTGGACTCTGGACTCTCAACTCTGGACTCATTGGAAGTTGTCTTTCGAGCGACCAGTGAAGTCGGTAGCGCCGTTCTAACGGCGGTCGCCACGACGGTCGTCAGCTTCCTGCCGGTGTTCACGATGACGGCTGCGGAAGGCAAGCTGTTCCGCCCCCTCGCGTTTACCAAGACTTTTGCACTGCTGTCGGCTGTCATTGTCGCGTTGACAATTATTCCTCCGGCAGCCCACCTGCTGTTTACAGGCCGCGTCCGGTCAGCTCGATTGAAGCAGTGGCTACTGTGCGCGCTGGTCGGTGTGGGAATTGTGGCTGGTTTCGTCCTGGTCTGGTGGGTGGGTGTGTTGCTGTGTCTGTTGGGCGCCTGGCATCTTGCCGGCGAGCGCTTGCCACAACGCATGCGAGAGTACGGTCCGTGGCTGGCCAACGGGCTTGCTGCCCTGGTAGTGGGGGTGCTGCTCACTCGCCACTGGCTGCCACTTGGTCCCGAGGTGGGGCTGGCTCGCAACCTGATCTTCGTGGGAGTTCTGTTCGGCGGATTGATGCTCGCCTTCACGGTGTTCCAACGCGTGATTTACGAGCCGCTGCTGAGGTGGTGCCTGAATCACAAGCTGCTGTTTCTGAGCCTGCCCTTAATGGTTGTCCTGGCGGGAGCCTCGGCATGGCTTGGGTTTGACCGAGTGTTTGGCTTTATTCCGGCCGCTGCAGAAGGTGTGGGGATCAACCCCGCGACAGTTCGCACGAGTCGCCCGTGGTCGATGCTCACACATCAGTTGCCGGGGCTGGGCAAAGAGTTCATGCCGCCGCTGGATGAAGGCTCGTTTCTGTATATGCCCACGACGATGCCGCACGCATCGATCGGCGAAGCAATGGATGTCCTGCATTTCCAGGGCAAAGCTCTAATGGCGATTCCTGAAGTCGAACTGGCAGTCGGCAAGATCGGTCGAGTGGACAGCTCACTGGACCCGGCTCCGATTTCGATGATTGAAACAATCATTAACTACAAGTCGGAATATCTCGTTGATGCCGACGGGCACCGCATCGACTTCCGCTATGACGAAATTGCGGGAGACTATATCCGCGATGAGAGTGGTGAATTGATTCCCGACGCAAACGGTCGCCCCTACCGCGTCTGGCGAGATCACATTCGCACACCGGACGATATCTGGAAGGAAATCGTCGCCGCCGCCGAAGTGCCAGGAGCGACGTCGGCTCCGAAGCTGCAGCCGATTGCCGCTCGCATCGTCATGCTGCAGAGCGGCATGCGCGCTCCGATGGGAGTAAAAGTCAAAGGGCCGGACCTTGAAACGATCGAACGTGTCGCGCTGCAGATGGAACAGTTGCTCAAGCAGGTTCCCAGTGTGGAAGCTTCGGCGGTGATCGCCGACCGTGTAGTGGGCAAACCGTACATCGAAATCGAAATCGATCGCGAGGCGATCGCGCGTTACGGCATCATGATCCGCACTGTGCAGGACGTGATCGAAGTCGCCATCGGCGGGCGGCGAATCACGACGACTGTAGAAGGCCGCGAGCGTTACCCGGTCCGTGTTCGCTACCTGCGTGAGTTGCGAGATTCGCCCGAGCAGCTCGAACGCATTCTGGTGCCAGCTCCGGACGGAACTCAGATACCGCTGACGCAACTGGCGAACTTCAACTACGTGCGTGGTCCGCAGGTCATCAAGAGCGAGGACACGTTTCTACTGGCCTACGTGCTGTTTGACATGCAGTCCGGACGCGCGGAGGTCGATGTGGTCGAGGACTGCCAGCGATTCCTGCAGGAAAAGATCGACAGTGGTGAATTCGTGGTCCCACCCGGCGTGAGCTATACGTTTGCGGGGAACTATGAGAATCAGATTCGTTCACAAAAGACACTGATGGTGGTACTGCCACTCGCGCTCTTCGTGATCTTTCTAATCCTCTATTTCCAGTTCAAGCAAGTGATTACTACGTCGCTGGTCTTTTTTGGAATCATCGTGGCCTGGGCCGGCGGCTTTCTAATGATCTGGCTTTATGGTCAGGACTGGTTCCTGAACTTCTCCGTCTTCGGCACCGAGATGCGGACACTGTTCCAGGTGCATCCAATCAACCTGAGCGTCGCGATCTGGGTCGGCTTCCTCGCGCTGTTCGGCATCGCCAGCGACGACGGCGTGGTCATCACGACCTACCTCGATCAGAGCTTTCGGACGAAGCTGTTCGGCACGATTGAGGATGCCCGGAAAGCCACAATCGAAGGCGGCCTGCGTCGAGTACGACCCTGCCTGATGACCACGGCGACAACCATCCTGGCATTGATCCCCGTGTTGACATCAACCGGGCGAGGATCAGACATCATGGTCCCGATGGCCATCCCCAGCTTTGGCGGCATGATCATCGAAATCATGACAATGCTGGTCGTCCCGGTGCTCTACTGCGCCGCGAAAGAGGCGAAAATCCGCTTCGGCGTTCACGACACCCTGTTCGAGAAGCAGACATAGCCTTTGACGCGTTGATCCCGCCAGAGACTTTGCAGGTGTTGGAATCAGGTTTCAATCTGCTGCTCAATCAGGACGTCAAGTTCGGCTACGACGTGGTTGTAGACCTGCACTGTGCCTCCAAGGTCTTCCAGCCTGACGACGATGGCGAATGGAGTGGACTCGCTCTTTCGTTGCCACTTCGAATACGCAGCCACCGCGAGGGTGTAGTGATCTGAACTGTAGTCTTCCTTGTGCTGAACCCACTCGTGCCAATCGTGTTGAACCGTCCCACGCGATCGCCGAGTTACGCGATGTGCGAATGCGAGTTCGTCTGGTAGTCCGGG
>CALDJX010000676.1 GCA_937899075.1 uncultured Planctomyces sp. | reverse complement strand
GGCCTACAATCGAAAGTTCTCATCCACAATCGATCGATTGCCCCCCCCGTTCATCGCCAGGCCGTGACCTCGGGAATGGCCTGAGACCCGTTCAAGCTTGATCGGGAAAGCCGTCCAGACATATTTATTCGGCGAATGGGGCCACTCAGAGTAAGGAATTGGGATCGCAGACTTGACTGAATACCCGTCATTTTTGAGACGCTCGCTGCTGATTGCGATTTGCCTGACCGGCTCTTTGACCGCCATCGACTGGTCGCTGGCCTTCGCACAATCGACGGGCCCTGGTGAAAACCGGTACGCAACTCAGCACGATGATTACGTCGCTGCGTTTCAGGAGTCGCTCGCCAAACTGATCAGCGACTGTCAGGCAAAAAATCTTCAGAATGCGGTCGACGAGCTGCTTCCGTGGCAGGTCCCTGTCGATGTGGCGTCGTTGAGTGACCGAAAGCTGCCGGAATCGGTTCAGTCCGAGATCCCGCTTTCGCTTCCGCAGAACGAACGGCTGTGGCGGATCGAATTTCAGTCACTGCGGCAGGATCTGGCTAAGGATCTCTACCTGCTTTCCAGGAGAGTCCTTAACGCGGGAAACACTCATGCAGCGTGGCGACTGATTCATGAAATCCTCTGGTACGACTCGGACTACGGGCGAGCACGCACGCTCCTGGGGTACGAACAGTTCGGCAGTCAGTGGGTTACGCCTTTTGCGGCAAAGAAACAGCGTGAGAGGTTCGTTTGGCATGAACGTTTTGGCTGGCTACCAACCGCCCATGTTGAACGCTACGAAAACGGCGACCGCTTCTTTCGAAACCGCTGGCTCACCGCACAGCAGGAAGAGAACCTGCGACGACAATGGTCGAACGCATGGCAAATCGAAACGGACAACTATCTGCTGAAAACGAACGTCGGTCTTGAAGAGGGCGTCGCTCTGGCGAAGAAACTCGAAGTCTTTCATGACTGGTTTCAGCGAGCGTTTCCCGCGTTCTTCAACACGCAGGCACAACTGAAAGTCCTGTTCGGCGCTGCGGCTCGACCACGACGAGCGAGACGCAAACCATTCGTCATTCACTACTACCGAAACAAAGAAGAGTATGTCCGACAGCTGATCAGCAAGAATCCGCAGATTGCCATTTCGAACGGAATCTATGCTCCGGACGAACGAATCTCGTACTTCTACGTCGACCCGAACAGCGACATCGAGTCAACGGTTTACCACGAAGCTACTCACCAGATTCTTTATGAGCTGGATCCAAAACAGCGGCGTATCGCCGACAACGAACACTTCTGGATCGTCGAAGGATTCGCCTGTTACATCGAATCCTTCCGACCGTTGGAGACCGGAGTTTCGATTGGCAATCCGGATTACGTTCGTTTTTACTTCGCCAAAGAGAATCTGATTAACGACGGTTTCTTCGTACCGCTCGAGCGATTCGCCAGCTTGAGCAAGAACGCCTACCAGGCTCCCTTGCAGATCAGCCAGCGGTACAGTCAGGCGTCGGGAGTCGTTCACTTCTACATGCACTACAAGCGAGGCATCTATCGAGATGCACTGATCGACCACTTTGCCGCGTTGTATCGCCCGATCACTCCCGGATTCCGAGTCGGCGGGATGGACTATTACACCGGGGTCCCGTATTCCGAACTCAGCCGACAGTATCGTGAGTATATCTCCGGGCTGGACAGCGATCCGAATCGGCTCGCTGCTGCGAAACAGGCGGCGGCTGTAAAACAGGCAGCACCGCGGTAATAACCTGAGCCGATCGCTTGAAACCCGACCGTGCAACGCGTTAATGAGAAGCCTCATTCGAGACACATCTCAAACACCGCACAGGACCGACATTGATGAGCGATCAGATCTGCCGCTGGGGCATCCTTGGAACCGCCGGAATCGCCCGAAAAAACTGGCACTCGATCCGAAACTCCGAAAACGCCGCGCTGGTCGCAGTCGCCAGCCGCAGCGCTGAACGAGCTCAACAGTACATCAACGAATGCCAAAGCGACGTTTCCCATTCGCCAGCTCCGCGAGCAATCGGCTCGTACGAAGAAATGCTCGCCGCGGACGACATTGACGCCCTTTACATTCCTCTGCCCACTGGAATGCGAGCAGAATGGGTGATCCGAGCGGCCGAAGCCGGCAAGCATGTCGTCTGCGAAAAACCCTGCGGTTTAGACGCGGCCGAAGTCCAGAAGATTCTCGCCGCCTGCAGCCGGAACAACGTCCAGTTCATGGACGGCGTCATGTTCATGCACAGCCAGCGACTGCACGCGATCCGCGAAGCACTCAACGACGGAACGAGTATCGGCGATCTGCGTCGCATCGCGACTGGCTTCAGCTTCTGCGCACCGGATGAATTTCTGGAAGGCAACATCCGAGTCAGCAGCCAGCTCGAACCGATGGGCTGCCTCGGAGACCTCGGCTGGTACAACGTTCGATTCACTTTGTGGGTGATGAACTACGCGATGCCGACATCTGTCAGCGGGCGACTCCTCTCCAGCATTCAAAGCGACGGCAGCGCCGCACCAACACCGACGGAATTCTCGGGCGAGCTGTTCTTCGACGGCGGAGTCACAGCCAGCTTCTATTGCTCCTTCCTGACCGAGCATCAACAGTGGGCTCACGTCAGCGGCTCGAAAGGCCATCTTCAAGTCAACGATTTCGTACTGCCGTTTATGGGGCCTGAAGTCGCGTTCGACGTGTCGAACAATCACTTCGGCGTCAACGAGTGCCACTTCAACATGGAACGACACACCACCCGAGTCGCCGTCAACGAATACGCCAACAACCACCCCACCGCGCAGGAAACCAATCTGTTCCGTAATTTCTCCAAACAGGTACTCAGCGGCACGACGGATCCGCATTGGGGCGAGATCGCTCTGAAAACACAGCAGGTGCTCGACGCTCTGGTCGCCTCGTCGCAGGACAACGGAGCAATCGTCAACCTTTGATGCCGCTGCCCAATGTTGAAGGTTACAAATTCTGGCCATGCCACAATCAGGATGATTGCAGGCTGTCCAGCAGGCAACCGGCGACGTCGATGTCGTTTGTTCTTGAGAAGGCTCTCCAGCCGGGGACGGCGTTCACCTCAATGACGAAGCACCGACCAGCGGCGTCGTAAAGTAAGTCAACGCCTGCGATTCTTGCTCCGACCGCCTCGGTCGCCTGAAGAGCCATTTCGAGTTCCGCAGCGGTCGGCTCGTGCGTTGCGGTCTTAGCGGAACGCGAGACGTTCGTTCGAAAGTCGTTTTCGGAAAATCGTTTCATCGCTCCCAGAACCTGGCCGTCCAGAATCAGAATGCGGACGTCGAAACCGGGATGACGAATAAACTCCTGGAGATACAGCACCGCGCCGGTTCGCTCCAACGTTCGAAATGTACGAAAAGCCAGATCAGGATCACTGACTCGACAGATCCCCCGCCCTTCGGATCCGAACAACGGCTTGACGACAACGTCGCCGCCCAGTCGATCGAAAGCGTCCATCGCCGTTTCCGAATCCTGACAGGTGACTGTCGCGGGTACGGGTAACCCGACCGCTTCGAGTTTCGTCGTCGTCAGAAACTTGTCGACGGCACACTCCATCGACCTCGGCGAGTTCACAACCTGCACGCCCGCAACCACCAGACGAGCGAGCACGTCCATGCGAAAGACAACCTGCTCCAGCGAACCGGGCGGCATCGTCCGAACGATAATCGCATCGAACGTTGTGAGATCATGCTCAGCGCTCGAGACGATCTTCGGTTCGGAAGATGCAGGTTCACCACAGGACGCAGCAACCAGCGGGAACTCGACCCGAACACAATCATGGCCACGTTCAGCCGCAGCGCGAGACAGGTCAGCGCCGTACCAGCTTCCTTCGTTGCCCAGAATTCCAATTCTCACGCGACGCAACTCCAACGGGGCTCCGGGTCGTCATCAAGGAAGCTGCATCGTGTGCCACTGGCTCGGCCAGTGCATTCCTGACAACGATCATCTGAATCGGGCAACCAGACAGAAACGGAAAAAAACAGCACTGGCAGAGCCAGTGGCACACCGGACGAAATATGATCAGACACCGAATGATTTCCGCAGGATCGCCGGTGCGATCTCACCAAAGCAAAACATGCTGCCGGTTTCGATGTTGTGAAAGACGATCTCGGCCGGGCTGAAGAGCATCGGGTCGATCTTGTAGAAGTCGTGATCGGCCTCGCGAAAGATATCGATGAACGGCTGGCCATAACCACCGGCCGAGGAGGCCGGAACCTTCGGCCCGATCTCTTCCAAAGACTCATCGTCGCCGGTCACCCAGAGCGTGACTCGGCCGCCGTAAAGAATCGCATCGTTCGTTCGGCCAATTCCTGCGAGGTCGTCTTTCGCAACCGGTGGCAACGGCGCCGTTCCGAACCCGCTAACGATACGCCGGACATCAAACCCCAACTCGAAAAGTTTGTGCAGAGAAGTTTCGACTGACCTCGCCACCACCTGAATCGTTCCCGCCAGGCTGGCCGTCGGAGCCACGGCCAGCGTCACACCACTCGGCTCAACACCGCAACGTTCCGCGAGATACTCAACGACCTTGTCGCCCGGCAAAGACCATGCTTCCAGAACCCCAACAACCGCCTCGGGAGATTCATCCCACGGCAGCTTCTCAAACAATTCTTCTCGAGCCGCAGCCGCCCGCATCGGCCCGGAACCCATCCCGAAATAATCATCGACCGAAACTCGCCACCCGGCGTACTGACTCAGCAGACACGCCTCGACCGGACGATCCGTTTGCACCTGCACCGTCGGAACGCCGATACCGTCAACCTGCCCCGGCGTCAGCGAAACGTCACCGAGCCCGGCCATGCACAGGCGGGCCAACACAAGACCTGCCCGCAAACTCCCCGGTGTTTCAACGCCAAAATCGAGCACGCGAGCACCGCTCGGCAACAAGTGTTCGGAAACACCAGGGATCACAAAATGGGTTCGGCTCTGCTCACGATGCAATTGCTCAAGAGCCAGCGCATTGAGATTCAGTCCGCTTCCGGAAACACCAT
>CALDJX010000675.1 GCA_937899075.1 uncultured Planctomyces sp. | reverse complement strand
ACCAGACCTCATACAGGAAGCAGTTGGGTTTTTGAATCAGTAACCTCACTCGATCACCAGTCGTGGATAACTGGCCGGCGGAACACAGGAGAGCGTCCGCCATCACGCAGTCCCGTCAGACTGCATTTTTCTCGAGTGTGAGGTTCAAAGCCAGACCGCGGATTTCGTTCGTCAAGACGTCGAAGCTGGCAGGTGTTCCAGCTTCCAGAGTGTTTTCGCCCTTGACCATTGACTCGTAGATTTTGGTTCGGCCCTCTACATCATCGCTCTTGACGGTGAGCAATTCCTGCAGAATGTAGGCTGCCCCGTAAGCTTCCAGAGCCCACACTTCCATTTCTCCGAATCGCTGACCACCGAAGCGAGCCTTCCCGCCCAGTGGCTGCTGCGTGATCAAAGAGTATGGCCCGGTTGCTCGTGCATGAATCTTGTCGTCAACAAGATGATGCAGTTTGAGCATGTAGATATAGCCAACGGTTACTTTCTGTTCGAGCTGCTCGCCGGTTCGCCCGTCGTGCAGAACAGCCTTCCCGTCTTCCGGAAGCCCGGCTTCTTTCAGCAGTTCGTTAATCAACGACTCGTCTGGCCCGTCGAAGACTGGGCAGTAGCAACGGAAGCCCAATTTGGCTGCCGCCCAGCCAAGATGTGTTTCCAGAATCTGCCCGACGTTCATACGACTTGGAACACCAAGCGGGTTCAGCAGGATGTCGAGAGGCGTACCGTCCTCAAGGTATGGCATGTCTTCAACTGGCAGAACTTTGGAAATGACCCCTTTGTTTCCGTGGCGACCAGCCATCTTGTCGCCGACAGAAATCTGCCGCTTCGATGCCACATAGACTTTGATCATCTGCAGCACGCCGTTCTGAAGTTCGTCACCTCGCTTCAGACTGTTGACTGCGTGATCCCGCGCGTCGATGGCTTCTTCGACGGTCCCGAATGAGTCTTTGATGACTTTGCGGCATTCCGAAAGCTTCTGCGGACTTCGCAGCTCCAGTTTGTCGAACCAGCTCATGAACTTCGAAGCGAAGCCTGCGATCTGGCCGTTATCGGAACTCTTCGCGATCGCGACTCCTTCTTCGTCTTTGACAACTTCGCCAAGAGCTTTTTCGAAGTCCTTGAGGAAAACATGGAACGCCGTCGCGACAGCGTCGTTTCCAGTTTTTTCAGTTTCCGCAACCTGGTCGTCGAGTTGCTTCTTCTCGGACTCCGACAGGCTCATTTTACGAGAGAACTTCTCGGTGTGAATGACGATTCCTTCGACGCCGCTGGGGACTTCGAGCGATTCGTTCTTCACGTCTTCGCCGGCGCGACCAAAGATTGCGTGCAGCAACTTCTCTTCCGGCGTCAGTTCCGACTTCGCTTTTGGAGACACCTTTCCAACGAGAATGTCACCGGGCGAGACTCGCGTTCCGACACTGACAATGCCACTCTCGTCGAGATTACGCAGTGCTTTTTCGCTCACATTAGGGATGTCACGTGTGAACTCTTCACGACCGAGTTTCGTCTCGCGAATCTCTACATCGAATTCGTCAATATGAATTGACGTGTAGACATCCTCTTTGACGAGACGTTCGGAAAGGATGATCGCGTCTTCAAAGTTGTAGC
Organism: uncultured Planctomyces sp.; assembly: GCA_937899075.1. GTDB lineage: Bacteria > Planctomycetota > Planctomycetia > Planctomycetales > Planctomycetaceae > JABMPE01. The sequence goes on along the minus strand of CALDJX010000675.1, from coordinate 3,404 downwards.
CGTTCCACGACATGAAACCGACGAGCACGTTTCGCCCAAGAGCCAGTTCGCCGTCTTGCGTGGCCGCACTGTCGACCAGCAGCTGCCCCTTTTTAACCTTGTCGCCGATACTGACGATCGGCTTCTGATTGAGGCACGTCCGCTCGTTGAGGCCAGTGAATTTGCGAAGCGGGTAACGCTTCCCATCAACTTCGACGACCGTTCCGTCAACGTAGGTGACCTTCCCAGCCTTTTCAGCCTGGATAAGCATTCCTGAATGACGGGCAACAATCGGCTCCATTCCAGTTCCGACGACAGGCTTCTCTGCTATCAGCAGAGGCACTGCCTGTCGTTGCATGTTGGAGCCCATGAGTGCGCGGTTTGCATCGTCGTGCTCAAGAAACGGAATCAAGCACGCAGACACACCAACCATCTGAGCCGGAGAAACATCAATGTACTCAGCTTGATCAACGCCGACCCACTTCACGTCGTTGCGGTGCCGAGCGAGCACTCGGTCTTCAACAAGCTTTCCGTCTGTAACTGGCGTGTCGGCAGGAATGACGTAGTGCTCAGACTCTTCGTCGGCGCGAAGGTAATCGATCTCGTCGCTCAGTTTGCCATTCACAATCTTACGGTAAGGGGTGATCAGAAAACCGTAGTCATCAACCTGCGCAAAGATACCCAAACTGGAGATCAGGCCGATGTTCGTGCCTTCAGGAGTTTCGATCGGGCAAATTCGACCGTAGTGAGAAATGTGAACGTCACGAACTTCGAAGCCGGCTCGCTTACGGTTAAGACCACCTGGCCCTAATGCACTGAGACGGCGTTCGTGAGTCAACATCGACAGCGGATTCGTCTGGTCGACAACCTGGGACAGCTCGCTTCTTCCGAAGAAGTATTCGATTGCGGCCGAAACACTTTTCGGATTAACGAGCGTTCGAGGCGTCATCTCCTCGACGTCCTTCAGGCTCATTCGTTCCTGAACGGTCCTGCGGAGCTTCAGGAAGCCTTTGCGAATCTCGTCAGCAGCCAATTCGTCAATCGTTCGCAGTCGTCGATTACCGAGGTTGTCGATGTCGTCGACGTAAGCCGTTGGATCGTTAGTCCGAAGGCGGATCAAATACCGAACTGCGTTGACGTAGTCTTCCGAGGCCAGCGTCATCTCGTCTTCAGAAACAGACTGCTGGAACTTCCGATTGATGCGGAAGCGACCAACAGTGCCGAGTCGGTAGCGATTCAGGTCAAAGAATCGATCCCGAAACAGGTCAATCGCTTTGTCGAGAGCTGGCGGATTACCAGGTCGAAGCCTCTGGTAAATCCTGAGCAACGCTTCTTCGTGACTGGAAGTGACGTCTTCGCGAATCGTGTTGAGGATCAGCTGGTCGTTAACTTCGTCAATGACGCTGATTGTTTTAATCTTGGCGTCTTTAATTTTGACAAGATGTTCGGCGGTAAGAATTTCACCAAACTCGATAATAATCTCGCCGCACTGTTCGTGCCCGCCCGGAAAAATCACATCATCAGCGACGGTTTTCTTCTCAAGCTTTTCCGTAACTTTCTGGTCGCTGACGTCGTAGAACAACTTTGCCAGCTGTGTGTTGGACGAAAACTCCTGCCCCATTGCCCGGAGAAGGGTCGTGGCTGCGAACTTCCCGCTCTGGTCGATCCGAACAGCCAGACCATCCTTCTTTGTTGGGTTCAGCTCGATCCAGCTTCCTCGCTCAGGAATAACTCGACACGAGTAGGCTTTACGCTCGCCTGGCTCCGAAGCGAGGACGAAGTCGACACCAGGAGATCTGTGCAACTGACTCACGACAACACGTTCGGCACCATTGATGATGAACTCACCGCCGCCGAGCATGATCGGCATGTCGCCGAGGTAAACCTCTTCTTCGATTGGCTGCTCTTTATTCAGTCGCAAAAGCACCCGAAACGGGCGACCGAATGTCAGGCGAAGCTGGCGACATTCAACCGGGGTATAGCGAGGCTTGCCGAGTTCGTAACGAACGTACTCCAAGGAGTACTGCCCGTCGTAGCTTTCGATCGGAAAGATCTCACGGAGAATTGCCTCCAAGCCAACACTGGTCCGTTCTCGCGACGACAGATCCTTTTGCAGAAATCGATCATACGAGTCGTTCTGCAGTTGAGTCAGCGTTTCAATCGGCTGTGAGCATTCAAGCGACCCCATTACCCGGACGTCGTCAGCTACAACAGTTCGCTTCGAAGGAATCGGCATATGTCAACTATCCGTCAGATGAAAGGATGAGGTCACAATTCATTGCAGGTCGGAAGCGATACCTGCAGTCTGGCTGAAAACTTCGAGCACGCAGAGCCATGTCATCCATAAAGGCAGGGGCGAAAACAGCTCGAAGCGGGGTCACCGTATGTAGTTCCAAAAGCGAGACACAACAACGGGACACAACGTCAATCAGTTCGTAAGCCAGAGCCGGATGGCACTTAAGCACGGCGGAAATCCGTTCGTAGCTGGATACTGAAAGACAGCCATAGCAAGAGCGTTCTGCAGGCGAAAGCTCCGCGAGGTCAACGTTGGGCTCGGATTATGCGCCATCGGAACACAATCTGCACCCCTGCGGGGACCAATATTACCCCGCGCGACAAAACTCGCCAGATACATCAAAAACGTGGAACGAATTCCCGTCGAGCGATCGCCAAGAATGCGAGCCACTCCGAAAGCCGAAACCACCACCCAGACATCAAACCAAACCATCAGATCAGAGTGCAACGAATTGCATCCTGACCTGAATGAGTGGTTCTGACAGTCGCCCAAAGCATGAATAGCCATTCGCCAACGCCACCAAGCCACTAACGTTTTTTCAACGCCAGCCGCCTCAATGGTCGGTCAGCCTTCAAACGGCTCGAAACCAAAGCAGGACATTGCCTACTTGATTTCGACGGTCCCGCCTGCGCCTTCAACTTCTTCTTTCAGCTTTTCGGCATCTTCTTTCGAGACGCCTTCTTTAAGTGCCTTTGGAGCGCTTTCGACGACTTCTTTGGCTTCCTTCAGGCCGAGACCTGTTGCCGCTCGGACGACCTTAATCACGGCGATCTTGTTGTCGCCGAAGCCGGTCAGAACGACGTCAAATTCAGTCTTTTCTTCGACTGCGGCGGCATCACCATCACTTGGGGCTGCGCCCATCATGACTGCCCCGCCGGCTGGTTTAATTCCGTGGACCTGCTCGAGATAGTCAGCCAGTGACTTAGCTTCGAGAAGGGTCAGTGCGACAATCTTGTCACCCAGGTCTTTTGTGCCATCGCTGAATTCGGCAACTGCTGCTTCTTCGGACATTACTCTAACTCCAGAAAACTAAAACTTGTGTCTCGAATATCCGACTGCCGCTGGTACCACCGCAGTGGAAATGGGAGTCTTCTCCCAGCAGACAGACGGTCTTCAACAGGCTTGCTAA
>CALDJX010000674.1 GCA_937899075.1 uncultured Planctomyces sp. | reverse complement strand
TTCAAGCAGCACATCAGCGTGAGTGGCGGAATTGGTGTCGCGACGGGGCTGACGGCGACGGTTGGGCTGGGTTTTACCCCGGTCCAGGGCATGCTGGTCGGATATCTGACAACGCTCGGATGCATGTTGCCGGATCTTGATTCGAGTTCCGGGCGGCCGATTCGCGAACTCTTCGGAGTGACCGCGGCGCTCGTGCCAATGGCGTTTGCCGATGAGTTGAGAAAACTCGGCGGCGACATGGAGACCGTTCTTTTGCTGGCAGTCGTCAGCTACCTGACGATCCGCTTCGGCGGTACGTGGCTGCTGTCAAAACTGTCTGTGCATCGCGGGATGTTTCACAGCGTGCCGGCAATGCTCATTGCTGCTGAAGTTGTCTTCCTGACTTACCGCAGCGACTCCAACACCGTTCGACTTCTGATGGCTGTCGGAATTGCTCTGGGATTCCTCTCGCATCTTATTCTCGACGAGATCTACGCCGTTCAATGGAACGGTCTCAAGCTGGAACTCAACCAGTTTGCCGGCAGCGCGGTGAAGTTCTTCGGGAAGAGTTTTTCGGCCAACGCTTTTACATGGATCACGTTGACTGGCTTGACCTGGTACTCGTTCGGAGCCGCTGGCATCGTGGATGAACCGCCGCTCCCGACTCGTGACGAGATCCGTCAAATCCTGCACACGGTCCCGGAAGTCGAAACTCCCGAGCCGGGTTTGTTCCCAGGACTCTGACCACGCACCATCGTCGTGCCTCTGGTGCCTGGTCGGTAAGACGACCGAAACGGGGCCGAATCTCATTACCATCGGTCTACCGTCTTAAGTTCTGCGTTTGGGTGGAGTGACTGAGGAGTGATCGCCAGAATGCGAAGCTTCCAGTTTCTCTCCGAATTCAGGCGAGGCATCGACCATGTGCAGCGTTGCTCAGTTGGTGAGGCGTTTGCGGCCTCCGCGTTCCCTTTTACTGTTCGCTGCGGCGGTCGCCCTGGTCAGTTATTGCACCTCGCAGTCCGTCATGGCGATTGACGAGGCTGAGTCGCTTGCTTTGCTGGTGGAAACCGTCGAAGCGAATGACGATGCGGGAATTCGCACAGCACTATTAAGAGGGATGCTGCGTGGGCTCGAGGGGCGGCGCAACGTCACGGCTCCCAACGGCTGGAGCGAGTTAAGTGCGAGGCTCGCAAAAAGTGACGATGCCGGCGTGCGAGACCTGTCGACTCAGCTTTCGCAGATCTTTGGTGATCGTGCGGCGGTGCAACGAGCACTTGCTGTCTTGAAGGATTCGGCAGCGGAGCCAGGTGTTCGCCAGACGGCGTTGCGGTCACTGCTGACTCAACAGAATCGCGAAGCCTCGTCGCTGTTAGAGTCGTTGCTGGATGAGCCAGCTTTAGCACTCGACGCCGTACGTGGTTATGCAATGGTTGAAAACGCGACCGCTCCGGCTGTGCTGTTGAGTCGGTATCAGAAGATGAACCCGGAACTCAAGCGGGCCGTTGTCGAGACACTGGCAACGCGAAAAAGTTACGCTCAGGAATTGTTGGCCGCCGTTCAGCAGAAGAAAGTCGCGAGGGACGAAATCCCGGCTCACGTTGCACGTTCTTTGAACAGTCTTCTCGGCGAGCAATTCGCGAACGTCTTCGGCAAGGTGCGGCCGGTTGCTCAGGATCGTGAGAAGCTGATCGCGAAGTACAAGAAACTGCTGACGGCATCCAGGATTGCTGACGCCGACGCATCGCGCGGCCGTGCGATTTTCAAGAAGACGTGCGCATCGTGCCATCTTCTCTATGGAGACGGCGCAAAGATCGGCCCGGACCTGACAGGATCGAATCGAGCGAACCTTGACTACATCCTCTTAAACAGTGTCGACCCGAGTTACGACGTTCCGGCTGGCTACAAAATGGTTTCGATCATCACCGCCGAAGGTCGAGTGCTTAACGGTGTGATCGCCGAAGAAGACGGAACTCGCGTCATTCTGAAGACGGTCGAACAGCCGCGGGTTGTCATCCTCAAAGAGGACATTGACGTCCGCAGGATTTCGGACAAGTCGATGATGCCAGAAGGGCAGCTCGACAAGATGAAACAACAGGAAGTGGCCGACCTGATCAAGTATCTGAGAACGACGGAACAAGTGGAGATGGCACAATGACCCGGATACTCAAACACGTTCGCATGACAAAGGCCCGGCGATATTTTCTGACAACGCTACTGTTGTTGACCGTTTCGACAGTCGTTGCGCAGGAATCTCGAAATCAGCTTCCTAAAACACAACACAAGGTGAGCGACGCTCCGTTTCTGAAACCGCACGAAGCCGTCGCGAAGATGTCGATCCCGGACGGCTTTGAAGTCTCAGTGTTCGCGTCAGAACCGGACATCGCGGAACCCATCGGATTCTGCTTCGACGACCGCGGCCGCATGTGGATTGCCGAGAACTTCAACTATCAGACGCGTCGTCAGCACACCGACGATCCGGTCAGTCGGATTCAGATTCTGGAAGACACTGACGGCGACGGAGTTTTTGATAAGAAGAAGACGTTCACCGACAAGCTGACTTTCACGTCCGGGTTGGCGCGCGGCTTTGGTGGAGTGTTTGTCGGATCGCCTCCGAATCTGACATTCATTCCGGACGCCGACGGAGACGACAAGCCGGACGGCCCGCCGCAGATTCTGCTTGACGGATGGGGCATCAATGATCGCCACGAAACGCTGAACAGTTTCATCTGGGGCCCCGACGGCTGGCTTTACGGTTGCCACGGAGTCTTCACGCAGTCGCAGGTCGGTAAACCGGGCGACGATGATTCCAAACGACAGTTCATCGACGGCGGCATCTGGCGTTACCACCCGACTCGTAAGACGTACGAAGTCTTTGCTCGCGGATTATCGAATCCGTGGGGATTTGACTTCGACGATCACGGCCAGGGATTCGCAACGTGCTGCGTCATTCCTCACTTATTCCATGTTGTCCAGGGCGGCGTCTACCACAAGCAAAGTCTGCCGCATGTGAACCCGTACATTTACGACGATATCAAGACGATCCGCGACCACACTCATTTGTCAGCTCACGGCGGAGCAAGATTCTATCTGGCGGACACTTTTCCGAAGCAGTACCGCAACCGGCTCTTCATGTGCAACATTCATGAACACGCCGTTCTAACCGACGTGATGGTTCGAAATGGGTCGAGCTTTATCGGAAAACACGGCGACGATTTTATGCCGACTAACGATATGGCCTGGGTCGGCTTCAGCGTCGAAATCGGCCCCGAAGGTGGCGTCTACATTCTCGACTGGCACGACAACGACGTGTGCGGCAACGCGGTCAACTTCCCCAACAGCGGCCGCGTCTATCGCATCATGCCGAAGGGTGCGAAACCGGTGGCTCGGCCCAATCTCGGAGCAATGTCCGATAGTCAACTGGTCGAACTGCAGACTCATTCGAACGACTGGTACGTCCGCCACGCTCGAACGCTGCTGCAGTCTCGCGCGGCGAGTGGCAAGCTGGACAAGCCGGCGGCTCATTCCCAATTAAACGACTTGTTTAAGGCGGCAGCGACTTCTCCGAAACGGCTCCGAGCACTGTGGGCGCTCCAGGTCACCGACGGACTGGATCACGATCGCCTGGCATCACTGCTTGGGCACTCGGACGAGTATGTCCGAGGCTGGGCGATCCAGTTTCTCTGCGACGCCAGCAAGGCCAACGCGTTTCAGGATGCCAGCGACGTCAGGAAATCTCCGATCGACGAACAGACGCTCGACCAGTTTGCATCGATGGCGAAGAGCGACACGTCGCCGATCGTACGCCTATATCTTGCTTCGGCCGTGCAGCGATTGCCGTTTGTCGATCGCTGGCCGATCCTGGAAGGCCTCGCTTCGCACGGCGAAGACATCAGCGATAACAACCTCCCACGCATGTACTGGTTCGGGCTGGAGCCGATGGTTCCTCAGCATCCCGCCGAATCATTGAAGCTGGCTGTCGGCGGGAAGATTCCGGCACTCCAGGAATTCGTCGCCCGTCGCCTGGTCAGTGGAGACGCGCGGGTGGCCGCCAGGCAGGAACAACCAGCGAAACAGGATCCGAACTGGCAGTGGACCATCCAGAAAGTGGCTCCCGGGTTTACCGTTCAGAATGTGGGAGAAGGCGGAGTCGTTCATCACGAAGTCTTCCGCAATGCGGCGGCCGTTCAAACTCATCCTCTGGACCGCCAAACGCCCAGCAGCCTGGTCCGTTCGTTGAAGATTCCTGACGGCCAGAAGACGACTCTTCAGTTACGAGTCAGTCATCATCCGCACGGCGACTGGCAGCTTCGAGTTTTGGCGTCAGGAAAAGTTCTGAAGGATCAGATCGTCGGATCGAGTTCCGTTTCGAAAGACGAATGGCTGGACATCAGCGTTGATCTGACTGAATTCGCCGGCCAGCAGATTCAGTTGTCGATCGAAAACCGTCCGAACAACTGGAGCAGCGAATGGGCCTACTGGAACAAAGTCTCCATCGTCAGCGAGTAAATGATGAATTCGAAACTCTGCTCTACGTTTCCGCTTGTTGTTTCGTTTCTCGGTTAAGTACGTGCTGATGAGAAGGAGAAAATCGTATTCATCTCCGGCATGCCCAGCCGCGGGCCGATGGCACATGAGCATCGTGCTGGGACTGGGAATACGATGATCCAGTTGCCGTGGATGTTTGTCGTTTGCGCCACAAAAACCTGTTGGCAATTCAGAGAGACCTGCTGGCGACCATCAGTCTGCAGGGTAGAATGCTCGCGAAACTGAACGGTGCTGGTCTGGGTATGGTCGAGGAAGACGCTCCGGCGACTGGCGGCGCGACTTGCCGGGCGGGTCCGTTTGGTCTGGTTGAATTCTCAGGTAGTCTCGTCGAGGTCCACACATGACCGTTACCAGCCCTTCTGAATCGAACCGTAAAGTTCCGGACGCCGAGTCCGCGAGTGAGTCCAGGGCCGCGACAGTTGAGACTGCGGTTGAGACTGCGGTTGAGACTGCGGTTGCGTCTGCGGCTGAGACTGCGGCTGAGCCACCGTCGCGGCGGCAGAAAATGGCGGCGACGGCTTTGTGTGTGTGCGGGTTTCTGGCGTTTTATCTGCTGTCTGCCGGGCCGGTCGCGGGCATTCACAACGTGCTGAAAGTCGGCGCCTTTCAGAAGGCGGTCGAGGTCATCTATGCTCCGGTCGTGTTGCTGGTTAAGAGCAACATCCAACCGTTTTCGAGCATCATGAAGTGGTACGTTGATCTGTTTCGGTAGCCGAAGGCCAACCCGCATCCCGGAATCGACGATCGCAGCAACGGAGTGAAGACATGTCGGAAGAATTTCCGGATCCCGGCGAAGTCGATCAGCTTTTTGTATCGACACCTGACGTCACTCAAAAATCCGCTCCGCAGCCGAAGGAGTATCGATTTCGATGGGGCTGGGGACTCGGGATCCTGCTGGTGGGTATCGCTGCTGAGCTGCTCACCTGGAACGTGATCGGGCAGGACAGAACTCACCAGGTGATGTTTTCGCTGCCGATCGTTTCTGGAACCCCGTTCTTTCTACTGATCTGGTGGATTTTCTTCAGCGGCATTGACGCGACGACCAGATTTCTGGGCGTTGGAGCTGTGGCGTCGGTCGTTCTGCTCTTTTGTTCGCAGTACCGGTTCGACGGTTTCGAGGGGGACATGATCCCTCGCTTCGAAAGACGGTCCGAGCCGACAAACGAGGCTCGGCTGGCGAAGTTCGTCAAGACACAACAGACGCCAAAACCTGTCGCGGCTGAATGGGTGATCGCTGAAACTCAGACATGGGGCGAGTATCGCGGCCCGGCTCGCGACGGAGTCGTGCGGGACGTGCCTGTCGACGTCGACTGGTCACGCACTCCCCAGGAAATCTGGCGGCATCCGGTCGGCGAAGGCTGGTCGTCCTTTTCCGTGGCCGAAGCGAATCTGCCGTCACTCAATCCTGACGAACCTGGGCAAAGGAAGGCCTACCTTCTTACTCAGGAACAACGCGGCGAGCAGGAATGCGTTGTCGCGTACGACCCGGAAACCGGCGATCAAATCTGGGTTCACGAAGACGCCATTCGCTTTGAAGAAACGCTCGGTGGACCCGGTCCGCGAGCAACGCCAACGGTGAACGGGCAGCTCGTCTATTCACTGGGAGCGACGGGGCAGCTCAACTGTCTCAACGCGCTGACCGGTGAGAAAGTCTGGTCGAAAAATATCATTGCCGATGCAGAGGCGGAAAATCTGGAATGGGCGATGTCCGGTTCGCCGCTGGTCGTTGGTGATAAAGTCATCGTCAATCCGGGTGGCCGGAAAGACCACAGCGTCGTTGCTTATCACAAAGAAACGGGCGACCAGATCTGGGCTGCCGGCAACTATCCTGCTGCGTACACCGCTCCATCGCTGGCGACGCTGCACGGCAAAGAGCAGGTCATCATTTTTGGCGGCAATGGACCAGTCGGCCACGATCTGCAAACGGGAAAAGAGCTCTGGAGTTTCAAGTGGGAGAACGGGCCGAAGGTTAACGCCGCCATCCCGACGCTCGTCGACGAGTCGTCCATTATGATCAGCTGTGGCTACGCAATCGGCAGCGCGTTGCTTCGCTTCACGTTTGATGGTGAAACCTGGAAGGTCGCTTCCGATTGGGAATCCAAACGGCTGAAGCTCAAGTTCAACGCTCCGGTTCGGAAAGGCGATTACGTCTACGGTCTCGACGAAGGCATTCTTACCTGCGTTGATCTGAAAACCGGAAAGCCGGAATGGAAACGCGGCCGCTACGGGTTCGGCCAGATTCTGCTTTGTGGCGACGTCCTGATCGTCCAGGCCGAAAGCAGCGAAGTCGTCTTCGTGTCGGCAACGCCCGAGAAGCACATCGAACTGCACCACTTCCAGGCCATCGAAGGAAAATCCTGGAACCACCCTGTCGTCTGGAACGGTCACCTGTTTGTCCGCAACGGCAAAGAAGCAGCGTGCTTCGATCTGCGGGCTAAGTAAGCGGGATCTCGTTCCAGGCTACTCGACGGACGTGTCGTCGTTGCGCCGTGAAGAGACGTCGTCGCTGCTGGCGACATTGGACGAGTTCACAACCGTCGCCGACTTTCGAACAGGTGAATACTGGCTGGTTCGCTTGTCGTCTGCGTCCGGTTTGGCCGCTCCCTTGGGATCGTTTGAGCTCGGCGCCGGTTGATTGCCCTGTTCCTTCTGCTGTTTCTCACGCTGTTCTTTCAGTTGATCCAGTAATCGCTGCAACGTTCCCGAAAGTTCTTTCACCTGCCGAGGGGCAGAGGCCAGCGGACCGCTCAGCGTTTCCAGCAGCACTCGCGCGATCGCTTCGATACTGTCCTCACTTTCGGCATCGTCGCCGAAGACGAGCTTCAGACTCTCCAGTTCGTCTTCATCGAGCGACGTCTTAATTGCGTCGAGCAGTTCTTTTTGAGTCTCGCTGATTCGTTCGAGCAGTCTCGCCAGCGCGGCCTCGTCGTCGTCCTTCTTCCTGAACAACGAACCGTCGAGCCGGTCCATCGCGATGCTGGCCAGAGCCTCGGTAGCACCAGCGGCCAGAGTCTTTGCGTTACTATCCGCGGTTGGAATCTGCGCGACGAAATCTGCGATCTCAGAAAAGTCGACCATTTCCAGATCCGTCCGTATCGGGAAACTCGCCAGACCTTCCTGGTAAGTCAGTGCGAGTTGAACTTCGTCATTCTGAGCAAGGCTTCCCTGGAAAGTAATCCGCTGCGTCCCGGCCGGCGTAATCAGACTTGAGCCTCCGCGGAAGACGCCACCAACACCCACCAGTTGCAGTCCGTACTCGCCGGGATCGGCATTGCGAATTGTCAGCAACTCGACGACACCGTCTCCCGTGAATGTTGCGTCGGCACCGATTTCGTTGACGTTGCCCGCTGCCTGCGTGAATCCAACCGTTCGTCCCTGCGTGTCAGTCAGCAGGAAGTCGACAGGATGAGTCGCCACGACGAGGATGTTTTCATTCGCGCCCCGATCCTGTTCGAGTCGTGCGACGGCGTCGTTGATTGCCTGAATGACCGTCCTGAGCGCCGGGTCTGTCTGGTTGAGCGGCGGAGCCCCATTGCGACGTTCGGCTCGCGCACCGTTTTCTGCCTGGACAGCCAGCGGCAATTCGTTGCCCGTGATATTTGGATCCGGATCGTTCAGTTCGTCTGGAAACGCGTTGAAGAATCCATCGACCGCCGTATTAAGTGCCTGTTCGATCGAGTTGGAATTTCCGACAGGTGGTGCGGCGATGTTAATTAAGTAGTCCTCAACTTCGCCGTCGCCCGCCAGGCCTGTTGGTGACAGACCACCCGTGCTGCTGAGCCGGAATCTGGCGATGGATGCTCCCGCGATCGCCGTGTTCGGAATGTCAAAACTGACCGTACTGAATCCAGCAGGGACGGCGATTCCCGTGCTAATGTTGAACGAGCCTGAAATGTTGCCGCCGAAGCTGCTGGCTCCTCCCTCGAAACTGCTGGCCCCACCGTCGAAACCGCTGGCCCCTCCGTCGTCGATGACCGCTGACCCGGAACTCAGATTCTCACCAGCAGTGAAGACTCCGTCGCGGTTGAAGTCGATCCACACGTCCAGAAAACCGGCTTCTGATGCTCGGACCCGAAACTGGCGAGTCGTGCCCACGCCGAGTGCCGACAGGAATGTGATTCCGTCTTCGTCGTCGACGATTCCGTTCTGACCAGTGCTGTTACTATCGTCGCCCAGGGCCGAAAGGCCGGGTTGCCCATCAGGCTCAGCGGCGACCGCGGTCCCCAGGAACAACGATCCGATAACGTGACGCGGACCGTCATTCGCCAGCAGAGTCTTGAAGCTGGATGGAGCGTCGCCGAAGTCCAGTGCGACGCTCGAAGCAGAAATCATGATCGTTTCCGAGGCCGTCAAAGCTCCGCCGTTACCCTCGGTCACGATGATCGTTACTGGGAACGTCATGCCATCCTGGACTGACGTCGGGGTAAATGTAAAGTTGCCGCCGGTGGTGATGGTGGCTCCGGCCGGGGCACCACTGCCAAGGCTGAATGTCAGCGGTGCGGGTGGCGAGTCCGGGTCCGTCGCCGTGACGGTAAAGGCCAGCACCTCGTCAACGATCGCGATTCGATTACCGATTGGATCCAGAATCGGCGCTTCGTTCACATCATTGATATTAACTGTGACGGTCGCCGAGTCGGTCGTCGTCCCGCCGTCATCAGAGACAGTGACGATCAGAGCGAATGAAGTCGCCGATTCAAAATCGACGGCTGTTGTGTTGGCGACGGTGATCGCGCCTGTCGAACTGTTAATCGCAAAAGCACCGCTCGTGTTTCCCGCGGTGATCGAGTACCCGATGGAGTTCACATCGCCGGCGTCGAGAGCGACTGTCCCGACAAACGTTCCGTTCGACGTGTTCTCGGCGACGCTGAATGACTGATTGGAGATCGCTGGTTCAATGTCCGAGACGTTGATCGTCACGGTGGCCGAGCTGCTGTTCCCCGTGTCGTCGATGACGGACACGGTCAAGCCGAATACTGGCGACGCTTCAAAATCGATCGCCGTTGTGTCGTTGACAGTGATTTCGCCGCTGAACGAATCGATCGCAAAGGCATTGCCTGTGTTGCCAGCGTCAATGTTGAACGAGATGGAATCATCGTCGCCAGCGTCGAGCGACACCGTTCCGAGAGACACGCCGTTCGAAGCATTCTCGGCCACGGCGAGTGACTGGCCGCTGATCGAAGGCGAGATATCGTTAAGGTCGATCGTGATGTCTGCCGTGTCGATGGTGGTCCCGCCATCGTCGGTCACTTCGACGTTCAGGATGTACGATGGTTGCTGCTCGAAGTCGAGAAACGAACTGTCGTCGACTGTGATTTCGCCGGTGTTCGAGTCGATCGTAAACGGGAATCCGCCACTTTCACCGACGAACTGGTACGTGACCGAATTCTGGTCCCCCGCGTCTAAAGAAACGGTACCAACCGAGTCGGTATCGCCAGCGGTTTCGTCGATGTCGAAAGATTGGTCACTGACTGTTGGCTCGACGTCGGTCAGATTGACGGTGATCGTCGCCGTGTCGTTGAGCATCTGGTTGTCTTCGACCTGGATGATCAGCGAGTAGGAAGTGAGAACTTCGAAGTCGAGTTCGGCGTTGACCGTGATTTCGCCAGTCGAAGCACTAATCGTAAATGCGCCGCCTGTGTTTCCGGAAAGGATGCTCCAGGTCAGGCTCTCGCCAGCTTCCGGGTCGGATGCTACTGGCGTACCAACAGTCGTTCCGACTGCGGCGTCTTCGGCGATCACGAACGAGTCATCATCAATGGTAGGTGTCGCGTTTGTGATAGCGACCGTTTCGAAGTCGCTATAGCTGACAGGATTCAGTCCACCAGTAAACGAGATGTTCGATCCGCTATCAATCACCTGTGCCGTCTGAGCATCCACATTCAGCACGTCGCTGCCAGTTTGCGTGCCTCCATCGACGCTTAAGAAATCCGGCCCGGAGGAAGCAGCTGTCACGTTGACGGTGTCGTCGCCGTCGCCAAGGAAGAGGTCCAACTCTTCAACATTTGCCAGGGAGAATGTTGAAGCCTCAAACGTCACCGTTCCGCCGTTCACGCTGACTGTTTCGTCGTCGCTCGTTCCGTGGATCACGACCGAGTCGTCGTCGTCGGGTCCGCCGGTATCAATCGTCAAGCTCGCCGGTTGTCCGACGATGTCGAATGAAATCATGTCATCGGCATCGGACGTTGTGATCGACAGAGCCGCCTCTCCATCTGTCGACACGTCAAGAAGTCTTGGCACATTAAACCGGACGATCGCGTCGTCACCGGTTCCCGATGCGTAAACGTGCAGACCGTCGACGCTGGCAAAGACGCTGGAAACATTACTCACTCCGGCAACCGTTGTGCCGGCGCCGTCAGCGTCGCCCGAAGCCAACGTTTCACTGAAGGTGAGCGCTCCGCTGCCGAAGTCTCGTTCGAAGACGGTTACTGCGTTGCTTCCGGATGCCGCCACATAAACAGTCATGCCTCCCGGGCTGATTGAAACGGACACTGGAGCGAGCAGGTTTTCGACAGTGTTGCTCATCGAGTCCAGGCCGCTGTCGGTGAGGCTTTCGACGAATGTCAGCTCGCCGGTGTTTGAATCTCGGGAGAAGACGGCGATCGAATTATCCGTCTCGCCGGTCACGTAGACGTGCATTCCGTCGGGGCTGACTTCGACGGACGACGCTCCGCCCAGACAAGAAACCACATTCATCGCCGGTGAGGCATCCATATCGAGGTTAGCCAGTTTCTGAACGAAGAGAGGTAACCCGAAACCCATCAGCTCAGGGCCGTCGTCAGGCTTGCTGAAGACAGCGATGGCGTTATCCATCGCCCCGGTGACGTACATGTGCCGGCCGTCGGGTGACACCGCAATCGATGATGCGCCTGCAAGTCCGTCAATCGTCGTCATCCCGGAGTCTCGACCGCCGTCAACGAGAGAGCCCTGGAAAACAAGATCGCCAGATCCGCCGACTTCGAAGAAATCGACGCGGTTGCCGGTTTCAGACGTAACCATCAATACCGAACCGTCTGGAATAAACGCCATGTCTGAAGGCAGAGCGATGTTGACGGGATTTCCGGCGACGTCGAAGACTGTCGACGAAATAAAAGTCAGTTGATTATCGCCTTCGTGCTTCACGAAGAAAGCGATCGTCTGATCCAGTTCGCTGGCCACGTAGACGTAACGGCCGTCGGCTGAAACGATGACATTGCTGGCTCCGTCGAGCCCGGTAATCGTATTACTGAATGCGTCCATTCCAAGATTGGCGAGCGATTCGATAAATGTCAGATCGCCCGTCACTCGGTCGCGACCATAAACAACCAGAGCATCGGAATCCGACGCCGCAACGTAAACGCGGGTGCCGTCCGGGCTGACGATTACCTGGTCGGGAGCCTGTTGATTCTCGATCGTGTTTTCCGATCCGTCGTCGCCGTCGTCAACCAGCACTTCTTCGACGATTAGATCGCCACCGAGGTCTTCTCGAATCTTCGCGATGTAAACTTCGTCGCTGAAGATATTGACCTGCTGCTGTTTCGCCGTTGATTGAAGCGAGACGAGATCGTTCGGTGAATCACCCGTCACCATGATCGAGCGTGCTGAACCGCTGAAGTTCTGATCAACCGAAACCGTGTCGGCCCCGCCGCTGGAGATGTCGAGAGTCAGATTTTCAACGCCACTCAGATCGAGCGTCGTCGTCCCGTTGGTCAGCGTCGTGCCGGACAGAGTCAGAGCATCGTTGCCGGCTGAGCCGTTAATCGTCACCGAGTCCGAAGCCGATGGGCCTCGCGTATCCAGCGAAACGGAAGCCGGCAGACCGTTCAGTTCGACAAGCACGTTCTGATCGGCAGGGCCGAAGCCCACGTCCAACGCTTCGATGTTCGTGTAGCTGGCTTTGAAATCGACCGACCGGTCGAACGTCTGGAAGATGGTCGATTCGACCGCGAAACTGTTAATCGTATGGTCTGAGGCAAACCTGTTGTTAAGGCCAGCAAATATGAAGCGATCGTTCGTGCCGCCTCCGCCGTCGATCGAGTCGGCGCCAGAGTTGGAAAACAGAATGTCGTCGCCCGCGCCGCCCGTCAGGATGTCGTCGCCGTCGCTTTCGGCGCTTCTCGCGACAATCGCCTTGTTGCTCGCCACCAACGGGTTCGGCGAATTGAACGAGACCTGTTGGACAGCGTTTGAATGCTCGCCCCCGTCTCGGCCGCCGACCGTCGCACTGGCTCCGTTGGCAATCGCTGAGAACGAGGCTCCCGTATCGAGGTCTACATAGTTGAATGTGACGTCGCCGTCCCGGTCGAACGTGTTGAGTTCAAGAATCAACTGGAACGTGACCGGCGACGCTCCCGCGATGAGCGTTGGCGTGGCCATTCCAAAATCGATTTGATCGCGATGGTAAACTTCGTTCCATTCGATAATGAGCCGATCGTTGATGAAGTCAGCGTTTGTGTCTTCGAATTTGTAAAGCACTTTCGCGTTTGGCAGCGTGAGTCCCGACGGCGACGTAATTCCAGTTACCCAGTCATCGAACAGCGGTGCGAGAATCGGCACGTCGCTGACCGTATTGGGGGCGTCGTTCAGATCGAAATTGTTCTGCGGAAAGATCGGCCCGCCCAGCGAAGCAACTCCCGACGGAGCGACGAACAAAGTGTTGCCGGCATAAGTCACGTCGTTGAATCGGAAGATGTCTGAGTCGAGCAGAATCGTTGCAAATTCGGTATCGGTTTCATCCAGGATCGTGACGACACCCATGTCGGAATCGGTAAGGTCGAGACTTTCAAAACCCGCACCGCCCAGTACGTACTGTTCGTGAAGCGGGCCGCCTTCGAGGATGTCGTCGTCAGCGCCGCCGTCAAGAACATCGTTACTGGATGAGCCTCGCAGCGTGTCGTTGCCAGCGAGTCCGTTTAGAGTCACCGGGCCGTCGAAATCGATCGCGTTGAGATTGTTGTTGCCAACTCCGCCGGTCAGCGATGCCTGCTCGAAATTCGTTATAGCGACTTCGTCAATTCCACCGATGGTCAGTCGAGCGTTGGTCACTCGCTGGTTGACGTCACCGACCGAAACGATCGTGTCGTTGCCGGGGCCGCCGTCCAGAAACAGTTGCCGAGTTGCTGGCGGCGTACTTGCTGAGTAGTCAACGACGAGCTGATCGTCGCCGCCGCTGCCGGTCACAAAAATGGAATCGACATTGGTCAGCGAGATGTCCTGCTGACCGACTCCCGAGCCGGCATCAAACTGAATTTCAGAACCGGTGACCGTCGTCGAGTTGGTAACGTCGCCCTCGACGCCGTTGAACAGCAAGACGGGCGTGTTCGAAAAAAGGTTGCCGCCGGTGTTTGACGACGTCCTGGGATCTCGAGCGGCGATTGTCTCGACACTGTCAATCAGGAATCCTCGGCCGCCGTTCTGGTCAACGAGCACGGTATCGATTTCAACCAGTTCCGCGTTCGACGCATCGATTCCGTCCTGGCCATTCAGCGTCACCATCAGATTTCGCAAGTGGAGAAAGCCAACGGAAGGAATGTTGATCCCGTCGCCAGAGTTGCCGGTCACGACCGAGTTCAGAATGGAAACATCCATCAGGCCGATCGAGTCGAAAACTCGAATCCCGGTTGTGTTGCCGTCAACCTGAACGTTGTCGGCTACGAAACTCTGAGCCGAACTGAACGGCGCGACGTCGATGCCTGTCACGGCGTTCGTGACGCGCAATGATTCGATCGAAACTCCGCTTTCCGGCACCGAGATGCCAGTCGCTCCGCCGCTGCCGTTAATCACAACGTCGGTCGCGATTCCTGAGTGACCACGCAGCGTCAGCCCCATCACGTCAAGTATGGGGTTTTCGGTGTAGGTACCTGCTCCAAGCACGATCTCGTTCAGGAAGTCAGAACTTGACCGCACTGCCGTCAGCGCATCGGCGATGTTGCCGAAGGCTCGTACGCCGAATTCCAGACCAAACACTGGCTGGCCGCCCGGGTTGAATGTGACGAAGTCGCCCGGATCAAGCCCCGGCGAGCCGTTGTCGATTTCAATGAAGTAGTCACCAGCATCATCTACAAAGAAGTCTGACGGAGACTGAACCTCGAACGCGCCAATGTCCGTGACGACCGAACCGTTGCGGTCGCCGTCCCGCTCGCGAGGAAAGTTCCGCTGATCCGCAAACAGCGGCGAGGCAATCTCCGGCCCCGCATCGATGGCCGGGCTCATGCCCCCCAGAGCGATCGTTTGTGTCGGGCCACCGTTGTCAGCGAGGCCGAGCAGGTTTGGCTCTATCGGAATGGCCGATGTGCCGACCTGGTCGCCGATCATCGGCAGGAAAACGAAACCGGTGTCTTCGCGGACGAGGTTGTACCCGTTCGAGATCACGCTGCCTCCGGCGGTAAATCCTTCCACGCCGTTGCCGGTGCTCGTCAGATTGTTGCTGATGATTGTTCGCTCCATCATCAACGAACCGTTAACCCAGACGCCGCCTCCCTGATTTCCTGCATCGTTGAAGGCGATCGTCGATGCGAGCAGAGAAGCATTCACGTTGGCCTGAATGTAAATCCCGCCGCCGTCGCCGGACATACTTTGCATTTCGCCGACGCTGTTCTGAGCGATGGTCGAGTTCTCGATCGACAACGAACCGCCCACGGTGTCCGCGCTGGCTGCGATTCCGCCGCCGGCACTTTGAGCGCGGTTGTTACTGATGGTGCTCTGCCGGATCGTGACCGTTCCGCCAAACGAATCGATCGCTCCCCCCTGTCCGGAACCACCAAACCCTTCCGCGCGGTTACTCGAGAGCGTCGAGCGGTCGACCGTGACGTTGCCGCCAGTGTTGTAAATGGCTCCCCCGTTAGATGCCTGCGAGTCTGTAATTACTGAGTCATCCAGGAACAGCGTCCCCTGGTCGACACGGATGCCGCCGCCGTCTCCACGACCAGCGAGATCTCCGCCGGTAATTGTCAAATTGAACAGAACGAGTTGAACGCCGGGGAAGACGTCAAAAACTCGGTCAATACTGCGAGCATCGATAAAGGTCGTCTGCGGCGACTCACCGAATATCTGCAAATCATTCAGCACGTCCAGGTCACCGGTCGTCGCACCGTCTTCGTCGGTCCCTTCAATCGACAGGCTGTAGATGCCGCCGGCTAGATTGATAATGTCGACGTCGGCGTCAGCGTTCGCCTCCATGACAGCAGCGCGAAGCGACGTCCTTCCGGCTGCATCCTGCGCTGACATGTCTCCGGGGTTGGCATCGACCGTGTCGAGAAAAGTGTCGACGGTGAACGATGTCAGCAATGTTCGAGCTTCGAGCCGCTCGGTCATCTGTGACAGTCGATTGGCAGTTCTCCGTCGAGTCACCTTGCGACGGACAACCTTGTCCGCCAACCGGGCTCGGGGAAGTGTCAATGGAGCAAGCCATGGGCTGAGCCGCATGATTGAGTCCTCAAAATCCGGCCACGCGAGCGA
>CALDJX010000673.1 GCA_937899075.1 uncultured Planctomyces sp. | reverse complement strand
CCGGGCCAGGTCAATCCGTTCACCATCTTCAAAAAAATCACAACCTCTCAGTGTCGACTGGCACGCTGCCCGCTCGGCACCGGACAGCAGCAGGTTGCAGTATTGGAAGCCCGCCAGCGAGTAGAGCCGCGGATACTGCGTCTGACTCTCCGCCTGGACCGTCTCCGCCGCGGCGAACAGCCGCTGGGCGTCGTCACGCTCGCCAGCCTGATGTCGGGCGTTCGCTTCCCCCGCGCGATTGTCCCTTTTCTCAGCCATTTCGTGACTCTCGTCAGCGAAGTTGACGCCTCGCTCGCCGACGTGAATGGCGGCGGACACGTCACCCAACATTAGCTCAAGCTCGCTCAGGTTACTGGCGCCGATCGCGGCGTTTTTCCAGTCATTCCGCTCGACATCCATTTCTAATGACACGCGCATTGGCTCGACCGCCTCGGGCAACCGGCCCAGAGCGCGCAGACTAAAGGCCGCATCGTTAAGCAGCCACGATTGCCCGTCCGGGGCGATGTTCGGTGACAGCCGGCTCCAAGGTTGATCGAAAAAGCACGCCACCGCGCCCAAGTCGGCCCCGATCGCCCCGAGCAGTTTCGCGCTGTAGAAGCCACCGGAGCTCGTACCCCGCAGGATGCGGTCAGCGTAAACGTCAGCAAGCGCCTGCTCGTGCAGGCCGGCGTGGCAGCCGTGGGGGATGGCCTGGTACAGCGGGGCCAGACCGTCGATGCCGTCCGGGCGGTGCTCGGTCGACTTGCACAGGTACTCGAACACCCGGCGGTGGCCCTCGGTCCAGGCAGTCGAAGAATCAGTAGGCTGGAACAAGCTCTGCGCAGTTCCGGCATCAGCGTCAGACGATTCGGCATCGGTGGGATCGTCGTTGCCGGAACTGCGCGGAGCTTGTTCACGGCCTACGCGGAGCTGTCTGGCGAAGTACTCCCGGATCAGCGGGTGGGCGTCGACGACCAGGTCGGACGGCAGGCCGGTCGGTGAGGCCTCGGCGCCGACGAGCGTGATCAGGCCGAGGTCCTGCAGGTGCGTCAGGGCGCTGTTCCAGTCGTCGTCGGACGCGTGGACCACGGCGTCGTTCAGGCCCTGGATGACGGGCTCGTTCCGCAGGTCATTCAAACAGCCGGGCGGGGCCGGGCGGTCGAACAGGCCGAGCATCCGCAGCACCGCCAGCATGCGTTCGCCGTCCGTGTAGCCTGCGTAGGGTGTAACAAGCGGAGTCAATTCGGATTGGTGTGCCGGCGCAGGCTGAGCGTTCGACGGTTCGGGCGGGTCCGGTTGTTCGGGAGTCTCCGCGCCGGCACACCGGTCAGGAAGGTCGGCCTGCTGGTCACACCCTACGGAGGGGCTGTCCGGTTCGCCGGAGAGCCAGCGTTCGTACGCGGCGATGACGCGGAAGGCGTGCTCGTCGCTGGTCGTTTTCATCGCCGGTTCGAAGCCGAAGCGGTCGCGGCGGCGGATGTCTCCGCCCTGCGTGCGGGCGAGGTACGTGGCCATGAGCTGCAGCGTGAGCGCGTGGCCGTTGACTTCGCCCACTGCGTCGTGCAGTTCGAGGTCGTCGGGGCTGATCGGCGACTTCGCGCCGGCCCGGCGTACGCCCAGGTGGTGCAGCAACTCGGACCCGGCCGCTGCTGTGAGGTTGTCGAGCTGCAGTTCGACCGCGTTGTGGCCCTGGAACGGCACCAGGTCTTTGACCGGTTCGCGGGTGGTGATCAGCAGCAGCCCGCGGAACGGCCGCTGGGCGATGCCTTTCAGTAGCGACTTGAGCGCGGGGTCTTTGACGTGCCCTTCCTGCGGGCCGGGGCCGAACTGCATGGGTTCCAGACCGTCCAGGATCAGCAGCGTCGGCTGTTCGGCCGCGAGTTTTGCGAGGCGGTCGCCGCGGTCGTGCGGGGAGCCGGCCTGCGGGTTCGGATCGCCGAAGAACCGCAGCGCTTCGGCGATGAACAGGTCGGCCGAGGTGCCCTGTTCGCCCTTCGTGCCCTGGCTGTAGAACGACCAGTCGAAATACCGTTCGATGTCGCCCCAGTTCTTTTTCGCCAGGCGGACCATCCAGTGCGCGGTGAGGGCCGACTTGCCCGTCCCGCCCCAGGCGACCAGCGACAGGACGTGCGTGTCGCGGTTCAGGGCGTTCGTGAGCTTCCGCAGTTCCGTCGACCGGCCAATCAGTTTCGTCCGCGTCGCCCCGGCGGGAAGTTTCGAGACCGCAATGCCGGTGACCCGACCGACCAGACGGTTCCATACGTCGGGTTCGAGCTCCAGCGGGTCGGTGCGGTAGCGTTCTTCGTGCTGCCGCTTCATCTCCCGCAGGCGTTCGACGGGATACTCGTCGACGTTGTTGGTCGTCGCGTGATGCGTGGGGCACAGGACGATCAGGTTGTCGAACGCGCGTCGCTTTTCGTCCGTCTGGTCGGGGTTGAAGCGTTCGCCTTTTGAGTTCGCCGCCTCAATGTGGCACACCTCGGCGATGAGATCGCCGTGCTGATTGACGACGTCGTGCTGGCAGCCGGGGAACGCGCAGCGGTTGCCGGTCAGAGCAAAGAGTTGCTTCAGTGTGGATTGCTTGATGTCGAGACGCGTCATCGGGCTGGACTTCCCATCGCTGTCACTGTGTATTAGTTGCCAGTAGTAGACAGATTCTGGCATCTCATACAAGCTCGCTGATCGATTGGTCAATCGAAGCGGAACTGGAGCATGAAGCCTTCGCGCAACATTCCGTCGGCGACCAGAGTGTCAATCGCCTCTTGCAGATGTTCCTTCAGTTCTTTCCGGAGATGGGCACAGCGAGCCCTGTCCGTTTACCTGGCGAAATGCCTGTTAGAAGCACTCACGAACTGCAACGCCTGCCCGAACTGCAGTCAGGAGGCGGCGACGAGCGCATCAATTCACGGATGCCATCTCGTTTTGCGAAAAGAAGACACGCCCCTCGCAAGGCATGGTCTGAGGCCGAAAGGCGACCGACAGATCAGTTCTGCTCGCCAGCGGTGGCTGTCGGGACGACGAAACTCATGTGCAGCTCGGCGTGTCGGACGTGCAGGTTCATCCATTCTTCGCTGGCCATTTTCCCGAAGAACGGGTGATCGGCGACGGGAATCTCGTCGTCAAACCGCTTGATCGCGGCCAGCACTTTCGGCAACGCTTCGTCCATCGTGCATTCTTCCGAAGGCAGGTACGACGAGAACTTTTTCGGCAGCTTGAACCCCGGCTTCATCTGGTTCGTCAGGATCGAATTCTTAATCATCGGCGCGACGAACCATCGCACGAACCACGACGCTTTGAACGGAAACCCGTCAATCGACGCGATCAGCGAACTGCCCAGGTGATCGAGAATCTGGGCGAAACTCCAATTTCCGACAGTGACATACGAGCCGGCAGCAAGTGCTTCGATATCAGCTCGGACTTCGTCCAGAGTTGTGAACTCGATGCTCCGACGTTGAGTTTGCTCGACAGTGGTAGGCATGAATTCTCACTTCGCAGTTTGCGGTCGCTCGGGTGGGCTGTCGGGAGGAAGTCCGGGGAAAGGCGGGATTGTAGCGCCAGGCAGTCGATCAGGCGAGTTATCGCGCTCGGCAACTTTCAAGCAATCCCGGAGCCACTTCCAGCGACCCTCGGACAAGATGCCCCATGTGCGGATGCTCCGGCTGAAAGTCGACCGGAAGCCCGCATTCAACAATTCGCTCGCTCGCCGTCGGGCCGATCGAGGCGATGAGGCACCGCCGAGCCGCCGCCAGCCATTCGTCCTTTCGCCCCATTCGATCCGCAATCTCAAGAACGTGCACCATGTGCTGAGCCGTCGTGAAAAGCACGACGTCGAACTCACCTTGAATTGTCGCCTCGATCGATGCTTCAACCGGAGACGTGTCGTCGGGCAACGCCCATTTGTAGATCGGCACGGGAAGAATCTCAGCCCCGAGCTTCTCCAGTTCGGAGTACAACTCGGACGCCGGCTGACCGTATTCCTGCACAGCGATTCGGCAACCGCTCAACGGCTGCTCACTGGCGTCTCCCTGGTCCTGGCCGGCCGTCGAACTCTCAGCCGCGACAACTTCCAGAACTGACTGAACGACCTCGTGCCACGTGTTCGGCTCGGCAGCTCGCGCGTCGACTCGAACATTCCAGTTTCGCAGGATAGCAAAAGGCTTCGGACCTCGAACAACGATCCTGCACCGCTGCATCAGTTCCAGCAGCTCGTCCCGTGAATGCTCCGTTTCGATCGCCGTAGCCAGAGCCTCCGTCCCAACGCCTGTCAGAAAAATCAGCAGGTCCAACGAACCTTCGCGCAGCCGATCATGAAACGTCTGAATCTCAGCCGTCATGCCGAGCGTGACTTCCTTCATCGCGGGAGCAATCGTCGCGGCCCCGCCGCTGCGTTCAATCAACGAACGCATCTCGTCGCCTTTCCGCGACTCGAATGAAAGAACTCGCAGCGACTTAGTCATGGAAACTCTCAGTGATTGATCATGAAAAATGAGATGCGGCAGGCAAGTAATGAAAAAACGAATCTGGTCATTCCCGCGCAGAGTCCTGGGCTCGCGAAGGCGGGGCCGGGAACCCAGTGCGCTGGGGAAAAACTGGGTTCCCGCCTGCGCGGGAATGACGCATTTCGAATCGGAACGATATTTCACGGGTGGCACGGGTTGCTTGCAACCCGTGTCGCGGAGCGACAAGAGGTTAAACCGCTTGACGGCCATTACCTCTTGCGGCTTCGCCGCACAGGTTGCGAGCAACCTGTGCCACCCAGAAAGTGAGCGATTTGCGATTCAGCACAGATGTTTTTGATCAGAGAACTTCCAGAGTCGGCAGCGCCGGGGCGTCGATCGTTTGCTTGGCGATTGCCATCGCGATGTTCTGACAAACGCTGAGCAGTTCGTCTCGGACCGGGCAGTCATCGTTGAAGATATCTGACATGCGACCGGCGTCTCCGAGTTCCCGAATGTGGGCGGTGATCGGGACTTCGCCGAGGAACGGCACTCCGGATTTCGCTGCCTGATCTTTCGCGCCACCTCGGCCGAAGATTTCGCCCGACATGTTTTCGACGATGCCGAGGACAGGGATCTTCACCTGAGCAAACATGCTGATCGCCTTCACGGCGTCCAGCAGTGCGACCTTCTGAGGCGTGCAGACGATGACGGCTCCAGCCAGACCAAGCAGTTGCGACAGCGTCAGCGAGACGTCGCCCGTTCCCGGCGGCAGGTCGATGATGAGGTAATCAAGTTCGCCCCATTCGGTCTGAGCGAGAAACTGAGTGAGCAGTTTGTGGAGCATCGGGCCTCGCCAGACGACGGCCTGATCTTCCTTCACGAGAAAACCGATCGACAGCAGCTTCAAACCGTCTTTATCGATCGGCTGAATCCGCTGCATTTTCTGACCGTCCGCGCCGGTGACCTCTTCGACCGGAGGCTCGCCACTCGCGCCGCACAGATGAGGAATACTCGGCCCGTAAACATCGGCATCCATCAGGCCGACCTTCGCCCCGAACGACTTCAGCCCGTAAGCCAGCATCGTCGCGGTCGTGCTTTTGCCAACTCCGCCCTTGCCACTGCCGACAGCGATGACATTTTTGATTCGCAGGCCAATCTTTCCGCCGGTTTCGTTGCCTTTGACGACCCAACTGAACGTCACTTTCGCCGCTGGACCCGACTGAGCACTGATCGCTGCGTTGATCGCGTCGGTGATCCGTTCCTGACCGGGGTAAGCGGGAGTTGGAAGTTCGATACCGATCTCGGCCGTTCCGTCGGCGGCCACCGTCGCCTGCTTGACCATTCCGAGCTCGCCCAGAGGCCTTCCGAATTCCGGATCGGCAACAGCTTCGACGCAACTTCGCAGTTCTGAATCGTTCATAACGTTTTCTTAATGACAAATGGCTGGCAGAAACTTGACCGAGTGACCGAGTTTTGGATTTGTAGCAGCCTGCTGATTGGCGAACAACGAACGGTGATTACTCGTTGCGATTTACACCTCGACTCGCAAGAATCAGCGAACTTCGATCCGTTCATGTAGTTTCGGATCGTTTTTGTCGAGTTGCGTGAATTATTGGACGCAGGATTATGAATCTCATCTTCGATGCCCACCTGGATATGGCTTGGAACGCGGTCGAGTGGAACCGAGACCTGACGCTTCCGGTCGCCGAGATCAACAAGTTCGAAAGCCAGTTTTCGAAAACGGTTCCGGCAATCGGTGACGCCGTCGTTTCATGGCACGAGCTGCGTCGCGGCCGAGTTGGCATGACGATCTCGACCCTGTTGCCACGGCTGCATCGCAAAGACGGAGCCCTCAGCCACTACCAGTCGCGAGAAGCAGCGTACGGAGCCTGTTACGGACAGCTCGCCTACTACCGAGCCATGGTCGCCGCCGGGCACCTGCGAGAAATCTCCGACCTGGCCTCGCTGGAGGATCACGTTTCGCAATGGAGCGCCGATCAGTCGGGAGAAGCCAGCACGCTGCCGGTCGGATTTATTCTGAGCATGGAAGGCAGCCCGTCGATCCTCGCTCCGAGCCAGATCGAAGAATGGTACAACGCCGGTCTGAGAATCCTTGGCCCCGCTCACTACGGCCCCGGCCCCTACTGCTTCGGAACGGGCAGCGGAGGCGGATTGAAAGACGGCGGCGCGGAACTGCTCAAAGAAATGGACCGCGTCGGCATGCTGCTCGACGTGACGCACCTGGCTGATCAATCGTTCTGGGAAGCTCTCGACATCTTCGAAGGCCCGGTCCTGGCCAGTCATCACAACTGCCGAGCGTTGGTGCCGGGCGATCGACAACTCGATGATGCCCAGCTCAAAGAGCTGATCAAACGCGGAGCCGTCATCGGAGCCGCCTTTGACAACTGGATGATCAAACCGGACTGGGTTCGCTTTGTGACCGATCCGCAAACCGTCTGCATGGCGGACATCGTCGACCACATCGATCACATCTGCCAGTTGGCCGGCAACGCGAAACACTGCGGCATCGGCACCGACCTGGACGGCGGCTTCGGCAAAGAACAATGCCCGCGAGACCTCACCACCATCGCCGACCTCCAGCAAATGGCCACCCTGCTCAGCGACCGCGGCTACAGCGACGACGACGTCGAAGGAATCATGAACCGCAACTTCCTCGACTTCTTCCGCCGAGCCTGGGCGTAAGGTCGCAGCCCGCTTCGGCGATAACTGTTGGCTGAAACTGCGTTTCGCTTGCTCCAGCCAACAACGACGCCTTTAGTCGAGTTCACCAGGCTGACTCAACACCTTGCCCGTCCGGTGGATTTCATCAATCAAGTTTGGCAGGTGCTCATCACGAAAGAGTCGAACACCGACATCTTTAAAGACGCGACTTACACGTTCTTCCGTTTCGACGTCTTTTGCTGGAAACCTACCTATCACGGTGAGTTGCAATTCGCCGAGTTCGGGATCTGGATTCTCGTAAAGAGATTTTCCTTCGACGGCGTACCGGCACGCACGGTCTTCCGAGCTCCGAGGATCTTTCGCCTCAAACGTAATTGGCGTCAATAAATTGAAACGACCATTCTGAAATCCGAATGGGATGTCAACGTCGCGATCGAAGACGTCGACTCGGACTTTCAAATCTCGGCGAATCTTATTGTCGAGTCCGGCAGCGTTGAATTTTTCGCCAACGTATCGAGTGAAATTGACGGTACGTTTCTGCTGTTTTTTTTCTCCGATGAGTTCATCGAATAATCGATCCAGGTCAGTTGCTGAATCGCTCACTTTCATCGGACGCGGTGGAGTCAAGTGGATCAGATTCGCTCGTCTATCGATGAATACTCGAAGGTCATCCAGCGACCTTACCTGAGTCTTCTCATTTTCGACTCGGGCCTCAAATCCTTTTTTGAAGGATGAGATCTGTTTCCAATCATGTCCCTCACGACCGAAGAAATGCGAAATTCGTTCGTTGTTTTGAGTAAGACGAGCCTGGAGGAAGCCTTGCTCAGGACAAAACAAGAGAACTCCGATATTTGCCACCTCAAGGCGCGAGAGGTCGGGGCAATATTGAACAAGAGAGTAGTAACCTTTACTCATGACTCGTCTCCGGACTGCCAGGCCAGGTGAAGCTTTTTTGCGGCCAGATTTTGTCAACGATTGTCGACGCCACGTACTGGGCTCTTCCTAGAATGAGGTCTGCGAGTGCATCCTTCACATCACGATGAATGTCCCATTCGGTCGGAACTGGTGAAATCATTTGCTCGACCGTTTGTCTGTCGATTTTCCGAAGATCGGCGACGGCTGCTTCCACGTATTCTTTCGTTAAGAACTTGCGAAATTCGGGGAAGAGTCCAAACAGCCGATCGTCCTTCAGTGTAGCATCAAATCGAATCTTTTTCGTCAATGCGCGACCACACGAAAAACAATGCGTATGGTCCATCGCCTTGAGCAGCAGTTTCCCTTCTTCAGACTCAGAAGTCAGCAGGACGTTGTCGCGGTTGATTCGAAAGTTTTCAGTTTGCCCGGTCCTCAAAACTGAGTGTCGATCACAGTTCAAGGTCCAAGTGTCGAACACAACGAGCCGGCTGAGATCGAAAATGTTCACGAGTCTCTCAAGTTGTTTCGGACTTCCGCCCCACGGCTCTGCATCCTCGGCCCTCGTAATGAAAGCCTTTCCCGGTTCCGCGTTCTTTCCGTCGAATAACCAGATCTCGTCGTCACTGGTTACGTCAATCAACGCGAAATCGAGTGTCGAAAGTCCGAACCAATTCGCAAGTTGCGTTCCGACAAGCTCACAGCCGAGGATGTGTGGCCCTTCGCGGTTTCCAAGTGGCTTCAGGTATCCCGGCCCGATATCCGTTTCAACCAGCACGGTCGAAGCACTTGTTGGAAAAGCTTTAATCCAGCGTCGAATTTCAGCTGGTTTCCAGGCAGCAGACATCATCAAAGATCCCGTCTTCACATTGTTTCCGGTTGCCTTGTCCAGCTGAAACTTCAGAACCGATCAAACCCGTAAATTTCGAACCAGCAGGAATGAACAGCAGCGGCCCGTGCTGAATCGCACTGAGCATCATATCGAGTGTTCAACTGTCCGTCTTGCGACGCCGGGACATTGCGAACGCGAGTGTTGAAGCAAACGACAACTGAACTCGACACGACCGCGGGCGGCCCCGGTTGCTTGTCAACCGGGGCGGCGTAGCCGCACGAGGTTTTGATTGAGGTCGGCCGTCTTTGAAGACCTCCCGTCGCTGCGCCATCCTGATTGCAAGCAATCACGGCCACCCGACTTAAGAGGTGAATTGCCGGCGACCGAGTCTTCGTTCTATTTGTAAGGCCGCATGTCTCGTTGCTGCCGTTCGCGGTTCACGAGTGTCATCGCGCGAGGCTCGTGCTTGAGCAAGCGGATGATCTGTGAAGTCGACGCGTGAAGCTGCTCGGCGGCGGCGCTGACGTCCCATTCAGAAGCGACTATTCGATCGAGGGCTTCGGCCAGTAACGATGGAAAATCGTCGTGCGACGGGTTGATGCTGATGCGACCGTTGCGGCAGCGGGTTGTCCAGAGTTCACTCGGATGATCGGTTTCCGAAATCTCTGTTCGAAATCCAAGAGCCAGGTTCAGCCGCAACCGAAAGATCGCCATCCGACGATTGTCGTTCTGACTGCGTCGCTCGGACGCTTCCGCTGAGATTTCCGTCTGTGGATCGAAGAGGACGATTGCGGTCTCGACCTTGTTGCGGTGTTGCCCTCCCGGTCCGGATCGTCGGGTCCGAGTCTCCTGACAACGAGCGTGCAGAATGTCCGGCGGCAATGCGGCAGGGTGACGAGAGTCTGGCATTTGATCAGATGTTCCGGTCAGTTGATTGGCTCGTCCTGGCTGAAACCCGCCACGACGGGCGTAACACGAAAGCAGCGCATTCTGCTTGAGTAGTGGTGCAAATGACTTCTGTGGCTTACCGCAGGCCCGTGAGTGGTTTCAGAAAAACGTGCAACACGCAACACAGGGCCGCAATTCTCGAACACTCCGTAAACAATCAGAATCAGCGGTAATCAGGTCGCTGTGCGAGCGGAAATGCCGACCGAAAACTTCGAATATTTTTTGCTGGTATCAGAGTTGCCTTGAAGAATTCTAAGCGGTTTCTTCGTAAACAGTCTTTACACTTCCGAAGTTGATTCATCCTCGAATCATTTCTGCACATCTCAGCATCGTTCGATGCGAAATAGACGGGAACTCTCTCGTTATGCAACAACGTCAAGGCTTTTGTATTAGCCGGCCGTCAAATTCCGAGTCCATGCGCGAAATTCAGGACAGCGTCGCACAACTGCTCGGAGAGCTGGAATACCCCAAACGCGACTGTTTCGCCGTGCGGCTCGCATTGGAAGAAGCTCTGGCGAACGCTGTCAAACATGGCAACGGCCGGGACGAATCAAAAACGTTCGAAGTCCGCTGCCAGGCAAACTCTGAAGTGGTTGAGATCGAAGTCTGTGACCAGGGAGCCGGCTTCGCGTTAGAACGAGTCCCGTCGCCAACCGAAGGCGAATGTCTGTTCAACGCGAACGGTCGCGGCCTGGCTCTGATGGAACGGTTCATGGACCGCATTGAATTCCGCTCGAACGGCAGCAGCGTTCTGATGCAGAAACGTCGAAGTTCCGTCGAAGCGTGACGAGTCACTTGCGAAATCAGGACCGGTTTCAGACGTCGATGCCCAGCTCTTCGATCTTGCGGTAAAGACTCGAAAGCCCCAACCGCAATCGCTTCGCTGCTTCTCTTTTGTCCGGCCACTGACGCAGCACGCGCGTGATGTGCAGCCGTTCGTAATGTTTCAGCGCGCTGCGCAGGTCTTCGGTGTCGGGCAACGGCTGGCCGAGCCCCAGCAAATCCGGCGGCAGGTCGCCGGGTTCGATCGTGCTTTCTTCACACATCATGACCGCTCGCTCGATCGCATTGTCGAGCTGACGCACGTTGCCTTTCCACTCGGCAGACATCAGCAGTCGAATTGTTTCGCTGCTCGTTCCAGCCACTCGCTTCTTCATCTGCTTGGAATATTTTGCGGTAAAGAAGTCGACCAGCTCCGGCACATCGTCGATACGATCGCGCAGCGGCGGGATCGGAATTTTCACACCATCGAGTCGATAAAACAGGTCTTCGTGAAAATTGTCCTGCGCGACTTCGCGAGCCAGTTCGCGCGTCGTCGACGCCACGATTCGGGCATTCACTTTCTGGGGCTCCGAGCCGCCCGCCGGCAGAACTTCCTGGTACTCGATCGCGCGAAGCAGCTTGGCTTGAGTGCTCAGTGGCAGGTCGCCAATCTCGTCCAGAAAAACGGTTCCTTCCCCAGCGTGAACGAGCAGCCCTTCTTCGACCGTCTGGCCGCCACCCGGAACTGAGGTTCGCAGGCCAAACAATTGACCTTCAAGCAGCTCGACCGGCCGAGTCCCGCAATTGACGGCCAGGAAACTTTTGTCGCAATTTGGTCCCGCGGCGTGAACAGCTCGTGCGAAGAGTTCTTTTCCCGTGCCGGTTTCACCGACCAGCAAAACGTTGGCATTGGTGACCGCGACTTTGCGGATTTGATCCTGCACCGCCTGGATGGCTTCGCTCGATCCGACGATCTCGTCGAAGTTTCCCTGCCGCGACAACTCGCGACGCAGCGACTGGTTCTCGAAGTACAGATTCCGGAACTCGTAGAGTCGGTCCAGCTTGTTCAGCAAATCCTCGAAAATCACCGGCTTAACGAGGTAGTCGAACGCTCCCGCCTTGAAAGCATCCACCGCGTTTTCGACCGTCGCATAGGCCGTAATGATCAGAATGCACGTGTGAGCGTTGAGCTGATGCAGCCGTTTCAGCAGCGCGATGCCATCACCGTCGGGCAGTTGGACATCGCAGAACGCGACGTCAAAGTCTCGCTCGCGAGCCAGTTTCAAGGCGTCGGCTACACAAGAAGCCTCGCCCACTTCGTAGCCTTCGCCGCTGAGAACTTCCTTCAGCGACGTCCGGATAATCTCTTCGTCTTCGACGATGAGCACGCTGCGTTGATCACCCACGATATACTTCCCACCTTTGGTCATGAGACGAGCCTCTGCGATAACAGACGACGCGGCAACGGACATTGGTTCGCGGCAGTCTACTCGCTTGCCGGCAGACGTTCACGCGTGAGAATCACGAGTTCCGAAGTCAGGAAACAGATGCGTCGTTGCCGATCTGACACGATGTGACGATCATGTCTTTTCCGCCGGGTTTTGAACCAACAAACATCAACAAGCGAGACTTCGACCTGCGACTCGGCATGTCCGGGATGCGAAGTTTGGCTGGCAGAGAACCAGGATCAGGAACACTGATAATCACTAATCAACGCTAATAACTGGCGTCAGCCAGTGTCGCAGGATTAGTGAATATTAGCGTCTATCAGTGTTCCTGAAATTTACCACAGCCCTATCAGAAACGATCGACCGCGTGACTTCAGAGACGAAACCATCTTCCTCGACAAAGTCCGAAACGGGTATCACCTGGCGAGAGACTCTTGCCGTCACCGCGCTCGCGATCGGTCTGACAATCGTCTTCTGGCAACCGCTCTGGACGGGCGGCGGGCTCATCGGCGGAGACACTTACACTTACTTCTTTCCTCAGAAGCAGTTCTTCGCTGAGCGTCTGCACGAGGGCGAATTCCCACTCTGGAATAACCGCAGCGGCTTCGGTTACCCATTGGTCGCCGAAAGTCAGACCGGAGCGTTCTACCCGCCGCACCTGTTGATCTATCCGCTCCTCGAGGTGAACGAGGGTTACAACGCCGTCCAGATTCTGCATTACATCCTGGCGTTTGTATTCACCTGGCTGTTCGCAAGAGAACTTGGCCTCAAGCCGTTTGGGGCGACGCTCGCCGCGCTGATCTACGTTTACGGATGGTTCCCTCCGAGGATGTGCCACGAATGGGCGATCATCGGCGGGACGTGGTTGCCTCTTTCGCTGTGGTGGCTCGAACGATTTTTGAAAACGAACCATTGGCGATATCTCAGCGGACTGAGCGCCACGATCGGGATGCAACTTCTGGCGGGACATTTCAACCTGGCGTTTATCTCGCTGGTGCTGCTCGTGCTGTTTCTCGGCCTGCGACTTTGGTTCATGCGTGAAGAGCTGTCGGAAAAAATCGCGGCGAGTCGCCTGAAGTTCGCCGGCCTGGTTTTCGGATTCATCGCGATCGGATTCGGAATCGCCGCCGCACAACTGGCTCCGACGTGGGAGTTGAAACAGCTCAGCCAACGGCAGAACGTTTCGGAAGGCCCCGACTTCGATCCGGCCCACGGACACATCCCTCCGCTTTACCTGTCGCAGATCGTGGCGTCATGGTGGTTCTGGTACTCGCCCGACATCAACCTGAATCAGGCTCTCAGCCAGCTGACTTTTCTGTCGAGCCCCGCCGCGACCAACCACACCGAAGCGCATCTTTACTTCGGACTCGTGCCGCTGTTCGTCCTTGCCGGTGCTCTGTTTTCCGTCCGGCATCGAGGTGCGATCCTGAACCGCTTCTCGGCGATGTGGCTGCTGCTGAGCATTCTCGGAGTCATTTACGCGACCGGCCTGCTGGTTCCGATGGCTCAACATCTTCCCGGCTTTGGGTTCTTCCGAGGCCCCGGGCGATGGGGAATTCTCGCTGCTCTCGGCGTCGGACTGATCGTCGGCAAAGCAGCCGGCTCGGTCCTCAAGAATCGATCGCGATCAAAGCTGTTCGTACTTTGCGCGGCAGTTTTCGTCCTGACCGCAGCCGATCTGTGGCACGTCTCGCGCGTCGTTTCTGTCGTCGCCCTGCTTGATAAATCGCCGCTTCCGAACGTCGAACACAGCCCGGTCAGAAAAATTCTCGACGAGTACCCAGGCACGCCGCGGCTCTACGGACCGGGACCGAACCTGCTTAATCTTCTCGGCCATGCGTCCGTGCCGGAATACCTGGGCATCGGTCCGGCCGAGTACTACGACGAGAAACTCAAAGCGCCGCCGTACGAAGGTCTGACGCCGCCGTTCATCGACTGGTGCCGCCGCGCGGGAATCACGCACGTTGTTTCGTTTGAGAATCCTCACGTCGTCGGCAGCTTTCCTCGCGG
This sequence comes from uncultured Planctomyces sp., assembly GCA_937899075.1. GTDB lineage: Bacteria > Planctomycetota > Planctomycetia > Planctomycetales > Planctomycetaceae > JABMPE01. The sequence continues at coordinate 1,950 of CALDJX010000673.1, read as the reverse complement.
CGACGTCGCAGGAACCCGACTCGTCTGGCAACAACCCGATCCGTTTCTGAATCCCTCATGGGCTCGCGGGTCCAACGAGCCGATCTACCTCACCGAGATTCTGAATTCTCGCGGCCGCGTCGCTTTCGAGAATCCGTCGCCCGGCCAGACGATCAAGCTGACGTCGCAACAAGCCAACACTGCAACCATCGTGGCAGAGTCCGCTGCCCCGGCAACAGTCGTCATGACGGATCTCTACTTCCCCGGCTGGTCCGCAACGGTCGATGGCGAACCGGCAGAGGGATACCGATTCGAAGGGATGTTCCGAGCCGTCGACATCCCGGCCGGCGAGTACACGATCGAATGGAACTACTCGCCGGCGAGCGTTCGCTACGGCCTGTGGATCAGCGGACTGTCGATCCTCGCGCTGTTGACCATCGGCCACATCCGCTTCTGGCATTTCAATCCGGACCGACGAAAACTCGCGACTGAAGCATCAGAAAAAAGCTGAGCCGCGTTACTTCTTCTTTTTCTCTTTGCCGCCAAAGCTTGATGGCATTTGAAAAACGGAATCCGGGTCTGCCGCCTGATCAAACAGCGACGGTTTCGACTTCTTCTTAGGAGCAGCCTCTCCCGAGCCGGTCAGATCCTCGGAAGTGTCGGCGGCGACGTCTGTCGCTGTCGTGGTGGCAGTCCCGCTGCCGTCCAACCTGGTTGTCGTTCCTGTCGATCGTTTCTTCGGCTTCGGATCTTCCCCACCTGAAAAGGCAAAAGCGGCGATCGCGACTGCGGCAATCGAACATCCGGCGATTATCAATTGCTTCGAGACGGCTTTCTTTCCGTCGCCCCCTGCCCCGCCTTCCGGATCGTCCGCGTCAGCACTGACTGACCCGACCGGAGTGTCAGCGGCAAGCTTATTCGGTTCAGCAACCGAAGCGGTTTGCCCAACGTTTATCGACACTGTCGATTCCGCACGACTCGGTGCAGTGAAGTCGAACGAGGGAATATCACCGACTGAATCCTCGCCGGCATCGATCACTTGAGCCGCCGGGGCCGCAGTCACCACCGCCTTGGCAACCGGAACGGCTGCCGCGTGAGAAGCTTCTGCGGCAGCCTGTTTGGCTCGGATCGTTTCGTCGTACGCCAACTTCGATTCAGGATTCAACAGGCAACGCCGTGCTGCGGCGATCTCGGTTAAAAGCTGTTGCGACTCCTGGCGCCGCGGCCCGGCAGCCATCTCGTGCAGATAAGACGTCTGCCGGTTTGCGGCAGCGTCGATCACGTCAGCATTCTCTTCCTGGTCCTGCAAACCCAGCAGCCGGTAGTGATTCGCCGGCTGATCTTTGGGAGGAATGCCCAGCCAGATGTAGTAAGGATCGAAGGAGTCGCTCATCGCTGGTCACTGAACCGTGTGGATGAAGATTGATGGTAACTGCTCACGCAAAGAATGGAGCAGGCAGTTTGAATCTGACGACTCGCGAATTCAAGCCGCATCCAGGAAGCAGCGAATTTTCGCCCTACCGTTTATCCCCCGTCGGTAGACGCTTCTACTTCAACTTGATCGGTTCGAGCGACAATCGCTGGTAGATCGGCAGCTTGCGGTAGTAGATTTCCAGCGTCATTGCCGCCAGGCAGGTCGCGAAATGTCGCCCGCCTTCTGCGTGCCCGGTGCCGACCCAACTGCCTTTCTCATGACCAGACTTGCTCTGTGTTCCGACCAGCATATCCCGAGCTTTGTCGTTCCATTGCGTCCAGAGTTTCTGCCCGCCTTCGTCTTTTTCGTCGCCCCACGCAAACATTGCCTGCGTCGCATAGTAGTTGTAATACATTTCGCCGCGACTGGGTCCTTGCGTGCTGAGGTACGTCACGCTGTCTTTGAGCTGCTTGCTGGATCGCGTCGCTCCGGTATACATCCGGCAAAGCACGCCGATCGCGGTTGTTGATTTCTTCGGAGCCATCCCGGTCCGGTAC
>CALDJX010000672.1 GCA_937899075.1 uncultured Planctomyces sp. | reverse complement strand
TAAAGCAGGGAGAGGTCTTCCAGATCGTGATTTGCGGCCAGATTGGCAAGTCCCTTTCCGTTCACCTTGGTATTGTTGAGCGACAGCTCACGCAGCGTGGTCCACTCACTCAGATTTGCCAGTCCGTCCGACGTGATTTTCGTGTTGGCGAGCGACAGCGCTTCGACTCGCTTGAGGTGTCCAATCGACTTCAGCGCGGCGTCGGTAATGGGCGAAGCGTTCAGGCTGATTTCCCGCAGATTGTTGACGTTTTCCAGCCGGGCGACCGATGCGTCATTCGAACCTGACAACGCGAAAGTGCGGGACTTCCTTGAGTTAATAAGTGCCATCACTTCATCAAGCCGTTCCGCGTGGCTTGACTTTTTTGCGTCTTGCCGGGCAGAAATTGCAGTCGATTTAGCTTCATCTGTGGAATCGGTTGATGAGCCAAGGCTCGAGATGCCGGCGACAGTGCCACCGCCAAGAACGATACCGATAAGCAGGACAATTGGACGACTAAGTGATTTCATCTTAACGGCACTCCAGAACTCATAAGGGGGCGGGAAAGAGTCTCGGAGTCGTTCGAAAAAACTGCGACGCCGAGGTGAGGGCAGGGAATACTTGCAAAGTGAAGAAAGCTCAGTGAACGGCTCAGCGATCAAATGTGGCTGCGGCTCATTCTCAGCGCCGCTTACCCGGATGCTTTTCCGAGATAAGCCGTCGGCCTGCTTTCTTCGATGGGATTGTCATAAAGCAACTGCAATGCCAAAGCGTGTTCTTTGGTTTCAGTCGGTGATGAGAGGCCTTCTGGCGGTCATTGCTTACGTTTCCTGTTCATTCTCTGGTCACGTTGGGCCGGGAACGCGCACGCTGGGCGAGCACTGTCCATCAGTCGTGGGCGACCGTAATGCTGATCTGGCTGACGGGGTGCTTCGGCCAATGAGACTGATGACTCGTTGGCTGACCTTGGCGCCGAGTGGCGATGGCTTACGAATGATCAGTCGGCAGACAGTTTGAAACAACCGAAGAGTCATCAACAATCGGTCAACGGACGCTCGTTTACGGAAACCTTGAGGGCACTCGATTGTCCACATTGTGGCAGTTCAGTGTGTGAGTGTGCTGTTTCGATCCACGTGATGTTCCGTCCGCCAGGCGGGTTGCATCAATGGTTTGATAATTCGACAATTCCTCCCCGAGTAAGTACTTCGGATGCCAGAGTTCACAAGCATCAAAATGATGGGCCAACAGTGAAATCGGTGAGGGAAGAAAAGCAGGTGAGCTCGCTTCATCATGACTGCGATCGCTTTCGCGGTGATTGGTTTGCGTGCTCGTCGTTCATCGCCAGCGTCGCCGAGCAAGTCGGAGAGTGCAGCAGCGCGGGAGTTCGGCTGGCAAACGTATCGTTTGACAGCATTTCGGTTGGTCAGCTTGGTCAGGCAGTTCTTCGACGCACGCAGCCGACCTCTGCTCAGGTTGCGGCTGACATTTCGCATCTTCCACCCGAACAGGTGGAGTCGGTATATGCAATTCCTGATGCATCCGCTCACGTTTACAGCATTGGCGTTTTGTTCTACCGCATCCTGTGTGGTCGACCACCGTTCAACGCTACCGATGAGAAAGAACTGAAACGCCAGATCCGGGCCGACCTGCCTCAGCCGCCCAGGCAGCTCATTCATAACGTGCCGACGGAAGTGGAGAGCATCTGCCTGAGAGCTCTTGAGAAGGATTCAGCGCGAAGGCAGGCGACTCCGTGGGAGCTTGCGACTGCGCTGCGGAAGGCGATTTCGACAGCCGAGGATTCAATGGGGGGAGTCAGTCATTCGGCACTCGAAGCGGCTCCGGTCGAACCCGTCGTCGAGCGGCGTTTTCTGGCAGTCTTCCTTTGTAAGTTGCCGCCAGGTTTCGAGAGCGGTTTGGCAGAGCATTGTCTGGCGGGGCATTGTCTGGCAGGGGTGCAGTCTGCGGTTGAAAATTGTCTGGGAGCGAGTCGAGTTCGCCGTGCTGGCTGTCGGCTTCTCGTTGAAGCTGCATCGGACGGTGGCGAGTCGGACGATGGAGCGTCCATCGCGAAAATACTGTCCGACATTCTGGAGTGCATGGCAGCCATTCGGTCGTTCCTCGCATCGCAGGAAGACGCACCGGCTCTCGACGTCAACGTCCGACTTGCCACCGCGGTTACTGATTTTGCGGATGCTGCGCCCGAGCAACTGCCGTATTCGGCGACCGCATTGAGAGCGTCAATTGACGGAACGTCGATTCGATTGACGGCGAACAGTCGTGCCACATTGCGGCGATGGCTGGGTTCGCCCGATGCCAGTCGCGCAGTTGCCTTGGAAGTCGATTTACTGGCCGAATTGGACGATGCAACGATTGATGAGACGCCGTTCGTTGGTCGCGAGCCTCAGCTCGGAATGCTTGCTTCTCGCTGGGCACAGATCCTGGAAGGAAGGAAGCAGGTTGTGCTGCTGATCGGCGACGAAGGCGCTGGCAAGTCACGTCTGCTTTCAGAATTTGCTGACCGGCTGATTCAAAGTGGATCCGACTAGCGCCGGGTTTGCGTTCGATGTCGTCCTGCGATTCGTAGTGCGGCCTATGAATGCCTGGCGGAGACATATCGAGAGTTCGATCAATCAGTGTCCCACGTCGATGACGCAGCGGCATCGATCGCGGCGGAATATGAATCAGCAGCTACCGATTCACTGCTGGCTCAATTGAGTTTTCGAAAGACCGCGCAGCAGTCTGCTTTGACTTCCAGCGAAAAACAGGGCTTCGGCGAAGCATTTCAGGATTGGCTGAACGCGATGGCTGAAGCCTCGCCCGTGCTCTTTTCGGTCGAGGACATTCAGTGGGCGGATGCTGCCACACTGGACTTCCTCCAAGGTATTGTCACTTCGAGTTTGGACGACCGGATTCTGACGGTGATGGCGTGCCGGGGGGATTTTGAAACTCCGTGGGGCAGCCATTCAGGACAAAGTCAGATGGCGATACCGGCACTTTCGCGGCGTCACGTTGGCGAGATTCTGAGTCGCGGAAATCCGGATGCCTCGCCACCGGACGAGTTTGTGCAGACTGTCAAGAAGATTACGAAAGGGATCCCGTCGCTCGTTGAGGGTATACGCGACGGAATTATTCCTGTCTGAAATTGTTGAGGGCCGATCAGCATGGCTGGTGACGTTGAAAATCCGGATGAGGACATGGCTGAAACGATCGACTATCCAGTCGACAGCGTTTTCGAGTCTGTGTTGAATGAGTTTACGGAAACGATTGTCGGTAATCGTCTTTGGTCCAAAGGCCAGTCCGGTTCGAACGCAGACTCCATTAAGCCGCAGCGTGCATCCGAGGCGTCGGAAGAGTCGCCTTCGTTCATCGGTCGATACCAGATTCACAGTATTCTCGGGAAAGGCGCGTTCGGTGCGGTCTACCGTGGCCACGATCCGCAGCTGGCGCGAGACGTGGCGATCAAAGTGCCATTAACCAGGGCGATCGCGGATTCCGCGGAGGCACTTCGAATTCAGGCAGAGTTTCTGGAAGAAGCTCGGCGACTTGCAGGTCTGAGTCATCCTGGAATTGTAAAGGTTCTCGACGTGGCTGCTGACGAGGGAACGTGCTATACATCGTTTCTGAGTTTCTTGACGGCCCCGATTTGAATCAGTGGACGAAGGCGAACAGTCCGTCGCTGGAGCAGACGCTTTCAATCGTCGCTGGAATCGCTGATGCACTTGCCTATGCACACTCGCAACGTACGGTGCATCGAGATTTGAAGCCTGGCAACATAATCCTGACCGAACAGGCAGACGGCGTGCGTCCGGTTCTCGTCGACTTTGGATTGGCACTCAGCGAGGCATCAGAGAACAGCCTTGGTCAAATCGGAATGATCGCCGGCACGCCGAACTACATGGCTCCGGAGCAGGCTCGCGGATTCGGGCACCGGATTGACGGGCGAACCGACATCTATGCGCTCGGCATCACTCTCTACCGAATGCTGTGTGGCAAACTTCCTTTCACAGGAACCGACATTCACGTCCTGCTTCAGCGGATTATTTCTGAAGAAGCCACGCCGCCCAGACAGATCAATCGTGAGATACCAGCGTCCGTTGAAAAGCTCTGCCTCAAGGCGATGGCGAAGGAGATTTCCGATCGCCACACCACGGCCGGAGACTTTGCGGTGGAACTTCGAGCGGAGCTTAAACTCGTAAAAGCGACCAGCACGCAAGCGGGCCAGGAGAAGCCGGTTCATCGAGCGGGGCATCAGGAAGCGATTCGCCGTCAGGTATCGGTGTTGAACTGTGGTTGCGATCTCTTCGAGTCAGAGGAATTTCTTGAGAACGTCGATCCGGAAGAACAGCACGAAGTGTTGCGAAAGTATGACGACCTTTGCCGCAGAACTGTCGCGCAGTTTGATGGGCGGATAATCCAGTCAACCGGCACGGAAGTGCTCGTTTGTTTCGGATATCCGACCGCGTATGAAGATGCCGCTGAGCGAGCAGTACGGACGGGGCTGGCTCTGATTGCTCAGGCTCCGCTGCTTAAAGAAACGCTGGGGAACGTCGAAATCGAATATGACATCTGGGCGGGAGTGCATACCGGCCAGGCTATTCTTCAGGAAACGGAAGGCGGCTTGCTGTCGATGATGGGTGATGCCAGAAACATTGCAGCACGTCTTGAAAATGTTTCTGAAGACAACGCCGTCGTTCTTACTGAAACCACGCATCGACTGGTCAGCGATTTGTTCGAATGTGAAAGTCACGGGAAACTGAAAGTGAAAGGTGCATCCCGAAAAGTTGGGATCTTTCTTGTTAACGGCGAAAGCGAGTCGCGCCACAGGCTCGACGCAAAGAGCAACGTTGCTCTCACACGAATCGTCGGTCGGGAAACTGAACTGGCACTTCTGGTTGAAGCCTGGGAATCTGCTCAGGAAGACGCAGGGCAGTTGATCTGTATTCTTGGAGAAGCCGGTCTCGGAAAATCTCGGCTCGTGAGGGAAGTGAAGGAGTATGCGCAGCGATCTTCCGTCGGAGATTCTTCGATCGATGATTCCGTCGGCAGCGGTGCAGCGGTTGTGGTCGAATGGCGCTGTTCGCCTTTCTTTAGTAATACGGGGTTGTACCCGGCGATCGATTTTCTGACGCGGACGCTGTCGTTTTCTTCTGAAGGATCTCCAGCGGCGAGACTTGACGCCCTGGTCGGCTATCTTGAGAAACTGCAAATTGCAGACTCTCGGACGGTCACGTTGTTTGCCGACCTGCTGGGGGTACCAACCAATGACCGGTATCCGTCTTTGGGACTCAGTCCGGGTCGTCAGAAAGCAGAAACGCTCGACGCACTTTCCAGATGGCTCGAGGCAAGTTCAGCGCAGGCTCCGATCCTGTTTATCGTCGAGGATTTGCACTGGATGGATGCGACGACGCTCGAATGGATCGGTCGCCTTGCCAACAGCTGCGACGAACTCTCCGCCCTGTGTGTGCTGACGTTTCGGCCGGACTTCGAAACACCGTGGGGCAGTCGCGGCAATCAAAGTCAAATCGCGCTGAATCGACTTACTCAGGTCGAGATCGGCGAGATGATGAAGGAGCGACTGGGAATTGCAGATGTGCCCCGCAAAGTTGTCACAAGAATCGTTGAGCGAACTGAAGGCGTGCCGCTGTTTATCGAGGAATTCTGTCTTACGCTGATGGAATCCGGCGCGTTGCAGGAGCACGATGGCGAAATTCAACTGTCATCGGATTTTGACATGTCGGGAATTCCGTCGAGCCTGCAGGATCTTTTGGTCGCGCGTCTGGACCGCCTGGACAGTCAACACGACCTTGTTTTTGTCGGAGCCACTATCGGTCGCGAATTCACATTTCAGATGATGCGATCCGTGACTGAGTTGGACGATGCGACGCTGCACGACGAACTGGACAAGCTTGTCCACGCAGAAATAGCGTTCCGTGAAGGGACGCCTCCGGAAGCGATTTACACGTTCAAGCATGCGTTGATTCAGGACGCTGCGTACACGTCGATGTTGAAGAAGCGTCGGCAGGAAAATCATCTGCGAATCGCCGAAGTGTTCGAAACCGACTTTCCCGACGTCGTTGACTCACAGCCGGAACTGCTGGCGCACCACTTTACCCAGGCCGGTGACGTCGCAAGGGCGATCGACTACTGGCTCAAGGCCGGACAAAGATCACAAGGGAGATCGGCTAATCATGAAGCCATCGAGCATTACCGGAACGGGCTAAAGGTTATCGAATCTCTTGTCGAATCAACCGATCGAGATCAGCAGGAAAACAGTTTTCAGTTAGCTCTCGTCGGTGCTTTGGTTGGAGCGAAAGGGTACGGGTCTCCAGAAGTTAGTGTGACGCTGGAAAGAACCCGTGAATTGAGCGAACGGCTGGGCGAGCCGACTACGCTGATGATCGTCTTGTGGTTTACGTGGGCCATGAGTCTGATCCGCTCTGAACTCGACCAGTCGGTCGACGATTATGCTGAAATGCTCGCACTGGCTGAACGTACCGGTGACGATGGGCTTTTGATGGAAGCTTTGTTTGGCCAGATATGCACTTGCTTCTTCCGCGGTGAGTTTGAGCCTGTTCCTGCTTTAAGCGAACGCGGCATTGCCTTGTACGACGAAGAACGATGCAGAATGCTCGCACAATTTATTGGGCAGAATGCCGGAGTCACCATTCGTAATTTCTGGTCATGCTCATTGTGGCATCTTGGTTCGGTTGATCAGGCGTTAAGTGTGGCCAGCGATGCCGTTCAAGTATCGCGAGACATCGAACACCCATTCAGCCAGGTCCACGGCATGACGGAAGCTGCCTGGGTGAATTATTTCTGCCGCCGGGGAGACGAGACCTTGGCATTGGGAGTAGAAGCTCTCAGCATTTCACAAAAGCACGACTTCCCATTCTGGGAAGCCTGCGCGATGGCGACTGTTGGCGGCGGTCTGATCCTGAACGGAAAATATGAAGATGGCATCGCGCAGGTCAGGACCGCGTTCACTCTGTTTCGTTCAACTGGCGGAGCGGTCCATCAGTGTTTCATGTATTCGGTACTTGCGGAAGGATTGCGAGGTGCGAATCGAAGGGAAGAAGCACTTAGCGAAATTGAGAACGCACTAACGGCTGCCGTTGAAACTCGCGAACTTTATATGCATGCCGAGTTGTTACGGCAGAAGGGGCAACTGTTGCTGGAGTTGTCAGAACTGAATGTCGAAGCCGCGGAACAATGCTTTGTTGAGTCGCTTGAGGTCGCGAATCATCAATCCGCTTTATCCTGTGAATTGCGAACGCTCATGGATTTGGCACAGTTGCGGCAGTCGCAGGGGCGAATTTCGGAAGCACGGGAAATGCTGAGGGCAACTTACAACAAATTCACAGAAGGCTTCAGCACGCCGGACCTGATTCGAGCGGAAGCGTTACTGGAAGAGCTTGATCGGCCTGAGTAAAAAGCGATCAGCGACTTTTCCCAATCGAACCGTTCGCTGGAAATGTGGGCTGGCCTCATTTTTAGAAATTGCTACGCAGTGCAGAATATTAAACGACTTATTGGAGCGACGATGAATAACTGGACTCGACATTCGGCGTGTGCTGTGTTTGTGCTCGTCCTGGCAGCTCAGACTCTGTGTGGTGCCGAGAAAGTCACACACATTGACCAGGGGTGGACACCGGAAGAACGAAGCACCTTCTACCATCTTGAGCAAGGCTCTCACCTCATGCCGTATTCGTGGCTCCTGGCATTGGAGTCGCCGTTTCAGCAGCGTCCATTTTTGAATCCCGATGAGCTTTCCCGATTGCGTTTGCTGCCAGACGAAGTCAGCGAAAGCAATCCGGATGGGTTGCCGGTTGGATTTGCGAAGGTCACTGAAACGGGTGGTTCGCCGTGGGCCGGGCTGTCGTGCTCGGCGTGTCATACAACACAGGTTCAGTACAAAGGTCAGACGGTCCGAGCCGACGGTGGTCAGGGGTTGATTGAGTTTGCCTCGATTGTGAATTCTGTAGTGACAGCTTTGCAGCACACGTGGCAGAATGATGAACGGTTCGATCGTTTCGCCAGAAAAGTCTTGAGCGACAGTTACTCAACAACGTCAGCCAGCTTGTTGCGCGAAGATGTCCGATCTCGCACCCAATATTTGAGAGACCTCGGTGCCCGCAGTCATCCGGCAAATCCTGCGGGCTGGGGACGCATGGATGCTTACAACGTGTTGTTCAATGAGTTTCTCGGAACAGCCCTGAATGAACCTCGGAACTACCGGGTTCCGTTTGCTCCGTCGAGCATTCCAACCATTTGGCTGGTTCCTCAGTTGGACTTTTGCACCGGCAACGCATCAATTCATGATTTGATGGCTCGAGACGCGGCTGAAATCTCGGGCGTGTTCGGCGTGGTCAATGTGAAGGGGTCGAAACCAGCAGAATTCGAATACGAATCGAGTGGTTCAGCGAAAGCTTTCTACCGTATCGAGGAGATGCTTCAGAAATTGAAACCGCCTGCATGGCCAGAGCACGTTCTCGGGCAGATCAATCAGGAGATGGCGACTCGAGGGGCAGTGATCTATCAGCGTGAGAAATGCGACACCTGTCACTGGGAAAAGCCACCCTATCCAATGACTGAACCCAACAAGTTCGGTAAACGGTTTATCAAGGTGGCTCGAATTATGGTCGACGAAATCGGAACGGATCCGTTGATGACAAATAATTTTGTTCAGCGGACGGCACGCACGGGAAAGTTCAAGCCATTGATGCAGAACCAGGAAGTTGTCCCGGCGTGGCAATTGTTTGTCGAAGTTCTCGGAGGTGTCGTCAAAGGCAAGCTCGAAGCCGTGGTCACGACACCAGCGGAACTCGAAAAGTATACCTATGGTCGATTACCAAAATTGCCTCCGGCGGACAGACTGACTGCGTACATTGCCGAACCACTGGCTGGCATCTGGGCGAGTCCGCCGTATCTTCATAATGGTTCGGTGCCGAGCCTCTACCACTTGTTGTTGCCGGCTGACAAACGGCCGAAACACTTTTTCGTCGGAAGCAGGGATTACGATCCCCAGCACGTTGGTTACGTCTCGAAAGAAAAACTGGACAACTTCGATTTCGACGTCTCAGTTCCCGGTAATTCAAACGCTGGTCACGAGTACGGCACCGCAATCACAGAGGCCGAAAGAATGGACCTGCTGGAATACCTCAAAACGTTTTGAGATATTCACCGGTCGTGCATTTTTGATACGGGACAATTTTGTGAGTTCACTCCGCAGCCTGTTTCGTGTGAGGGTCAGTCGTGATGAGCCGTGAAGACAGTCATCAGCGTCCTGAAGCACGGCAGCTCCTTGACCAGGTAAGAGGACGGCTTCGGCTGGCCGAGTTCACTGGCAGGTGGCTTCAGGCGATTTTCGGGATCGGAAGCCTTGCTCTAATCGCTCTGTTAATTCGTCGGTTCGGTGGCGTGGGGCCGGATTGGCTCACGGCAGAAGCACTGGTCGGGTTGCCTGTTGTTGCGTTGTTGATCGCTGTTCTAATGAGTCGTAAGCCGACGGTGATGGAGACGGCTCGGAAGATCGATACGTTTTGTGGGGCGAGTGACCTTTTTCTGACGCTGGTTCAACTGAAGTCGTCAGCGGGCGAATATCAGTCGGTGATCGTGCGGCAGGCGGACCTGCGGGCTGTCGAGATCGTGCTGTCAGAAGTTGTGCGTTGGCACTGGCATCGGCCGGCCGTTCGTTTATCGATCGGGGCCGGCGTTCTTACATCGGTGGTTCTGTTCCTTCCGCAATTCGACCCGTTTGGAGCAGTGGACTCAAGCATGGCAGCGGTCGCCGTGCGGCGGGATTTTCAGGACTCACGACGCCAGACGACGGCTCGGTTAGCGGAGCTTTCGACGAAACGCGAGTCGGCAGCCGTTTCGCGTCAACTTGATAAATCGTTGGCAGAACTGGCGGCGAAACTTCAACAGTTTGCTAAAGACCGTTCGGTGACGGGTCTGCAGGATTTGGATGCTCGGCAACGGGAAGTTGAAGCTCAGTGGCGCGAAGCTCGCCGTGTTGAGGTCGTTTCAAAGTTACTGGATCAGGCTCAGGCGACGCAGTTTTTCGAAAGCATCGATCAGCAAAGCCGGCAGTGGCTGCAGGAACTGGCAAAAGGTCAGACGCAATCGCTGGACAAAACCTTTGACGCCCTGGCCGAGAATCTTGGCGAACTCGCCGATTCGCAAGGCAATGCGGAGCGGCAACAATTGGAGAAGCAGGTGAGGCAGGCGATGGCCGAGTTGCAGAGGTTCGCCGGAAATCAACTTCAGTCTCAATCGATCAAATCTGCGATGAAGCGGGCGACGAGCCAACTCGATACAGCACGCCTTGATCCTGCTTTGCGGTCAGAAGCAATTGCCGCGGCGAAAGAATCGCTTGAACTGGCGCGGGCCGAGATTCAGGACGTTGCCAGCGATGCCGCTCGACTTGACTCCCTGGAAAAAGCGCTCGGTGCCATTCAATCGGCGAAACAGTTGGCGCAGCAGTTGGCGCAGCAGAACTCGCCAGAGTCAACAGGCAAGAATGAATCAACGATCCAGGAATTCGTTGAGCAGTACGCGAAGCTGCAAGGCGAAGAGGGGAAACAGGCATCCGGGAACGATCAACGTGGCGAAAAGGTAGGCATGTCGGATTCGCCCGGTCAGCAGGTTGCATCGGCGGATGGGCAATCGGGATCGAACGAGGAGGCAACTGCGGGGGCGGCGAGTCAGGGCAGGGCGGCAGACCGGTCGACGAATGGTTCATCCGACCAGGGCGATGGGAGAGGTGCCGCCAAAGAAAATGATCGAGCAGAAACCGCGTTCCGCGATGCGCGTGAAAGCTTGAGTCTTGATGAGAGCCGTCGTTTGCTGTCGATGCGACGCCAAGGACTTTCAGAAGCTGGTGAGGCTTCTGAGGAATATCGAAAGATTGTCCGAAGCCTTCAGAAGCGAGTCAGCACAGCGATCGAGGTTGAAGAGATTCCTCCTGGATACGTATCGGGCATTCGTCGCTATTTCGATTCGCTCGACCAGACCAGCCAGCAAGACGGGCCAGGTAAGCAGAACGGACCAGGTGGCGGCTCCACTGCAGAATCTGAAAAGAGCCCCGTCGTTGACGGCTCGGGCGAGGCTGCTGATGACGCCCCGTGATGGTTCCTGGTTTGCCACTGTGGCGACGCTGCTTTGCCTGGGCATGATTGCGCTGCTGTCGTGGGGCGGCCGTGCTCAACAGGATGCTCTGGTCGTTTACTGCTCGCACGATTCGACGTACTCCGAAGAGATTCTTCGCGACTTCGAACGCGAGTCCGGCATTCGGTTGATCGTTCGTTTTGACACAGAAGCCACGAAGTCGATTGGTCTGATCAATCTTCTGATCGCTGAACGCGACAACCCGCAGTGCGACGTCTTCTGGAATAACGAAGTTCTCGGCACGATCAAGCTGCAAAAGCTCGGCATGCTGCAGCCATACAAAGGAAAAGGCTACGAACGAATTCCTGCTCGATTCAAAGCCGGCGATGGAAGCTGGACCGGATTCGCCGCTCGCTTGCGCGTCTTCATTGTGAATACGGAAAACATGGTCGCGACACGCCAGGAGATATATCGACGATTGAACGCTAATGGCGAGAATGCTCTTGCGCGAGTGGCTATGGCGAAGCCGATGTTCGGAACGACGTTGACTCAGTACACGGCGTCGTGGGGTGATTTTGGTGGTGAAGCGGTGAAGCGGCGGCATCGACGTCAACGCGATCGTGGGCTGCTTGAGGTCAACGGCAACTCTGTCGTGAAGGATCTGGTTGCAAGTGGTCGTTGCGATTTTGGCTGGACGGATACCGACGACTTCTTTCTGGCGGTTGACGAGGATAAGCCTGTCGACATGGTGCCAGTTCTGTTGAGGTGTGAACGCGCAATCTGTATCCCCAACTCAGTGTCGATTATTCGTGGAACCAGGCGACTCGGTGCTGCGCAAAGGCTTGTGAATTTTCTTTTGTCGAGGGAAGTTGAAACTCGACTGGCTTGCTCGCCGTCGCGGCAGATTCCACTTGGCCCGATTGATCCCGAATCACTGCCGGGTGAAGTGCGGCAATTAAGGCTTTGGTCTGAAAGAAGTGTCGACCTGAAGCCGCTGGTTGATGCTCATGCCGATTGTCTGTCGTGGTTGCAGAGCGAGTATCTGCGATGAGTTTTCACGAAGCGTTCGTGTGGACAATCCTGCGGTCGGTCGTTGCAGCTGGGCTGGCCGTGCCGTTGTCGGTGTATCTTTCGCGGTTGGTCCAACAGTCGACGGGGCGCTCACGATTCTGGTGGATGCTGCTGGTGCTTTGTCCGCTCGTCGCTCCGGACCTGATCATTGGATATGGCTATCGCTCTTTTGAGCTTTCGCTGTTGCACCGCCCGGTGCTGAATCACTGGTTCTACTTTGTCCTGGTCCTTCTGAAATTTCTGCCCGCCGCTGCCGTTGTTCGGATCTGCTCTCCGCCCGCTCCGGTGTCAAAGGCGGCGTTACATTGTGCTCGCCTGGTTGAAAGTAGAACCGCTGGAAAGCGTCAGCATCGATCAATGCGGTCGAAGACTGAGTGGCTAAGGCACATCCCCGTGTTCGGGATCGTCTTTCTGCTGAGTATGCAGGAATTCGAGATCGCATCGCTGCTGCAGATTCCCGCCTGGACCGTGCACGTTTTCGACGCTCAAGCTGGTGGCTTGAACCCGGTCGCCACCTTAAAGCTTCTAATCGGACCGGTGCTTGTGCAGACGATCGTCCTCGTGCCGCTGCTCTGGTGGGGGATGACGAATTCTGCGGCGATCGTTCCGCGATGGCGCTCTACAGACTGCGTGTCCGGTTTAAGCCGCTGGCTCGGAGTGACTGTCGCCTCACTTGCCGTATTTCTGACATGGATCGTGCCGCTGAGCGTTGTCACGTGGTCCGGTTTGTCTGGTATCGGAGGCGTCCTGACGAACCCGATGCTTCTGCGGTCAACCTTTTTCGATCTTGCTGCGGGGGTGGCATTGGCAATTCCGTGCGCTGTGTTGTCGCTCATCCTTGCTCGGAAAGTGATGCAGATCTGCCGCGACTTCTACGCAGCGACAAATGGCTTCTCGAAAGCCGTTTCGTCGATGCTGCTTCTGGTTATCGTTGTGCCGGGGCTGTTCGGGGCCCTTGCCGTGAGCATCGCGATTCTTGTGGCAATCCAGCACTCGATATTGATTGAACTGCGGACCACTGTCTGGCCGCTGGCAACGGCACTGATCATCTTTCTGGTTCCGCGAGCGATCATCCTCGCGGTGTTGTTGCCGGCTTTTCGTAATTCGGAATCGACGTTTCTAGCAACGCTTCTCAGTAAGTCGCGAGACAGAACTCGGCTGAAGAACGCTGCAAGTTTGAAGTGGTCGTGCGAGTGTCGGCCGATGTTTCTGGTGTCGGCGGTGCTGTTTTACTGGTGCCTGGCAAATCTGACTGCCGCCGCGATACTGTGCCCTCCAACGATTCCGTTGTTCAGCTTTGATGGGAATATCGTTCCACTTCCGGTCCGCCTTTACAAATTCATTCATCAAGGCAGAACCGCGGCCTTGTCTTTGATGGCCGTGCTGTCGGTGCTTGTCCCATTCCTGTTGCTTGTCTTCACGGCACGAGTTGCCCCGAAGATTTACCTGCGAATGACGAGCCTCACAGGGCGAAGCTGAAGGTGCAGTTCCGGGGTCGGATCAATGATTGATGGGAGCCATGTCGGACGTAGTTTGGAACTTGAGTGGCGTCACGCTGTCGGGGCGGGATCGGCCGCGTCTGGACGATGTGTCGCTGGCCATCTCCGCCGGAGTGACGGCGGTGATGGGGAGTTCCGGCGCCGGCAAGTCCTCGCTGCTCGGATTACTGGCGGACTTCGAACAGCCTGATGCCGGCAGCGTTGAATTCGCTGCTTCTGAATCGGCGAGCGATCTGCCGCTGTTCTGGAGTCCTCAGGATGATGGCCTGTGGCCGCACCTTACCGCCGAGCAGCACATTGAGTTTGTGCTGCCTTCTCAGTCGAAGCTGAATCGGTCAGCGGTCGAGTGGCTGGAGCTGTTCAGTCTTGAAGAGTTGAAGCATGCCCTTCCTGATTCGCTTTCGCAGGGCGAGCGGTCGCGTCTGGCAACCGCTCGTGGCCTTGCGTCCGAAGCGGTCGTGCTGGTACTCGACGAACCGCTGGTTCATGTCGACCCGCTGTTGGCTTATCGCTGCTGGCAAATCATTGCCGAACACATCGACCGGTGTGGTACGACGGTCGTTTTCTCGACGCACGATCCCGATGCCGTACTGAAGTATGCTGGCAACATCGTCTGTCTGGACAAAGGATGCATCGCGTTTGCGGGTGCGGTGAATGAGCTTTACTTCGACCCACCGACGAAAGAGCTTGCCTGGTTGCTTGGCCCGTGTAACTGGCTTGGCGAAGAAGACCTCGAAGGGGTAGAGACGTACGTTGAAACACGTCGTCCTCACGTCTGCGTCCGACCGTCGAAGCTGGCTCTGGTGCGGGACGCCAATGCACCGTTCGTCGTGGAGTCATTCTCCAAGGCCGCGGTCGTTACTGAGTTTCGAATCCGCGAACGGGAAACTGGACGGCAGCTCGACATTTTCGTCAGCCAGTGTTGCCATGACCTCGGCATCGGTGACGCCGTTCGGGTCGTGGTCGATCCAGCCGCGCAAAGAAGTCGGGGTGTAGAGTCCGGCTAAGGTTGCTGGATTCTTAACGGCTCTTGGCGTGATGCGGCATCAGGGTTGTTCGGTACGCCTGCAGCGGGCGGAGCAGCGATTTTTCGAGAGCCAGCTTTCGCGATTGCCATTGGTGCTGCGAGTAGCCGCGGGCATCGTTGAGGCTTGCCAGTTCTGTGAAAGCGCTGTCGATGGCGGCGACGCTTTGCTCGATGTCGTTAAGAACGATCTTCGAAGAGCCCGGTTGAGTTTCGCCGCGGTTGTGCCAGCGATCGTGGAGAGTCTGCAACAAAGCATCCAATTGATCGCCCCGGTCTGCGTCGTTGGGAATTGCCTCGGGGTGCTGACAAAGGAGTTCGATGGATGCGATGACGTTGCGGACGGCCTGGTCATTGCTTGCCGTGAAGTAAATTCGGTGAAGTCGGTGCTCGAGTTCGATCTGGAAGTTTTCGTCACGGTTTCGCGTGGCCAGTTCGGCGACTTCCTGATGCAGGAACAGGCTGATCAGTGGGTCGTGCGGGCTGGCGAATTCTTCGATGGCCAGCAGATCGTCCGGGCTCGGATTCTTCTGCTTCGCTGCGGTGCCGAGCGCGGTGAAGTAGTCAACTCGTCGTTTTTCGTTTTCATGCAACTGGTGCAGCGGCTCTTCGCCTTTGACCTGGACGAGTTCAGACTGCGGAGTGTCTTTCAGGCGTTTTTTTACCGTTTGGCGGTAGTACCAGTATTCGTCGGGATGATCATGGATGAGCCCCTGCTGCTCGGTCAGTTCCGCCAGACGGTTGCTGACTTTCGGGGAGTAAGCATCTTCTCCAATCGTGAATTGAAGTGTCTGCGTGATCGGGCCAAGCTTTTCCATGATTGCTGAGTACTTGTCACCCCAACGCATTACTTCCCAGGGCAGGAAGCATGTCAGACGGTTGCTTGAGACGTCTGATGCCCGGCCGCGGGATTCGCCGAATGCCGTCTTCAGGCCCTGGTCTGTGTAGACTGAAAGTCGTAGAGGAGTGCTCCAGTCCCAGCCTGTTTGAGCCAGGGCAAAGCGCACATTTGGCCGCTGCAGGCGTTCAACGATTCCTTCACGAATAATTCCTGCTGGGCTGTTGGTGGCAATGAGCAGTAACTTTCCGGGAGCGATTTCGACGGCGGCAACTTCCGAAAAGACTGACTGCCACGTGTCGACAATCACCTGCAATGCGTCTGGTCCGAAGTCGGCATAGTCGAGAGGCTGACAGAAGAGTCCACCTTCGCGCAACGCTCCGGATGCTGTCGTCAGGAATTCTTTCGTAATTGTCGAAGCGGCTTGAGGCACACCTTGCTGGTCAGCTGAGGCGATGATGATGTCGGCTTGTTTTTTCGAATGACGCAGCTTCAACAGTGGTTCGGCAACCTG
>CALDJX010000671.1 GCA_937899075.1 uncultured Planctomyces sp. | reverse complement strand
CTTCACAGCGACTTTGCACAACGAATGACCGAGATCGGTTTCGTCTTCGACGACCTGATCATCTGGAACAGGCAATCCGAGTACAACAACCTGCGGCCGCTCGGTTACCCGGCGGTATTTCGGGTCAACAAAGTGCACGAGTTCGTCGTTTTGCTGCAGAAGCCTCGCGAGAAAAAATAGTGACAGTGCACCGGGTCGATGATTTTTCCGCAAACTATCCGTGTACTGACTCACGAGCCACGACGCATTTTCGCAAAGATCTTCGACTACTTCTTTGTAAGCCTGAAAGCGCCGTCCCAGTCTGCTGGAGGCTCGAAATTCGTCAGCTCCATCTGGCTCATCACAAACTTTGTTGGACCATCGTAGTCGCGGAATTCGGAAAGCAGTTCGACTGCGTCGCCCCATTTACCATCGAGAACTGCGTTGATGCCTTCTTCGTACTTCGTGATCAACTCGTCAGAAACTGTGGGATCGTTCTTCAGAGCCGGCAGCAGTTCGTAGACCGTTAATGGAGTGTCCATTCCGGCCGGGCGAATTCGAGCCATCCGGCGAACGCGAGCTTCGTCTTTCGGCATGAACTGCTCGACGTAATCAGCCGTCGTTTCGTCGATGCAGATCGGCACTCCGAATTGCTTGGTCAGGCCTTCGTAACGCGACCCTTGATTCACGACTGGGCCAAACACGCCAATCTTCGCCTGTTTATCCGTGCCGATTTCGCCAGCGATCGCTACGCCATGAGCGATTCCGATGCCCACGCTGAAACCGTCCAGCATTCCGTCGCAGTTCAACTTATTTTCAAATGCGTCGACAATGTTTAGAGCCGCTCGGCAGGCAGGCACGGGACCATCAGGAAGTGGCATCGGCCATCCCCAGAAGCCCAGAGCAGCATCGCCCTGGAAGTCGGCGATCGCTCCGTCGCTTTCGACGATGCCGTTTGCCATCAAGCCCAGAGCCTTCTTGACGGTTGCCAACAACTGAAAGAGATCGTCCTTCAGCAGTTCGGATTTTCGCGAGAAGCCTCGAACATCGCAGAACAACACGCTGATATCCTGCTGAGCTGGTTCGAGGGAAGTCGAACTCTTGCCGAGAAGGCTGTCCATGATTCGCGGTGAGAAGAATGAGCTGAGCTGCGTCTTCTGCTCTTCGAGCAGGCGGACATGACGAATTGAACCGATGAACTGTGCGACAAGTTCGACGAATCGGAGGTCGCCTTTCAGCACGTCTTCGTCGATGAAGACGCCGGAGTTCTCGCTACCCTGCCCGGAAACATACAGGCACCAGCCGCCTTCGTTGTCAGCGACAATCGGCGTGCAGAATGCCCAGTCCAGACTTCCACTGACCGTAAACTGTCCATTGCCCTCTTCACCATCCCAGATGTGCATGACACTCTTGCCGGTTTGAAGAGCTGAGCTGACCATGCGTCGGCTTGGTTTGAATCTTCCTTCGTAGTCTTCGCGAGTGGCCACGCGCATCATCGCCGGCTTTGAAGGATCGAATCCTGACGCCAATGGGTTTTCCAAAGATTGCGACAGATCGCCATCGTATCTCATCACAGCCGTCGCGACTCCGGCCGGAATCGTTTCCAGCAGGACGTCGACCAGCATTCCGGCGAGTGCCTCGTCGGTCGTTGATCCGGAGATCATTTTCGGAAGGCGCGCCAGCATGTCCATCTGCCGAACGGGATCGCTGAACTGAAATTCGCTGAGCTCGTCAGATTGATAGGTCTGCAGCCCTGCCATCGGTTCATCTTCCGACATGTCCATGTCATCAGACTTCGAAGGATCAATGTCGCCCACCAGACGAAACTTCGTGGCCCCAATCAGAAACTCACCACCGACGTCGATCTTCAACTCGCGAAATGATTCGCCGTTGATGATGACCGGGTTGGTGGCCTTATCCATACAGCGAACCTGCAACTTCCCTTCATGCCATCGCATCTGGGCGTGCTCGCGCGAAATCAGCCGGTCCCAGTTGACGACCCAGTCGTTCTGTGGTGCCCTTCCCAGTCGAAATACAGCATCTGTATCCAGAGATCTGACCGAGCATTGGCTGTCGTCAACACCGAGCGCCTGAAGTTCTACCGTCATCAACTTTAACTCCCGAGAAGGGGGCAATTTTCTGGGCCCGCTGGTTGTGGTGAACGTTCCCTAAGCCGCAGGAACGGATCGACCAGCAGATCTGTCTCGCGAAAGGACTCGCTGGACATGACTGCCGGAAAGATAGGTCCGACTCGGTAGGGCGGACGGGTTATGCGCCGTGGAAACTCAGGTTGCAGTGATTCCTTTCACGGTCGCAAACCTACGACCGGGCAACAGGCAGAATTGGTCGCCTCACCGCCAGTGGAACGTTCGTTAGAATCAGACTTTTCAACCTGCATGGACGTCACGGAGTCAGTCGATTTCAATGCTGGTTGTGATGAGAAGTCACAACAGGCAGAGACAAACTTCGTCACCGACCAAAGATTTCAAAGGCACAACATTGCAACTCGCAGGACTGATCCTGATTTGCGCGGCTTGTCCCGTGATTACGGCAATGGCCGGCTCACTGGAAACCGTACTGCTGGCGTTCATCGCGAGTCTTCTCGCGGGTTCGGTATTAAACCGCGAACGCCGGGGACAACAGGCACGCACGGAAGATGCGAATCAAAGTCGATTCGACGGGATTCTCGCGCATCTGACGAGTCGGCAGACGACTGACATTTTCAGTTTCGTGTGTGTAGCAACGGGCATGGCTTTGCTGGGAACGCTCGGAGGCAGTTCATCGCTTGAATCGATTCGTCAGACTTTGCTGGAGAGCTACCGTGCTGAACGTCTCGATTTGCTGGTCGGGGATGGCTCGATTCTTGGAGTCGCGACAGCCGTCTTCTTCTTTGCGGGAGTCGCTGCATCATTCGGACTCTTCCCATTGCACTCGGTTGTTCAGAACACGTTCGACTCGGCGTCAGGCGGAATTGCAGTCATCACCGCCGTGCTGCAACGGGTTCAGGCGGCAGTCGTTCTTTGGAGAGTCGTTCTCTTATCAATGCCAGGTTTTGAGTCAACGATTCAATTGCTGTGCATCGTTCTGGGAGTTTCGTCGTGCCTCGCCGGAGCAGTTCTCGTCTGCCGAAGTGAATCGTTAAGAGGGCTCGCCAGCAATCTCTGGATCACGTGGGGAGGCGTTGCCCTGGTTGCGGTCGCGACTGGGTTGTCTGTCGAATCTCCGGCTGATACTCAGACTGTCTGGCAACTGCCGACTGGGCTGGAGACGGCTGCGTTCTCGATAATTATTTCTGCTGTCGCTGTTGGAATGTTGCTGAGCACCGAACGCTGGTTGTCCAGTAACGAGAGATCGATTGACTTTGCTGAAGAGATCACCGGTCTCGGTCAGCAGGAGAAACTGATCGCTCTGGCTGTTGCATGTGCCCTGCTGACGATGTCTGCGATTCCGCCTCTACCGGGGTTCTGGTGCGCGGCGTTTATTATCGGGAACGCTTTCCAGCCGGGAGTTGAATCTTCCTCCGGAGCGACGCTTGTGCCGGATAAGTCCGTGCT
This sequence comes from uncultured Planctomyces sp., assembly GCA_937899075.1. Classification (GTDB taxonomy): domain Bacteria; phylum Planctomycetota; class Planctomycetia; order Planctomycetales; family Planctomycetaceae; genus JABMPE01. The sequence continues at coordinate 12,512 of CALDJX010000671.1, read as the reverse complement.
GACCGCGGTTGTTCTTCTGGTGATCGCGCTACTGACGTTGTCGGCTCGGTCTGTGCATTTTCTAAGTCTGATGTTTCACCACGAGCCGATCCGTCGCTTCAAACTTCCCAGCAAAAAAACGCCGGCTGCGGTCAGTCTGGTGGTTACCAGCCTGCTTGTCTGGGCCGGGATGAACGCGGGCACGGTTCTGGCCTGGCTTCATCGACTGCCGCTGTGAGGTCAATCGCTGATCCGAATTCAATCGCGCCATTTCGTTTCGGAATCGAGCGGGTAGATCGGTCGGCGAATTTTTCGAAAATCAAACGCGGCCAGATCGGGTCGATGAATTCCGGGCGTGTCGGCATCGAATATTCTGCTCGCAAGCGGGCCAAAGTGAGCTCGAAAATGCACAGCACTTTTGAGAACCAGCAGCCGCAGACCGGTTGGCTCAACGCCAGCGATTCGCAACATTTCCGCGTCGAAACATTGCCGACGCTGCGTCGACACAACGACTTCCACACCGCTCACGACAAGCGTTGCCGTTAGTCCAAGATTGTCCTGAACGCCCTGCATCATCGGTCCGCGATAGGTGTATTTCCCGTCAGAGAGAACTCGCACGTAAGCGTCGCGCTCGACCGGCGGTCCGTGCAGATCGTCCGTCTTTCCACCGAGTCGAACAGGAATCGTTGCGCCCACTCCCGCACGATGTGCCTGCGCCGCGGTTTCCGGATCAAAGATGACGCCAACGGCACCACCCTCAAAGCCGGCATCGATCATCGCGTGCAGAGCGACCGTGCCATCACACGGCGCGCCACCTCCAGGGTTGTCAGACCCGTCCGCAAAAATCACCAGCCCTTCGCCGGGATGATCATTCACGTGAGCGATGACGTCTTCGATCGTTGTGAGTTCTGGCTGAAGTTCGTCGCGAAGTTCCCATAGCCAGTCGGCAAGTTCGTCGGCTTTTTCACGAGCAAGTTCAGCATCACCATTCGTTGTGACAAGCATCGAGACTCCGGTGTCGCGAATGTCTGCAAACGGAAATCCCATCGCGACTGTTGCGGTCACGACGTTGGGTTCCAGTTCCATCTGATGAACGCGAGACATCAGATCCTGCATCGGATCTCGGAGCGTGCATTGCTTCGGCGGAAGAGTGATCAACGGAAGCTGCCGAAACTCCTGAACCGGAGCGACTTCCCTGCTCACGATCTTCGCGATCAACCCGGCCGCCTCGTGACCTCGTTCGCGCATGTCGACGTGCGGGTAAGTGTCGAATCCAATGATGACGTCCGCCAGGTCAGCCATGCGGGCGGTAATGTTGGCGTGAAGGTCGAGTGTCACGACGATTGGAATTTCAACGCCAACCGCTTCACGAACCGCTGCGATAAACGCTCCCTCTGCATCTTCATGATGCTCGGCCACCATCGCACCATGAAGATCCAGCAGGACGCCGTCGAACGGTTTCGCCAGGTTCAGTCGTTCAAGAAACCAGCTGAGCATTGTGTCGAAGCACTCGGCTTCAACGAGGCCGGACGGTTGCGCACGAGCACACAACAATGGGACCAGTTCGAAACCAGCAGCCTCAGCCCCTGAAATGTAGCCGCCGTGGATCGAGCCCGTGCCGCGAAATCGATCAAAGATTGTTTCGCCACCAGCGAGCGATTCATCGCAGTTGCTGTCTCGAACAAAGTCAGCGAGCGTCGTGGGGGTCTTCGAGAATGTGTTCGTTTCGTGCTGCACACCTCCGCTGACGATTCGCATCTGAACGCTCCTTAGCCTGACTTCGTAATCGAGCAGACGATCAGTTTGTGGCTTCCGGTTTTTCGAGCAAGCCCTGGGAATTCAACCAGTCGCCAAGTCGGTGATGCCACGTCGAAATTGGTTGATCAGACGGTCGGATTCCGTAGCCGTGTCCGCCTTTCGAATAGATGTGCAGCTCGGCCGGAACTTTGGCTTCTTTCAGCTCGACGAAGAACAACGCAGCCTGCACGCCTCGATAAGAATCGTCGGCCGTAACCGCCATGAAGGTCGGCGGAGTCTTTGCGTCCACGACGACCAATGGCCCCAGTTCGGCGACTTTGTCGTTGTAATCCGGTCCGAGGTAAGCCGCATAAATCGGGCACATGAAATCTGGTCGGCAACTCAAGTCGTCGGCTTCGTCGATCCGGTCGTATGATGACTTTCGCCAGTGCATTCCGGTCATGGCTGTTAAATGCCCGCCCGCTGAGAATCCCAGGATTCCCACTCGGCCAGGATCGACGCTCCAGTCTTTCGCGTGAAGCCTGACCAATCGAAGTGCTCGTTGAGCATCCTGCAGCGGCTCAACGTGAGGTGCTGCTGGGTCACGGCGCGGGACTCGGTACTTCAACACAACCGCTGTGACACCGAACGAATTGAACCATTCAGCAACTTCCAGCCCTTCCTTGGGCCATGCAAGAATGTTGTAGCCACCGCCCGGGCAAACCACGACGGCACAACCGTTGGCCTTGTCCTTCGGAGCCTTGTAAACCGTGATCGACGGCGCGTCGACGTAGTAAATTCGTTCTTCCGTCAGCTTACCTTTCAATTCTTCGATCCGGTTTGCATCGATCGGCTTTGCTCCTGCCGGCAATCCATTTGGCCAAAGAGAAATCTCCGGCCGGTCCGCCGCGAGGGCTGAGCAGTCCGGGGCAGTGCAAGCCGCAAGTGTCATCAGAACTGTGGCACGGAGAATCGCATGTCTCATCAGGGCTAATCCTGTCTCGAAGTCAAGGTGTTCGGTCTGCAAAACTTGAGTGGGCACAGTGCATCGGAGTTTGAAGCGATCCCGGAATTGTCACTGAGTAAAGGATGCTCGCTGATTCTGAACTTCTCAGCAATGAAGGCAGGGGACCTGCAGTTTCCGCGACGAAGCTTGGCTCAATTGCGGGCATTTTTTGAGACGGGACGACGCGTCTCTCAAACAAAAAAAGGCTCGGTGGAATGATTCCACCGAGCCTTTTCAGTTTTCGACCGACTGAGAGTGTTAGAAGCCTCCGCCCCCTCCACCGCCGCCACCGCCGCCGCCGTTGTTTCCGCCGTTGTTGTTCAGGAAGCGGAAGTACGCCGACTGCGCCTCGGCCCCGTTCAGACCGGGAGCGTATGACTGCGAAACAATGACGCGTGACTGTGCGTTTGGAAGTCCCAATTGCGACAGCATCAATGCCACCATCTGACGACGATGCTGATCGATTTCCGGATCCGAGTTGTTCTCAGATCGTTCGATCAGAATCGGGAACGGGGCACTGCGTGCTCGCGCGGCGATCTCCAGAAGGTGATCCTTGCCGAAACCAGTCAGCTCGCCCGTAAAGTCGACGAACTCGTTTCGGTGAATGATGAAGTCGAAGGCCTCGCCGTTCGTTTCCATCTGGTGGTAGTGCGCTCTCGCAACGCTTCCTAACGGATACTTGTCGGGAATCGACAATGGCCGTCGCATGGCCAGCGTTGTTGGAACAAACTGAAGGGTCGGCTTGATGCAGCCAAAGGTGCTCAGCATGCACGCAACCGTCAGGCCTGTAACCAGGCACTTAGCGTGTCTAAGAATCATGAAACTCCCCCATCCCTGGTATGTCACCGAACTCGCGACCTTAATGAGGTCAGACGATTCGGATGGTCCGCTTCGGTAAGCCGTCTCTCCCTGACGCCGTTACCTTCTGTACTGAGACTGTGATCTCATCTGCATTTGCTGCTGCTGACGCTGACGTTGAACAGCCTGGCCTTCCGCACCAAGTCGACCGTCATTGCCGTTCTGCAAACTCGGAATTGTCGCGTTTGTTTCTCTGAGTGCAGGATTCCGTTGAACCGAATCCCGGCTGCCGGTAACCCAGCTTGCAAACTTGATTCGCTGTTGAGGCTCCTGGTAGCCGACCTGTTGGATTCCACCCATCTGCTGGAAGGGCTGTCCCATACTCGGATCAGCCATCGGCTGAATCATTCCACCTTGTGGAGCCATTTGCTGCTGGACGGGGAACTGTTGAACGCCCTGTTGTGGAGCAACCGGTGGCCCTGGATAGACGGCTCCTGGCTGAGCCTGAACTCCGCCATAGCCAGGAGCGCCAACCTGATAGTTGCCCATCATGCCGCCTCCGCCGCCCATCGGCATCGGGCTACTGAAGGTCGCCGGGTTAAATGGTCGGTAACCAATTTCGGTCGCGTAGCCAGGACCCCCTCCGAAGGGGTTGAGCTGGTACACGCCCTGGTCCGGGTAACCTTCGGTCTTGGCGTAAGCATAAAGTTCGATGTCGTTCGGTGCGGTCACGTAGAAGCCAGGGTAAGGAGGAACTTCATCCGCTTCCATTGGGTGGACGAGTTCCGGCGTGACGGTAATCAGCAATTCGTTTTCACCTTGATCGGCATTCTTCGAGTTGAACAAAGCGGGGCCGATGACAGGCAGCTCACCCAGGAAAGGAATTCGATTGACTTCAGTAGTCATCGTCATCCCGAACAGGCCTGCCAGCACGATGGTCTGACCTTCTCGCAGTTTGACAGTCGTCGTGACTCGACGAGAGTCGAGGCCAGGCACTCCACCGCTCCCGCCAGAAGCACTGATCTGACTGTACTCCGGAGTGATGTCCATTTTGATGTAGTCTTTGTCGATGACTTCAGGTCGAACAAGCAACGACGTGCCGTAGCCTCGGAACGATGTCGATGTTCCCTGAGCTCCGCCGACACCGACGATCGTTGGCACTGGAAACTCACCACCGGAAAGGAAGCTCGCAGAATGGCCACTGAGCACGGTTAGCGTTGGAGAGGCCAGAATCTTTGCTGTGCGGTTGCCGGCCAACCAGTTGATCAGCAGGTTGACTTCGCCGTTTTCGAAGATTCCGGTCAATGCTCCACCAGCACCACCGAGTGATGATGACAGGAAGTGACGACCGTTGTTAACAAGTCCGTCCAGGTCAACTCCCAACGTCCGCAACTGTCCACGGCTTAGTTCCGCAACGGTCACGTGAATCATGATCTGATGATTCCCGGGAACTTCGAGCAGGTTCACAATGGGGTCATTGTTGTCATTGTTATTGTTGCCGTTGTTGTTGCCGTTGTTGTTGCCGTTGCCTCCGAATCCGCCACCGCCTCCGAATCCGCCGACCGCACCGCCGCCGCCCGCCGCCCCGAATCCTGCGTAGTTTCCGAATGCGGCGTAATACGAAGAACGGACAATCTGAAGGATTCGAGCAGCCTCTTCAGCGTCACGAGCCTGGCCTTTAACGATCAGTCTCTGCTGCAGCGGAATCAGAAAGACCTTGCTGTTTGGAAAGAGAATTCGCAGTTGTTTCTCGAGCTTGCCAAAGTCGTTGCGAAGTCGGTCCTCGAAGGTTGGATCAGGAATCACTTCGACGAGGTAAATCAGTGGGTCGCGGCTGTTGTCAAACCACATCGTCAGCGTCGTCGTCCCGAGGTTCATCCCGATGATGCCGATCTCGTTCGGGCTGTACTGGACGACGTCGACAACCGACGGGTCCGCGATAGCGATTCTGGCAATCGGAGCGCGAGCCACCATCAACTGGCTGCGTCGATGGATGATCTCCATCTCTTCCTGAATGTCAGGCATCTCCTGGATCGCGTAAGGCAACGGCTTTTTCGGCTTCGTATCGTTGGCCGTGACCCGTTGCGTCAGTTGAATGCGGGACTGGTTGCCTTGTGCGCCGCGGTACGGAGCACCAGATTGAGCCGTGATCTGTTCCGGCAGAGCCAGATAGATACAACCCAGAACCAGAAGTGGAAGGATTCGTTGTGTGATCATTGAGTCGTCGCTTCCAGAGAGTCTCATGAGTGCCCTCGAAATTCGAAGCTGCTCCAGCATCCAGGATGCATTCCGCCAAACCAGGTTTCCGGCTTGACCGCCATGGCTCCGTCGGGTCTAAAGTGATGATCGGTCGACCATCACATCCCGCGCAGACTCCACGGCGTGGTTTAAACTTTATCGGTTAGAACGATTCCCCGAATTGAAGCGGAAGTACCGGTTTTTCCGATTTGCGGCGAGCAACGACCCAATTGGCAGCAACCCGACAGATAGCTTGGGTGGATTGAGGTGTCAGGGGTGATTTCTGGTTGGCGACAAAGGGCGATAAGCGAATTTGGGAAGACCGGGATGTCGGGGGTGCGTGAGGTTAGCAGGCGACCGAGGCTTCCGAATCCAGCTGAATTTCTCCATCTGCCAACGAATTACGCACGCTCGCCAGGAGCAGAATTACCTTTGCCTGCCTTCTCCAAACTGCCATGTGAAACGGAGAACTGAAAATGCCACAGTCTCGCCGAACCTTCCTTTCGCACTCCGCCATTGCCGTTTTATCGGGGGCGGCCAGCGAGCTGCTTCCGTGCTGCGGTGTTCGGGCCGAGGGTGCAGAGGGTGGTTCAGGAATTCTGCTTGGCTTCAGCACGTACGGTGCGAAAGGGCTCAAGACTGAATCGACGATCGATTTGATCGCGAAGACCGGTTTTGACTCTGTCGAGATCACGGTCTGGCCAGACTGGGACGCGTCCCCCGCCAACATGCCGCAGAAACGTCGGACGGGACTCCGAAATCAGATCAGCGACTGCGGTCTGACGCTGACCTCTTTAATGGAGCATCTCTACCCGGAAATTGACGATGCAAAACACAAGACGTCGCTTGAACGCCTGAAGTCCGTTTATCAACTGGCAAACGACCTCTGTCCTGACAGGCCGCCGGTCGTTCAGACTGTGCTCGGTGGTGGCGACTGGGCCGAAAAGAAATCGCTCTTCGTCGATCGAGTCGGGGACTGGACGGCTCTGGGTAAATCGCACGGAGTGGTGACTTGCGTGAAGCCTCACCGAGGTGGCGGTATGTCAAAACCGTCCGAGGCGGTCTGGCTGATTCAACAGATTGGCGACCGGAAATGGTTGAAGATGGTTTACGACTTCAGCCACTACGCGTTTCGCGACATCCCGCTGAAAGAGTCCATTCAAAACGCGCTGCCGTACATCGGCCACGTTGCTGTCAAAGATGCCGTCCAGACGGTCGCCAAAGACGGCAGCAAGTCGAGAGTTGAGTTCCGCCTGCCCGGTGAAGCCGGAACGATCGACTTTGTCACAATTCTGAAAACTCTCAACGCCGGCGGATACGCTGGCGATATTTCGTGCGAGGTCAGCGGCATGGTCTCAGGCAAAAGCGGCTACGATCCGGTTGCGGCTATGAAGACGTGCTACGCCAACGTGTCGAAAGCCTTCAACGAAGCCGGCATTAAACGAGCCTGATCGACCAGCAGGTGCCAGCGACTTCGAAACCGATCCGAACTTACTTCCTGGTTCCGAACTCCGTCATTCCCGCGCAGACGGGAAACCAGTTGTCCGTGGAATTCTGGTTTCCCGCCTGCGCGGGAATGACAAAAATCGCCGCTTTCACCGACTTCGGGAAGTTGGCTCGAGACTGCTCCTCAGCGGCGACGTTTTAGAACGATGAAGTAGCCGTCGCTGCGGTCTTCCAGAAGTTCCCACTTGTCAGGTTCGTCCCGCAGTTCACGAACCTGCTCAGGACTTTTAATATCGCTGTAGTAATGCTGCGTGTCGATCACGATGAAGTCGGTGTCGTCGGGAACCTGGTTTTCGTAGCCGGCAACCTTCCTCAGGTAGTGGCTGTAGTCGTACGACCGCTCGTGATGTGTAAACCGCGGGTGGACGAAGTCCGTCGACGCGACGCGAGCATCTGTCGGAATTTGCTCCAGCACGGCGGCAAATTTTTCGGCTCGCTCTGTTGGGACGTAGAGCTTTTCCCAATGGAAGAACGACCCGGCGTCCCAGAATTTGATGCTCAGTGGCGACATTCCAACGATGGCCCCCACGCAGCAGCACAGCACCAGCACAAAACATGGAACGAAAACCGGATCACGACTGTCGAGCCGATTCGTCAAAACTCGGATGCGGCTTTTCGATTCGCTTCGGAAAATGTGCAACGAGTGAGCGGCGGCCCAGAACAGCACGGGTACTACGGGAGCATGAAAATGGTGATGTGGCTGAGGGTCGCCTTTCACGATTTCGTTCAGACAGAGCAGTCCGAGAATCGGCACGGCAACGCCGAATCTTGCCGGTGATAGCAACGGCAGAAACGCCAGCGGCAACAGCAGTGCCAGGAGATAACTGATCGAGGCAACGGTCACCAGTTCCTCGATCAGCAACCCCGGCTGAGTCAGCATGTTCATAACGATCTCGCCCAGCGAGTCGCCGAACTTTGCGAAGTAGCGAGCGTAGTGAACCTCGGCGCCGTCACGGAACCAGGGAATGAGAATCCTCGTCGTCAGCAAGAGGTAGCCGACTGAAGCGATCATCAGGCCGACACCGTACTTAACGGCCAACTTTCGCTTCGTCAGGAATGGCGGCAAGGTGACTTCGCCGCTTCCGTCCGCCGAGTGCCGCAAGAAAGGTTGCACAAGGATCCAAAGCCCAAGCGGTGCAAGGATCAGAGCAAAGTCTTCTTTCGCGAGAAGTGCGACGACAAATAAAGCGACCGTGGATTTGATTCGCCCTCGTTCGAGCTGATCGAGAGCGAACAACATCGCCGTCAGGCCGAAGCAGATCGGCCGAAACGTCTTCAGGTCGATGGCGATGTCGAGAAACTGCAACGGCGAATACAACAGGTAAGCAATCGCGAGACACGTTGCGCAGCGGCTCGATCCTGACCAGCGGCGAGCCATCCAGAAAACCGGAATCGCTCCCGCAGCTAACGCGATGCTTTCAAAAAGTTCAAGCAGAAGATGTGATGGCCAGATCGCGTAAAACGGCAGCAATGCCAGATGAATCACCTGAATGTGCTCGCCCAGAAACAGTCCCTGATCGAGATAGCTGCGGAATCCTTTGCCGTGCAGAACGTTCCACAAGTGCTCTTCGTACATGACCGAATCGCCATGAGGGACGACCAGCCCGTTAAACAACTGCCAGTTCATCGTCGTAAACACAACGACATAGGCCACAGCCGCGACGACCAGCAGCTTTGGGACACCGTATCTCGAAGTCGGTTGTGATTCGGTGGTCGGGCTCGAAACTTCCTGTGCATCAGCCGGTCGAAATAACGGAACGACCAGCGACGTACTCCAGCCGGCCAGCGACACTGCAATCACGTAGTGATACAACGCTGTCATCATGACCATCGTCGTTTCGAATCCGCCGGTGAAGGCGAGGATGCGAGCCATCTCCCACATCCAGGGCAGCAACCACCATCGCCAGCCAGAAACGGCGGCGCGACAGGTTTCTTCCATCAGCGGCGTCGAATGCGCATTCTTCTTCAACTTGCTCACGAACGAAAAGGTCGCCGCAAATCCAACAAGGGCGGCAGCGGACGCCACGATCAGACATATGAGCAATGCGAGGAACGGAACATCACAAACAGCAGAACGATCAATTGAGTTAAGCTGAATCGTCCCGCCAAGTAATCCGACGACATCGTTCCACAATGTTCGGCTGAAGAGTCGAGTAGCTGTGACGTCGCTGCCGAGAACGCTCTGCAACGCAAAGGCTTGAGCGACACATCCCAACGCAACAATGCCCACGGCCTTTGGCCAGTAGTCACCCGAAGACGAGCCCTGTATTCTCTCTCGCGACGACGTCTTGGGTTTTGATGTATTCTTTCGCCTGGCCACAGTTCAGTGATTCCGCAGGAATTGGATAGGGACGAGGTTTACTAAGTGGTCTGGTTTAGAAATTCGGACAGAGTTGAAAAGTCGTTCCTCTGTGTGCCACTGGCTCCGCCAGTGCCTGCGATTCTCCTTCAAACTTCTCGAAGGACTGGCAGAGCCAGCGACACTCAACCCTGTCGTAACTTCCGAACGCGACCCTAAGGATCATGTTCAGGCTAACTTTTTGATTCTAACCACAGAGGCCCAAAGACACAGAGTTTGACTGGAAAGTTTTCCTCTGTGTCTCCGTGCCTTGGTCAGATTTTTCTGATGAATTCGGGAAGTTATTCTCGATACGAACCTTAATCTCAAACATCGCCGATGCTTCAACTTTGAGGACTACTGACATGTCAGATTTGAAAAAACACATTCGAGACATTCCTGACTTTCCGAAGCCGGGAATCATGTTTCGCGATATCACTCCTCTGCTTGCTAACCCGGACGCCTTTCGCGAAGTGATTCGCCTGCTCGCCGACAAGTATCGCGACGCTGGCATCACCGCAATTTGCGCCGCGGAAGCGCGAGGGTTTATCTTTGCCACGCCATTGGCACTGGAATTGAATGCGGCATTTATTCCGATTCGCAAGCCAGGGAAACTGCCGTTCGATACTAAGGCGTTTCACTACGAACTCGAATACGGCACGGACACGCTGGAGATGCATACCGACGCGGTCAAGGCTGGTGATCGAGTTCTGCTGGTCGACGATCTGCTGGCAACGGGCGGAACGATGGAAGCCTGCGTCAAGCTTTGCGAACACACCGGAGCGGAAGTCGTCGGCTGTGCCTTTCTGATCGAGTTGACCTTTATCGGCGGTCGGGAAAAACTTGCACCGACAGACTGTTACAGCCTGATCACTTACGACAGCGAAAACTGACTCGCACAACGTCAAGTCGAAGTCTTTTATTCGTGACCGTCACGGTTTGTGGGGTGAACAAGAGCCGAGTGGGCTTCAGCCGACTTCCTTAATTTGCCACCGGCTTTAGCCGGTGGGTTCCGATTGACCGTTCCTTTTGAGCCGGCTTCAGCCGGACTTTCGGTCACGTCTTTAGACCTTAGTTCAGCCGAATGGCTGGTTCAAACCATGACGAGAAGTCCGGCTGAAGCCGGCTGGATTTTGACGCCGCCTCCACCACCGGCTGAAGCCGGTGGCAATTGGGAGTCGACTGAAGCCGGCTGATCCCCCGTCACCCCCACAATCCGTGACGGCCAGAAAAACGAACCTCAATGAACCATCCAGTCCTGACATTGATGATCGTCTCTTCGTTCGTGCTGGTTTCAACAACTGCCGAGGGGCTGGATGAGAATGTTCGGCCGGACGCTGTCACTCAGTCGCCGGTCAGCTTTGAACGCCATGTGTTGCCGCTGCTGGAAAAACGCTGCAACAAATGTCACCAGCCGGACGAAGCTCAAAGCGGACTCGATCTGACCAGAGTCGAAACGATTCAACGCGGCGGAGATGAACTCGGAGCGGGAATCGTCCCCGGCCATCCGGAGTCGAGCCCGCTGATTCAAGTGTTGACCGGCAAGGCTGAGCCCGCGATGCCGAGTGAAGGCGATCCACTTCCAATCGCCGAGATCGACCTGCTGCGTCGCTGGATTCAGGAAGGAGCGAAGGACGACTCACCAAAGTTCTCACGCGAGGATGTTGACTTCTTCGAGCGGGAAATTCGGCCCGTGCTGTTTGCTCGGTGCTTCAAATGTCACGCGGGCGACGCGGCTGAGAGCGGCCTGCGGTTGACGTCCCGGCATGGATTGTTGATTGGTGGCCATCGAGGGGCGGCGGCGGTGCAGGGGAGTCCTGACGAGAGTTTGCTTCTGAAGGCGATCCGTCACGACGGTGAATTGCGAATGCCCAAAGGTGGCGATCCTTTGTCGGTAACTCAAGTGGCCGCGTTTGCTGAGTGGATCAAAAGAGGGTTGCCCTGGCCGAGCGATCAGGCGGTGATCGCTCGCGAAAAACTGTTCACGATCAGCGAGGCCGACCGAAACCACTGGGCGTTCAAACCCCTGCCTGAAATGTTGCCAGCAGACTGGAGCATCGATCATCTTCTGCAGAAGCGTCATCAAGCGGCGGGTTTGAAACCGGCTTCCGAAGCTGACCGACACCGATTGTTGCGGCGGGTGACGTACGACTTGATTGGCTACCCGCCGACGACTGATGAGATCAGCGAGTTCGTCAATGACGATTCGTCAGACGCATTCGATAAGGTCGTTACCAGACTGCTGGCGTCGCCCCAGTTCGGCTGGCGCTGGGGCAGACACTGGCTTGACTACACGCGGAACGGTGCGAACGGTTTGCCAAATCGCGGGCCGGCGTTCGATGCAGATCGGTACGCCGCGTGGGTGACGCAATGCTTCAACGAAGACCGGTCATGGGACTGGTTCGCGAAGGTGCATCTGGCCGGTGATCGAATGCCCGCCTTTGACGGAGCGGATTATTCGATCGATCAGGCACTCGCCGCGGCCGTGCCGCTCAATGGTCCTCGCACATTTCAGGAGATGTCGACGGACACTTTCGTCCTGATGGACAAACTGGATGAAAGCATTGAATTCATGGGCCGCTCGCTGATGGGGATCAGCCTGGAATGCGCGAGATGTCACGATCACAAGTTCGATCCGATTTCTCAGAGAGACTACTACTCGTTGCTGGGCTTCTTTCAGAGCAGCTCGTTCGGGCTGGTGCCTGCCGATGCGAAGACTCACGTCGCGGCCGACGCGGCGGTATCAAGGCACCGCGAGCTGTTGCGTGAACAGGCACGGCTGAGCGGCATGATCAGGCAGGCGTCGATCAAGCTGAACGTCGGCGGTGGAGGTCTGACTCGGAAATGGGAAGCGGCGCGTCAGGCCGTGCTGGCTCCGAAAGAGAAACATCTGCTGGAACTGGAACTGGC
>CALDJX010000670.1 GCA_937899075.1 uncultured Planctomyces sp. | reverse complement strand
AGCCCCTTGGCGTCGACGAGGTAGCGGTCGCGAAGCAGCATTCGAAGCTGTCCCAGATTCAGTTCAGGAACGAGCACCTGCTTGAAGCGACTGATGATGTCTCCGAGATTTTTCGGAAACGGATTCAGGAACCGCAGGTGAGCGTGGGCGACTGATTTCCCCTCGGCCTGCAGTTCTCGAGCAGCCGTTCGAACGGCTCCGTAGGTACCGCCCCAGGAAATCACAAGGACGTCACCGGAATCCGGCCCGTCGACTTCCTGTTCGGGGATGAAGTTCTCGATATCGGCGACTTTTCGTGCACGCAACTTAACCATGTACTCATGGTTGTCCGGGTCGTAGCTGACGTGTCCCGTGATGTCTGCTTTCTCGATGCCACCAACACGGTGTTCCAAACCTGGCGTGCCAGGAACTGCCCACGGACGAGCGAGTTTCTCATTCCGCTTGTACGGCAGATATCCGTCTTCGCTGTTTGGTTCAGTCTGAAACTTGACCGCGATTGGCTTCAATTCTTCCTGAGTCGGAATCCGCCACGGTTCGGCACCATTGGCGATATAGCCATCGGTGAGGAACACAACCGGAACCATGAAGTTCACCGCAATGCTCATCGCCTCCTGAACAGCGTGGAAGCAATCACCAGGGCTTTGAGCCGCCACGATTGGCAATGGAGACTCGCCGTTTCGACCGAACATCGAAAGCAGCAGGTCAGCCTGTTCTGTTTTGGTTGGCAAACCGGTGCTCGGACCGCCGCGCTGAACATTGACGATGATCATCGGCAGTTCGGTGATCATGCCCAGGCCCATCGCTTCGCCCTTCAGGCAAATCCCCGGACCAGAGCTTGCGGTCACTGCAAGTTGCCCTGCATAAGCAGCTCCGACGGCAGCCGACATCGCGGCGATTTCGTCTTCTGCCTGGAAGGTCTTCACGTTGAAGTTTTTGTGAGCTGACAGTTCGTGAAGAATGTCGCTCGCCGGAGTGATCGGGTACCCGGCGTAGAACAATCCGCGACCCGCCAGTTTGGCAGCGGTGATCAGTCCAAGAGCCGTCGCTTCATTACCTGTCAGCTTGCGATACTTCCCAGGAGGAAGCTTAGCAGGCTCGACGTGATAATGGACGGTGAACGATTCCGTTGAGAACCCGAAGTTGTAACCAGCGCGAAGGGCTCGCAGGTTGGCTTCCTGAATCTCCGGCTTCTTGGCGAACTTCGCTTTGACCCAGTCTTCAGTCGGAGTCGCATCTCGTTCGTACAGCCAGTAGATCAGACCAAGCGCGAAGAAGTTCTTGCAGCGGTCCGCCTCGCGAACGCTCAGGCCGAGACCTTCAACAGCGTCCCGAGTCAAACGAGTCATCGGCACTTTGTGCACACGGTATGGCTGCAGCATGTCCTCATCGTCAAGCGGATTCGACGCGTACGTCGCTTTCGCGATGTTGCTCTTGTCGAAGGCGTCTTCGTTGACGATGAGCGTGCCGCCACGCTTCAGATCGGCAATGTTTGTTTTCATCGCGGCTGGATTCATCGAAACCAGAGTGTCGACGGCATCGCCAGGCGTGAAAATGTCGCGATTCGAGAAGCACAGCTGGTAGCCTGAAACGCCGGCCAGAGTTCCGGCTGGGGCTCGGATTTCAGCCGGAAAGTCCGGCAGCGTGCTGACGTCGTTGCCGTAAACGGCGGAGACGTTCGTCATCTGCGTCCCGACAAGCTGCATGCCGTCGCCACTATCGCCGCAAAATCGCACGACGACGGTTTCCAGCGTTTCTTGTTTCTTACCTTTGCCCTGTTGTTCCGCTTCCGGGACATCGACTGTCGATGACATGACTCAAACACTCCTCAGAGGATGATCGCCGCTGGTGTAAATTTAAAAGGCACAACGTCGCAAAGCGGCCGGCAGGATTTCAAAAGAAGTCTGCGGTTTCAAGGCTGCCTGGTGACGGCACTCAGCCGTGCGACGGAAGGGCGGGAAATTCAAGGGGCGACAAATGGCGGGCACGATTCAAGCCAGCGAGCCGTGCCGAAAACCAGGTTCTGGTGCAGGTTCTGCACTGCCGACAGAAAGGGGAAGTTCGACGGGAATCACGGGCGTTTATAGACAAAAGACCGGGGTTGGTTACCCGGCCCAAACTACGCTATTCATGAAACAGCGCAAGTCCTATGGCAGGCATTGTGGGCATGTCAAGGCGATCTGAAAAGTCTGCGGTGGCAAAACTTCCCCGCATTTCCCGCTCCGATCCAAATTGGATGCGTTGCCATCGTCTTCATCGTCCAGCGAACTCATTCTGTTCCACCGAATCCGAACGGAATTCGAAGCAACGTCCCCGACGGTGCATCGCCGGTGTCATCTTGCCGCATTCTCGACGATCTGAGATAAACCTCGTTCCTCAAATCTGCCGCACCGTTCGAACACTGATTCGACCGACCGCTTCGGGCTCCGGCCAATCGCTGATGCACCGGCAACTGGTCGAGTTCCCCCACCGTTCGAGCGTCATTTCTCACGACAGTTCAAAAACTCCCTCATAACCACGCTTCGGGAAAGGACTCCCTCCTTCGTGGTCGAGCCTCCGTCACGGCGACTTCAACAGATTCTGCTGGGTTTGAAGCTGTGCTCACCCCGCGATCTTCGCCGCTGCGCGTCCCGAGTGAAGGCCCTTTCCGCCGACCTGCCAGCCTTCGATTCCGTTTGGCTGGACGCTCTGGTTCAGCGACGCCTGTTGACATCGTGGCAGGCCCAAACGATCGAGGCCGACCAGCCCGAACTACTGCGAATCGGCCCGTGCATCGTCGAAGATCGAATCGGACAGAGCCATCGATCCGCGACCTACCTCGCTCGCCTGCCCGATCAGCAAGGGCAATGCGTCATCAAACGAGTCGTCGTTCCATCGGAACTTCGCAAATCCGTCAACGACCGACTCAAACAACTGATTGAAAAATCACCGGGACTGGCACAGCCCGGCATCATCGTTCCGCACAGCGTGTCCGAAGTGCCGGACGAACCGCTGCCGGAACTGGCTTCTTCCGAAAAACTGAAAGAGAGTGCCGCAACCCGAGCGTCGCGGCAGATCAGCACGGTTTCAACCTCGAAGAAACGAGGAACAAAAGCTGGCGTCGGCGACGCTCGCCACAAAAACAAATCGGTCGATCGAGAGCGTTCGGACAAGCTGAATACAGAACTGGCAATTGTCAGCCGGTGGGTTGACGGCCTGTCGCTTTCCGAAATCCTGCTCCGTCGCGGCCGACTGCCCGCGTCAGACGTCGACGCCATCGCCCGACAGCTTCTGGAATCGCTGGCCGCTTTGCACGAAGCCGGCATCGTGCACGGCGAAATCCTGCTCCGCAACATCCGGCTGCTACCGTCCGGACAAACCGTTCTCGTCGATACCGGATTCCAACCGGCGTTACAGCCCGAGTTGCAGATCAACGCCCACGTCTCGCCCGAAAAATACGACGGCATCGCCCCGGAACTCATCGGAACCGGCGCAGCCGCAACGCCTCGATCGGACCTTTACGCATTGGGGTTCGCCTTGTGGCAAGTCCTGGCTGGCCGGCCCGCTTTCCCGACCGGAGATCCGCTCGCCAAACTGGCCGCTCATCAAACCGAACGGCTCCCCGACATCCGCGAGTTTGCTCCCGACACTCCCGACCAGCTCGCACGCACGATCGAATGGTTAACCGAGCCCGCTCCCTCGCGCCGCCCTCGAAACGCGAGAGAACTCGTGTTCGACGGAACTCGCCACCGCGTGAAGTCCGCCCGACAGGACACCCGACGGCCTGAGAAAAAAACTTCGAGAAGCACGGAAGAGAATCAAACAAACAACTCTTCAGAAAAGGCCCTGCCAACGCTGCCTGTCAGCGTCAAACCCGCCGGTCGATCATCACGACGACGACTGGCAAGATTCGCCTCAGGATTTCAACAGCCCGTTCGACGAACCTCTCAATCATCATCGACACGTCGGACGGCAACATCGCTGGCGTGTGCGTGTGCGGCGGTGCTGATTGCCGTCGCCGTTCTGCTCACCTTCGACGCAAAGTCACGTAACCTTGTTCTCGCCTCGTTGCCGCATCGGTTTATCGAAAGCGTCAGTAACGACGGAGCGGCCACCGACGATTCACCTGCCTCGCAGCCCTCAACCGAACAACTATCCGGCTCCGACGAATTGCCAGTCACGACAGCGACGATGAAACCGGTCAACGGCAACGGCGAAACTCTGACAACAACGCCGCGTCAAAACTCTCAACAACAAGCAAACGCCGTTGCTCGACAGAAGCCACAGACCGCACCGCAGTCGTTCGGTCTGTTACCGCTGCCGGAACCCGATCCGTACGGCCTCGTTCTTTTGTCTGAACCGGGCAGCTACGACGCCAGTTCAATCTCGTGGCCGGGCAGTCACCTCATCATCCGCGGCGCGGTGGGCGCTCCGGCTACCATCGTCGTCTCGACCCGACCGTTGCAGCTAAGAGCGACGGAAGTAACTCTCGAAAACGTCGACCTTCGCTTGAAGCCCGGTGCAACCTCAGCACCGACTTCTGTTTCCCAGGTCCGATCACAGAAGCTGACCTGCCGGAACTGCCGTTTCCTGACGCCCCTTTCGACAGTCGCGCAAAACGGAAGAACCACGGTTTCGCCAACGATTACTTCTGGACTGGCCATCCAGTGGGCACCGATCGACGCGTCCGACCCACTTGCCGGCAACCTCGAATTTATCAACTGCCAACTCGCCGGATCGCATTCGTCGATCATGCTCGCCGCTCCCGGGCAGAAAGTTCGCTGCGTCAACACGTTGAAACTTGGCGGCGGCCCGCTGTTCATCGCAACCGCCCAGGCCGCCAGCGGCGACAACACTTTCGAGATCGAACAAACGACACTCCGTAATTGCGGAAGCCTGATCGCGATCGACTTGAGAAACTCGGCTCCCTGGAAATCGCGGCTGACCATCAAGCCGGTTTCGAGCGTTTTCGATCTGCGGCCTCGATCAGAAAGTGAATCGGAATCGTTAATTACATTCGTGGGTGGACGACTTCAGCTCGCATGGCACGAACGAGTTTCTTTCGAAGGCGACGACTCGTTTGCGGGTAGCCATGTTGGACTGGCTTCGTGGCAGGGCGGCAACGGCAGCGGGCACCAGCCTCTCGACGCAGCAGAAGTTTCTGTTCGAGGGCTCATGCAGACTGAATTCACGTTTCAAGGCCCACCAGGCCAGGCACGAGCAAATTCAATCCTGACCGACACCCAGACCAACAGGTTGCCTTCGCAACTACCCGGCATTTCAAACAATTCAGACAGCCACATACACGTACCCGATGACGACGTTTTACTGATCAATCCGGAAGTCGGTCCGACTCTTTGACGCCCCTTCCCGACGGGTCCGTATCCAAAACCGAATGCCGGCATCACGACACGTCTCCAGAGCAAACTCAATTAAACTCAACCGTCTCTCAAACTCGAAGAAGCAAATCGAAATGTCAGACTCGACCAATCTTCGAAGACATTCTTCCCACTCGAACTGGTCATGGCCGAAACTTCTGGCCGTCCATTTGGCATTCGTTGCGGGCATGTGTCTGATGGCCTTGCCCGCTGCGACAGCTCAATCGGGTTTCATTGGCCCGGCCGGTTCGAGCGTCAACAACCCATCCAGCATCAAGCCGGGAGAGCGAGTCCTCGTCCTGCGAACCGGCCGCGTCATGAAAGGTCGAATCAAGACAATCTCGACCGGGTGGCTGGTTTCGACATCTCGCGGAAACGCCGTTATCCCGTTTGAGCAGGTTCACTTTGACGCGGACAGTCTCAACGAAGCTTACCTCCGTCTGAGAATCCAAAACGGGCAACCGACCGTGGCCACTCACCTGAGACTGGCCGAGTGGTGCCTCAGTCAGGACATCCTTGCCGAGGCCGCACGCGAACTCCGTGACGCCCTGGAAAAAGACCCCGCCAACGAAACAGCACGACTGATGCTGAACCGCGTCGACAACGAAATTCACCGACGAACTCCGCAACCCGAACCGATCCAACAACCGACAGACGTCGTCATCCTGACTAAGCACGAAGTCAACGAAGTGCCGAGCAACGAAGTACGAAGTCTTTCCGGGCTAAGCCCTGACACGGCTCGCGAATTCGTCGCCAGCATCCAGCCACTACTTCTTAACAAGTGCGGAAACGCCCGGTGCCACGGATCGGTTGCGAAGAACGATTTCAAACTGACGAGATTGCGAAGCGGCTCCAGCAACTCTCGCGTCGTCTCAGAACGAAACCTCGCAGCCGTTCTGGAAGACCTGCAGCCCGGACCGAACAAACGACCGCGACTCCTGGAAATTGTCCGCGGCACACACGTCGGGATAACGATCTTCAACGGTCGATACGGGGCGATCCAAATGGAAACGTTGCAAACCTGGATGATCACTGCCGCCAAAGAACTCAGTTTCGAGCTGCAGCCAGGCAGGACGACCGCGTTCTCAAACAGGTCTTCAGCTCCTGTTTCACCAGCGGCTCAAGTCGCCGACCCGTTGCGTATATCCTCGCCAGAATCCCCACCGAGCGAGAACTACGAATCAGACCTGGCCGCAGCCCAAAGCGTGCCCGGCCAGGCCGCGACGGAGACTCTTCGAATGTCGGGCGGCCAGCCAGCCCCCAACAACAACCCGCTGATTGTCGGACGCGACGACCGAAAACCGGACCCGGTGGATCCGCCCACTCCGCTGAGCAACGTCCAGCGGCTGCTTCAGGAAGCACGGCAGAACGTTCGCAAGAAAGACGCTTTTGATCCGGAAGAATTCAACCGGCGCTTCGCTGGCAGCAGGACTCAATGACGGCGAATCTCGACTGGTTTCAAGATCGACGAACTCGTTCGGCGCAGCACTGCATAAGGTGCAGTTGTGCCAGCTAACGAATTCCGACCGAAATCTCGTTTTCGACATCGAGACCGAATCCGCCATCCTGCACACCGCTGGTCGCAAGCTGTTTGTAATAGTACCGCGACGTCTTGCCGGTCAGCTTCGCCACACGCCCGGTAATTGACACATCAAGCTCGCGAATCTGCCCGTTCGTGCGGTGAGCAACGCTCTCGGTTACTGCTTCCAGTAAATGCTCGTGAGCAACAAGTTCGGTCTCCGACCAATCAACCCGTACATCCATAACAATCCTCCTTGATGTAAAATGGCCCGCTCCAGGAACGTTCAGCAGAAGCTCTCCAGCGTCGACCGCACCGTCAACCTTGAACCATCGGATCAACCAAGGCTTCAATGCGACCGCCGCAACACTCATCGGCACAGGGTGTGTATCTACGGAGCTGTCTCGAAAACGCTCAACGCTGCGAAGGATCGCAACCCCTGCAGCCATCCTTGACTCTAAGCTTCTGAAATCGCCGGACACATCGAAAGACTCCATTCGACGAATCGGAAGTCCGAGCAATCGCGAAGACTCTAACCGTGATATTTCGGGTCGTCAAAACAATTTTCGCCGCGAAATCCTCAACCTGGCAAATAGGCCCATCACCTAAAGGCTCGCTGACACTGCCTGCGAGTCGTCGCTTTTCTCGCCTCAGACTCTTCCCTACGATGCCCGCGATTGAGGATTTTCGCTGCGAAACCACCCGGATCAGGGCACGCTGCAGTGACCTTTGAGCCGCGGATTTCAGACACCCCAGATACAGGCCCACCCCAGAATGACTGAGCAGAAAGCAACTAACGTAACGTTGCACGAGCATCTCGTTTCGAACGAAGATCGCTGCAAAGTCGCTGGCCACAAAGGAGCCGTCCTCTGGTTCACCGGCCTGAGTGCCTGCGGAAAGAGCACCATCGCCAACGAAGTCGACTACAAGCTGAACGGCCAGGGTAAGCGAACTTACGTCCTGGACGGCGACAACGTTCGCATGGGCTTGAACAAGAACCTTGGATTCTCGGCCGACGACCGAACGGAAAACATCCGCCGCATCGGCGAAGTCGCCAGGTTGTTCGCAGACTCGGGTACGATCACGACGGCGGCTTTCATCTCTCCCTACCGAGCGGACCGCGACGCTGTGCGAGCCCTCCTGCCGGCTGGCCAGTTCATCGAAATCTACGTCAACGCCTCGCTGGAAACCTGCGAAGCCCGCGATCCGAAAGGCCTCTACAAAAAAGCCCGCGCCGGAGAAATCAAAGACTTCACAGGAATCCACGATCCCTACGAAGCTCCTGAGAACGCCGAACTGGTTCTGGACGCCGATAATAAAGGCATCGAAGAACTGGCCAACGAAGTCATCGCCTACCTCGAAAGCAACGGCATCGTCTAACGACACCCGTCGTCAACAATCAAACAGGCCAATCAAACAGGCCGGTCAAGCAGCAATGCTCAACCGGCCTGTTTTCGTGCAACAACCTTGTCAACAGCCCAATCTGTATGTGAAAAGAGGGACCACGGAATTCACGGAAAGACACGGAAGAGAAACTTTGCTTCCGTGTCTTTCCGTGAATTCCGTGGTCCCTCAATTTCGAAGCTGTTCCTCAGCCCAGGGTGCGAGCTTCTCTCGAAAGATCTTCACGTTGTGGCGAATGTCGACCGGCAGCGACCGATGGAACAGCACGGTCTCAATTGACTCGGTCAGTGACGACTCACGGCCAAGCTGCAGGAGTTCTTCCCGAAACTTCTTCTGGTCTGAATCGGACTTCGGAAACTCGCCAGCTTCCGGTTCGACAATAATCACCGGCTTCTGATTCGGTTTCGAACCAACGCCGACCAGTGCCGAGCGGAACACTCGCGAGTGTTCGTTAAAGATCGCTTCGCACGGAATCGTAAACATCCGCCCGATGGCCGCTTCCACGATGTGAGCCTTCCGGCCGCAGAACCAAAGCCGATCGTCATCGCCGAACCAGCCGACATCTCCCATGCGATGCCAGAATCTGCCTTTGTCATCTGCGACCTTTGCCAGAGCCGTCGCATCGGGCCTGCGGAAATACTCGCGAGTTGTCGACGGAGCTTGAACAAGAATTTCGCCGATCTCGCCGCGCGGCAATTCACGAGTTTCACTGACATGCTCGATGGCGCCATCCGTTATCTCGATGATCCGTACGCTCACTCTTGGAAACAGCCGGCCAACACAGGTTCCCGCGCCGCGTCGTGATCGCTCGGCCGTTTCGCACATCACTTCGCGGCCGGAAATCGACGCCACGGGCAGAGACTCAGTCGCCCCGTACGGCGTGTGAATATTCGCGCCGTCGTGCTCGAACGATTTCAGCATTCGATCCAGAACGTGGATCGGCACCGGCGCGCCGGCAGAAAGAACTCGCTTCAACGATCCCAGTTTCTCGCCGGTTGCTTCGCAGTGCCGACCGATTCGGTTCCAGATGGCCGGCGACCCGAATGCCTGAGTGACTCCCTGATCGCGGATCGCTTCCAGAATCAACAACGGATTAACCTGCGCCGGCTTTGTGGGGTCCATGTCAGGGATGACCGTCGTCACTCCCATCGCCGAGTTGAACAGCGCAAACAACGGAAAGCCCGGCAGGTCAACTTCGCCCGGTTTGATATCGTAAAAGTCTCGCAGCAATTCGACCTGAGCGTCAAACATTCCGTGCTCATACGCGACACCTTTCGGTGGGCCAGTGCTTCCGCTGGTAAAGATGATCGCTGCGGGGTCCGTTGCCTTCGTGCTGGCTGATTGAAACCCGTCTCTCGACGTCTTCACCAGCTCTGCGTAAGTCGTGCCGCCCCAGAACCAGAACCAGCGTCGGCCACCGACGGTGACGTTGAGTTTAGCGTTCGGAAACTTTCGGCGATTGAATGCACGAACTGCCTGGACGATCGGGATCGCGACAAAGCCGTCAGGCTCGACCGTTTCGAGACAGTTGAAAATGTTCGATCGCCCCATCCCCGGATCAATCAGGACGGCGACCGCTCCGGTCTTGAACAGGGCGAACGTCAGAGCGATGAATTCCAGACTCGGCCGAACCA
This sequence comes from uncultured Planctomyces sp., assembly GCA_937899075.1. Lineage (GTDB taxonomy): Bacteria > Planctomycetota > Planctomycetia > Planctomycetales > Planctomycetaceae > JABMPE01. Next base: position 6,102 of record CALDJX010000670.1, on the reverse strand, counting down.
TCAGCACCAGGCGATGCCCAGGCTGGACGCCAAAGTCGATCAGCCCTTGAGCCAAGCGGTCGCTCTCTTCATCGAGCTGCGCGAACGTGAGATGCGAGTACGTTACTCGCCCCTGCGCATCACGGCCGACCGGAAACACAACCGCTTTCTGATGCGGATAGAGTCTCGCGGACTCTCGCAGCCGTTCGGCAATGTTGACCTGATCGGACATGCGAAGACCAGGTCAGTTCAGGTCGGCTCGGACAAGAATCTCGCCCTTGCCCAGTTCAAGAAAGTCGCCGTTGTAGCGATGAAACTTTGCGTCCAACGCGCCATCCGGCAATGAAAAGCCCAGCGATTTCAAATGCAGAAGATACAGCCGCATGAATGTCGGCTGGCAAACGCCCGTCGCACGGAATGTGGGAATCATTTCCGGTGCAGACTCGCCGTCAAACATGACAATCGTCCCGCGACGCATGCTCGGCCCTAGTCGAATGCCCGTCTGACCAAACAAGAGGATCGTCCCGGCAATCATCGAAACACCGGGAGAATCACCCGATCGACCGCCGACTGCAATCAATCCGCGACGCATCGCGTGGCCGATTTCGTTTCCGACATCGCCATCAATGATGATCTCGCCGCCGGTCATCCCGCGATGCCCACCGCGATAAACTGATCCGACAAGATGACCGGCATTCCCATGAACGTGAATCCGGCCGCCATGCATTTCTGCTCCGACCCAGTCGCCCGAATTGCCGCTGACGACGATCTCGCCGCCGGTCATCTCGGCCCCCAGGTGCATGCCCGAGTTCCCTTCGACGTGGATCTTTCCGCTGGCGAGGTTTGCTCCGATCAGTTTGACGTGAGAGCAATCGCCTTCCCAGACGATTTCCGAATCGTCAGCGGCCGAGCCTTCGACGTCGAAGAAATCGCTCAGAGGAATCTGCTTATTGCCGTAATGAACGAGCGTGGCCGCAACTTCATCAGCAGATTTCGCTCGCACTTCTTCCATACGAATCGAGTCAACCTCGACCGGAATGGATGTCTTTTCACGAAGCCGAATCGTCAGTGCCATAAGAATTTACCTGCACCCAGACAGGCCAGAACCTGCATCCGAGAATTGCCGGGACTCGAAATCTGTAAGTCCCAAAAATGTCTAACCGCCTGTCGAAAATTGGTTGACCACTCAATTTCTCGTGTACCACTGGCTTTGCCAGTGCAGAAATACTTGTCGCCGCCGATTCGAGAAAGCACTGGCAGAGCCAGTTGCACACGTTCTCGACGGGCTTACCGGCTTAGACAACTGCTGGTTCGCCGGTGAAATATTCGGGAGCGGCGATCCACTTAATGTTGCAGCCGATGCTCGGCTTCTGCTCGACGGGAACGGTCTCGCCGGCCAGTACCAGGTCGCAGGCGGCACGGAGATCAGCACCGGTCACCGGAATGTCATTGCCGGGTCGACTGTCGTCAAACTGGCCTCGATAAGCGAGTGTCAGATCGCTGTCGAACAGGAAGAAGTCCGGAGTGCAGGCCGCTTTGTAGGCCTTTGCAACTTCCTGACTTTCGTCATACAGATAAGGAAACTGATAGCCGGCTTCAGCAGCCTCTTCAGCCATCTTTTCCGGGCTGTCGTCCGGATAGTTGGCGACATCGTTGGAGCTGATTCCGACAACTCCCAGCCCTTTGCCCTGGTATTCGTTTCCGAACGCTGAAAGTTCCGTTCGCAGGTGTTTGATGAACGGACAGTGGTTGCACATGAAGACAACCAGCAGCCCTTTCTTATCCGCGAAGTCAGCCAGTGAGACGACAGAACCGTCGATATTCGGCAAAGAAAACTCAGGAGCCTTCGTCCCGAGTTGGAGCATTGTTGAAGCAGTCTTAACCATCGATTCGTTCCCTCAATCTCAGACTCTGAATTCAAACCTGTCGATGAATCTCGAAACGACCTAACCGCGATCGCCAATCGGCACGTAGTTTCGTTCATTCTCGCCGGTGTAGATTTGCCGCGGCCGGTTGATCCGGCTGGATGGGTCGTTGCGGAGTTCTTTCCAGTGAGCGATCCAGCCGGGGAGTCGACCAAGAGCGAACATCACAGTGAACATGTCGGTCGGAATTCCCATCGCGCGGTAAATAATTCCACTGTAGAAATCGACGTTCGGATACAAGTTTCGTTCGATGAAGTATTCGTCCTTCAGAGCGACTTCTTCAAGCTGCCTCGCAATCTCCAGCATTGGGTCTTGAACGCCCAGTCGATCGAGCACACTTTGCGCCGACTTCCTGAGAATCGTCGCGCGAGGATCGAAATTCTTGTAGACACGATGCCCGAAGCCGAACAGGCGGAACGGATCCGATTTGTCTTTGGCTTTGTCGACATATTTGCCGATGCCGCCACCGTCCTGCTGGATCATGTCCAGCATCTCGATGACCTTCTGGTTCGCTCCGCCGTGCAGCGGTCCCCAGAGAGCACAAATCCCCGCCGACATGGATGCGTAAAGGTTTGCCTGACTGCTGCCGACCATTCGGACCGTTGACGTCGAGCAGTTCTGTTCGTGGTCCGCGTGCAGGATCAGCAGAACATTCAAAGCGTCTTCCAGGACCGGGTCAACTTCGTAGGGTTCGGTCGGGACGGCAAACATCATGTGCAGGAAGTTCGCACAATAGGCCAGCCGATTCTGAGGATGGACGAATGGCTGTCCCATCGATTTCTTGTAAGCGTAAGCCGCAATCGTCTTAACTTTTGCCAGCAGACGAATAATGTTGTGGTCCTGGTTGTCGTCGTCGGCTTCCGGGTAATAGCTCGACAGCGACGTCACCATCGCTGACAGAATTGCCATCGGATGAGCGGTGTGGCGAAAACCCTCGAAGAACTTCTTCATGTCTTCGTGGATCATGCTGTGGTAGGTCAATTCCTGGCGGAAGAGTTGGTACTCAGCGGTGGTCGGCAGTTCGCCGTTGATCAGCAGGTAGGCGACTTCCGGAAACGTTGCGTGTTCGGCCAGTTGTTCGATCGGGTAGCCGCGGTACCTCAGAATCCCTTTCTCGCCATTGATGAAGCAGATCTCACTCTTGCACGAGCCGGTGTTCGCGTATCCGGAATCCAGCGTGATCGCTCCAGACGCTGCCCGAAACTTTGAAATGTCGATCCCGACTTCGTTCTCTGTCCCGACAACGACTGGCAGCTCGTATTCCTGTCCGTCCAGTACAACTTTGGCCGACTTATCCATCTTGTACGCATCCTTCTGAGGTGTATCGGACAACCGAAACAATATCGGACATCCGGACAGGATCCCGACGTCACGCGAAACAGCTTTGACTGTGGCTTCGGACGAATTGAAAAGCCACCGCGCCAGCATGACAGAGCATTGCTGTTCGAAGAGAGCCAGGCACGAGATTGAGCGATTTGTACCTGGCCGTCGCTAAGACCGAGCATTGTGGGTAACCGGTTTCCGTTTGGCAACCAGTCGAAACGCTCAGACCAGCGTGGCGAGGGTTCAAATTGACGCCAAACGAGCAGTCGCCGCCAACTCACAAGGCGTCCCGAGCCAATGTCCAGAGCAGCTGAAAACTCCCGAGCGCCACAACACTTTCCCAATTGGCCTATTCTGCTTTCAGGACGGACGACATTGCATCGCACAGCGGGCCGACATTGCCAGGATTGACTCCTGCGACGTTGATTCGGCCATCGCGGACGATGTAAATCGAAAACTTGTCGCGGAGCGTGTCAACCTGCGCGGCAGTCAATCCGGTATAGGAAAACATGCCACGCTGACGTTCGATGAATGAAAAATCCCGTCCCGGAAGCCGTTCGGACATCGTCTGAGTGAACAGCTTCCGCATGCCATTAATGCGTTCCCGCATTTCGGCCAGCTCGCCATCCCACTGCTGACGCAGAGCGTCGTCAACCAGAATTTCGCGAACAATCGACGCTCCGTGCGACGGCGGATTTGAGTAATTCGTTCGAATCGTCGCCTTTACCTGGCTGGCAACAGTCTTTGCCGAATCGGCGTCGACATTCACGACCGTCAAAGCTCCAACCCGCTCGCTATAGAGTCCAAAATTCTTGGAGTACGATGACGCGACCAGCAACTCCTTGCCCGGACGAGCAAACTCAATCAGAGCCGAACGGTCGGACTCGATGCCGTCGCCAAAGCCGAGGTACGCGAAATCGAGAAACGGCAACAGTCCGCGGTCGTAAACAGCGTCAGCGATCTGCTTCCACTGCTCGGCCGACGGATCAGCTCCGGTCGGATTGTGGCAGCAGGCGTGCAGGCAAATCACGTCGCCAACTGGAGCGGACTTGATCGCTTCCAGCATGCCGTCGATGTTGACGCCGTGCGAGGCGGAATCGAAGTAAGGATAATTCCTGACGTTTACTCCAGCAGCCGCAAACACCTTCGGGTGATTCGGCCACGTCGGAGTGCTGCACCAGATCGACGCTGTCGGGAAGTTCTGATGGATAAAATCTGCGGCGACTCGCAAAGCTCCCGTTCCACCCGGCGTCTGAAACGTGGTCGCACGGCCCGACGAGACAGCCTCGTGACCGTTTCCAAAGTACAGGCTCTGAGTGAGGTCGCAGAACTCGGCGAGGCCCCCGATCGGCAGGTATCCCTTGCTGGATTCGCCTTCGAGCAATCTGGCTTCCGCCACCTTGACCGTGTCGAGAATTGGAGTGCCACCAGTCTCGTTCTTATAAACGCCCACGGTCAGATTGACCTTGTCCGGATTCGCGTCGTTTTTGAACGCTTCCGTAAGGCCAAGAATCGCGTCTGGAGGTGCCGCCTGAATCGCATCAAACATGGGAATTCCGTATGAGAAAGCGGATCGTGAATGAAGAAAACTGAGCTGCCTGACGCCGATTCGCATTGCCCGCGGCTGCACAGCGTTGCGTGCAGGAATGCTGAATGCCGGAACGATGTCGTTCAGCTTGCCGTTGAGCTCGAGCATCGACCGCGATTGTTCAGGCAAGGCACGAGGTCGTCAAGCAAAGAGAATCCATCGAGCAAGGTGTGAGAATTTGCACACTCGATGAGCGTTTCAATTCAAGTTATGTCGACGACCGGACGACCCTGTAGAACAACTTACGACATTCCGAGAATCGACAAACCGTTGCTGCGCCAGATTTTGCAGTTGACCGACTTTCCCAAGACGAATAAAAATCCAGCCATCCAAGCGGACGTAAGTCTATATCGAGAGAACCAGACAGTCGTAACGACGGATTAAAGGCGGTCGACAAGGCCGAAATATGCAGCTGAAATCGCCGAACGAACACTGATGTTCGTACTTTGCGGCGAAAAGAAACTAATGGTTGTTTCGCTCCAACCCGGGTACCCAGGCGAAGCAACTGATCGTTCAATCAAAGAGGTGCCCAGGGCGATCTCAAAGGAGCCAACGGATTATGGCGACCAAGTCAACTGCACGGAAAGCGACGACCAAAGCAAAGAGTACTGCGAAGCCAGCGGCCAAAAAGCCTGCTGCCAGCAAGTCGACTAAGGCAAAAGCAGGAGCAGCCAAAGCGACCAAAGCAAAGACAACTCGCGCTGCAAAGCCAGCAGCCAAAGCGACGGTCAGCAAGTCGACCAAAGCAAAGGCCGGAACAGCTAAGGCGACCAAGCCAAAGACAACGCGAGCTGCCAAAAGCACTGCCAAGGCAACCGTCAGCAAGTCGACCAAGGCAAAAGCTGGAACAGCAAAGGCAGCTAAAGCCAAAACGACTCGCGCTGCTAAGAGCACAGCCAAAGCAACGGTCAGCAAGTCGACCAAAGCAAAAGCTGGAGCAGCAACGGCGACCAAGCCTAAGACAACACGAGCTGCGAAGAGCACTGCCAAAGCCACGGTCAGCAAGTCGACCAAAGCAAAGGCCGGAGCAGCCAAGGCGACTAAAGCCAAAACGACACGAGCCGCAAAGAGCACTGCCAAAACAACCGCCAGCAAGTCCACAAAGGCTAAAGCTGGTGCGGCAAAGGCTCCCAAAGCCAAAGCAACTCGGACTCGCCGAGCAACGACAAAGAAATAGGTTTGATTCTGCCAAACGGCAGATCATCCCTTGAGTAACAAAAGAGGCCGGGCAATCACTTGCCCGGCCTCTTTTCGTTTGTCGCGGTGTCGCCGTTTCCATTCAGAAAC
>CALDJX010000669.1 GCA_937899075.1 uncultured Planctomyces sp. | reverse complement strand
TCCGTGACCGCCGGTACCACGTACTTCTGTAACCAGGCCGTTGCTGCTGAACCTGCCAGTGACTGCTTCTTCAGCCTGTCTTGAATCAGCTCGAACTGATGAACGGCCAGCTCTCGTGAATCCATGGGAAAACCTCCGGTCTGATCTCAAATCGGCGGATGCGGGCGAGCTATCACAAATTTCTCGCTCTGCTGTGATCGCTGTGTGATCGCACCTTCTTACCGTTGTGGCTGCAACAAATGCCGTGGCAATGATACCACAGCAGGCCAATCGAGACACGCAACGCGCAGCTGCAGGACGATGAAATCGAAGATACGAAAACGTAAAACCGTGATTGAACCGCCCTGGTCTGACAAATATGGGGTGCGGCACAAGTGGGTGAGAATCAGCGAATTTCCTTCCGGAATTTCCGCGCCTAAGAAATTGGTTCTTCAGGTAATTTAGTGGCAGTTGTCAGGCATGAGATTGAGCTTGCCGCAATAGAAGAGGATGCGTGTGCGATAGTTTGTGAAGTTGCGAAAGCCTCGGGCGGCTGATTTGATCGACTGGATGCGACTGTTGAACCCTTCGCTTATGGCGTTGGTCACGCGATGGCGAAAGTAGCTCAACAGTCCATCAAGATGATTCTTCAGCATCACCGCGACCTTCTTGATCGGATCGAGTCGGCTACGGATCGCCCATCCGTACCAGCGGTCGAAAAACTTCTTCGCGTTGCCCGCGTAGGTGTATTCCCAGAACCAGCGAAAGTTCTCCTTGATCGCCCATGCTCGGCCTGTCTTCAAATCCGATTTTTGAATCTCCATTAACTCGTCGTACTTTTCATCCTTGAGGTTCTCGACGTTGTAGAGCCAAAGCTGCCGACTGCCCGTCAGCGTTTCGTCGCCTGCCTGTTTTAACTCCCTATGTTCGCTGCGACGGACCTTGTCCACCGCTTCGCCGAGATACTTCGCGATGTGGAATTTGTCGTGCACGATTTCAGCATCAGGAGCGTTCTTCCCGGCACTGGTCATGAACGCCTGCCACATGTCCAGCGACACGGATTTCACTTTCGATCGCTGCGATTCGGATAGTGTTTCCCAGAGGGAATCGGCGGCTTCGATCGTTCTTTCAGGAGCAACTTCGACTACTCGTCGGTTGTCGATGTCGGTCATGATCGACACATAATCGTGCCCCTTGCCAAAACTCTTTTCGTCCATGCCAACATGCAGAATGTCGTCCAGGCTGCGGCGTTCAAGTCCGCGAGCAACCGCCCGTTCGATGATCGCGTGCATCGCGTCCCAGCTCAGGCCAAGCAACGCAGCCGCTCGGCTGACGTTCGCACAAGCCTGCAGAACACGAATGGCCAACGCCTCGAACATCAAAGTAAAACGCGAGTGCTTGCCAGACCACGGTACGCTGATCGTCTTGACGCCGCACGTCTTGCAACGACAGCGTGGAATCGTGGCTTTGATTTCCGTTCTGAACTGCATCGTGTCCAGATGTCGCCAGGTTCGTTCAGGAGCCCGGTCAGCCTGCGAACACGTTTGCTCACACTCCGGGCAAGTCAACCGACCGCCAGCGTGTAACAAGCGAATCACAACATGGTTGCCGTCCAGGTCAAGATCCACGTCGGCGACAGTCCAGGAATCGTCCAGCCCAAGCAAGGCACGGTAATGTTCGTTGAGATCTTTCATCCCTAAAGACTACCAAACGCACCAATTTTCTCGAACTGCCACTAAAGTAAACGAAGAACCCAGCTGCATGGGGAGGGGGAAGCTCTGCGCCGAAAACGCCAGGACAAACCCAATCC
>CALDJX010000668.1 GCA_937899075.1 uncultured Planctomyces sp. | reverse complement strand
TCGGAGACCGACGCATCGCCGGCACTCTCAACCGACCGCCGAGTTCCCTGGTGGCTGACACTCTTAAAACCGAAAGTCGGCATCCCGCTCGCCATTCTGCTCGTGCTGGCGGCAATCCCGCTGGCCTACCGAAGCTGGCGGATTTCAAGTCTCCCGCCGATCGACGAACCATTCGATGTTGAAGCCTTCTGCAGCGTGACAATCCCTGACAAAGAAAACGCGGCCGTTGAGTACCGAGAAGCGTTCGACCTCTTCGTGGAATTCCCCAATCCAAGTCCTCACTGGAATTCCCATCGAGACATGGTGAAAGGAGACTGGACCGACGCACCACCGGCATTGGTCGCATGGGGCAGGTCCAACGATCATGCATTCGATATCTGGCTGAAAGGAACTGTGAAACCGAAGGCAATGTTTGTGCAACGAAGCGATGTCGATTTTGCTTCGATTGACTATACCTACAAGGCGAGACGGATTGCCCGATTCGCGATGCTGAGATCTGGACGCCATCTTCGTGATGGAAACACGACTGATGCATGGAAGATCCTGCACGCCGCGTTTCGATTCAGCCGGCACGTCGGCCAGAACGGAATCGTGCAAGAGCGTTGGGCTGGCATCGCAATCCTCTCAATGGTCTGCGAAGGCCTTCTGTCATGGGCACACCACCCCAACACGACGGCCGATAATCTTGACCACGCGATTGACGTGTTGTCTCGCGACTTCGCCTCAATGACTTCGCCCTTTTCCGAGACATTGAAACACGAGTATCTGGCATCGCAGAATTGTCTTCGCACTCTGGGACAGGATTCGTGGGTCTTTACGGAGTCTTCTGTCGTTGACTCGGTGCTGATATTCGTACTGGGCGAGCCAGAGTATTCGGAGACGCTGCTCAAACTTGTGCTGGATAATCAACTCGCAGGCGTCGACGCAGCGACCTTAAAACGCCCATCACTCGTCGCAGGGAACGACTCGATATTCGATCTACCAGCCTTGCCAGGTAAGCGGATCAGCGGAGTAGAACTGGCGGCACTCCAGATTAAGAACTCGGCAATCGGAGCCCAAGCGGGATTCCCCTTGATGGAGACTTCCCTCTTTGCATTGAAGTTTGAGCAGATTTGCCAATCCGCAATCGTTGCGTTGCTGTCTATCGAGTCGCACGTCCGCAGGCATGGTCAGTTCCCTTCGTCGCTGGAAGAGTTTCCGAAATCGTTTGCCGCGGGATTGTTCACTGACCCGTTCCACGCCAGCGCGGGAAACCTCATCTATCGGGCGAATGGCGATTTTGCCGTCGTCTACAGTCTGAGCGCAGACGGTATCGACGATGGCCACGACGTTGCCCCGCCCGATGACAAACAACAGAATTCCTGGAGCCAACTGCGGCACAAAGATCGCTTGTCGCTTGAAGGCTATCGCATTCCGCTTTGGCGACCGACGGCTAAGGTGTCGACTGACGCGTACAATGTCCCAGCATTGCCGGACAATGTTCAAGACTGAAGTCGAGGCACTACACTGGCAACTGACGTTCTGAACTTCAGAAACGACACTTGTTCAACCAGACCAATCATCAGGGAATTGATCATGCGCGATACCACTTCACTTTCTCGTCGTCGATTTGTGCAGTTGGCTGCGGTCGCGGCTGCTTCGAGTCCGCTGCTTGCTCGCGGGGCTGAGGAAAGCTCAGAGGGTTATCTCAACGGTCGGCTCTACAAGACACTGAAGATCGGAATGGTTCGCGCAGGTAAGTCGCTGGAAGAAAAGTTCGCCATTGCTAAGGAAGCCGGCTTCGACGGAATTGAATTGAACGCTCCAACGCTCGACATTGAAGAAGTTCGAGCGGCCATCAAAGCGACGGGACTTCCAGTTGACGGTACGGTTAATGCCGGGCACTGGTCGGTTCGTCATACGGATGCGGACGACGCAACTCGGGCGAAGGCTCTGGAAAGCTTGAAGCAAGCTCTGCGGCAAACGCACGCGGTCGGCGGCAACTCGGTGCTGCTGGTAGTTGGCGTCGGAACCGACGGTCCGGAAGAGGAAATCTGGAAACGGTCAGTCGAGAATATCTCCAAGGCGGTACCACTGGCCGCCGAACTCGGCATCCACATCGCCATCGAGAATGTCTGGAACAAGTTCTGCTACGACCACGAAGGCGACCACACTCAGACGGCTGACAAGTTTGTGAAGTACGTCGACGATTTTCATTCGCCGTGGGTCGGCATGCAGTTCGACATTGGGAACCACTGGAAATACGGCAGCATGGGTGACTGGATTCGTCAGCTCGATAAGCGTGTTGTGAAGCTCGACCTGAAAGGCTTCTCACGCGAGATGAACAAGTTCACCAAGATCGGCGAAGGCGATCTGGACTGGGCCGACGTCCGAAAAGCTCTGACCGAAATCCAGTACACCGGCTGGGCCGCAGCCGAAGTCGGCGGTGGCGATCTTGAGCGGCTTAAAGAAGTGTCCGCCAACATGGACCGCGTTTTCGGCCTGACTCCCAAGGCCTGACGATTCGTGTTTCAGGTTCAAGAGTCATCGGTGCCTTGTCTGCCACAGGCACTGCCAGTGCCTGTTCGAATTGTCGGCGACACGTGTTTTCGCACTGGCAGAGCCAGTGGCACACGGAAATCAGTAGCGGCTTTGAGTTCCAAAGTCTGAGGAACGTCCAGTGTCTCGACGCGGCAAGCTTGTCACATTTGTGTTTGCAGTATCGATCGCCACGCTCGGACTCAGGCCCGCGCTGGCAGACAAACCAGAACTGTATTTCCCAACAGCCAAGGTATGGGAAAAGGTTGATCCGGCTTCCGTCGGATGGAATGCGGATGCTCTTGATCAGGCTGTCGACTTCGCGATGTCTCGCAAATCGTCAGGCGTCGTCATCCTTCATCGCGGGCGGATTCTGTCAGAGAAATATGCGCCGGTTGAAAAACCGTCACTTGCTTATCGAGGAATGATTCAAGGAGAGGACTCGCAAGGGCGGGTCGTCGAGGATGTCGCTTCGGTACAGAAAAGCGTTGCGAGTCTGCTGGTCGGAATCGCTCAGGAAAAGAAGCTACTGAAACTTTCGGATCCCGTGCATGACCATCTGGGAGTGGGCTGGTCGAACGCGACCGCCGAGCAGGAAAGCCGCATTACGATTCGGCATCTGATCACCATGAGTAGCGGCCTGACAGATCGACTTCAGTATGCCGATCCGCCTGGGACGAAATGGCGATACAACACCAACGCTTACAGTCAGAGCGTTCGTGCCGTTGCCGCCTCGGCAAAGATGACTCCCAATGAACTGACCAAAGCCTGGCTGACAAAGCCGCTCGGCATGAACGATTCTCGATGGATCGAAAGACGGCTTGCCAGGCTAAGCCCGCCGGAAACGAACAAACTCGGTTTCGCGACGACGGCTCGCGACCTCGCTCGTTTCGGACTTCTGGTCCTTGCAAACGGCCGATGGGAAAGCTCGACAATTCTGGGCGACAAGGATTACCTGCGAAACGCCTTGGCCCCGTCTCAGAAGATGAACCCTGCCTACGGATACCTGTGGTGGCTGAACGGCCAGGCCGCGACGCTTCCCAGTCAGCGTCGTCTTCGAGGGCCACTGAATCCCGAGGCTCCTGCTGATTTGGTGGCGGCGTTGGGAGCTCGCGGCCGGAAGTGTTACGTCGTGCCGTCGTTGGACGTTGTCGTGACACGCCTGGGCGACAATCCGGAAGTCATTGGCCAAACGAAATTTGACGTTGAGTTCTGGAGCCTGCTGATGAAAGCGGCTCCGCAGAACCGTAAATAAAGGGACGACGCAGATGCTTTTAAGAAGTCGCAGGCCCCTCAGCTTTCTGGCCATTATATTCGGCATCGCATTCGCGGTTCGGACAACCGAGGCCGAAGACTCCGCAAAAAAAACGATTCCTCTGAAGCTGCGGTATCAGCTTGAGTCGAGCGCCGGCAGCGGTCGCTTTCATCAGTTCACGCGGCAGCAGGATTGGAAACCTGAAGAGACAGCCATCGTGGTTTGCGATGTCTGGGATCTTCACCACTGCCTGAATGCGGTCAGGCGTCTTGAACAGTTTGCACCGAGGCTGAATGCGGTTCTCAATGAGGCAAGGTCGCAAGGCGTCACGATCATCCACTCGCCCAGCGACTGCATGCCGGCCTACGAGGGTCATGCCGCAAGGCAACGCGCGGCCTCCGCTCCGAAAGCAGCGTGGGTTCCTCACGAAGTCGGCACGTGGTGCTCGGTCATTCCCACCGAAGAGCGGGCCGCCTACCCGGTCGACCAGTCAGACGGCGGCGAGGACGATGATCCGGCAGAGCACGCAAAGTGGGCCGCTCAGTTGAAAGCTCTGGGACGAAATCCTGGCACGCCGTGGAAGACTCAATCAAAGCTGATCACCATCGACGCGGACCACGACTTCATCAGCGATCGCGGCGACGAAGTCTGGAACATTCTGGAATCACGCGGAATCAAGAATGTGATCCTGACCGGCGTGCATCTCAACATGTGCGTGCTTGGCCGACCGTTCGGACTGCGGCAGATGTCTCGCAACGGGAAGAACGTCGTCCTGATGCGCGACATGACCGACGTCATGTACAGCCCGAAAAGCTGGCCGTACGTCAGTCATCTGACGGCGACTGATCTGGTCGTTTCTCATGTCGAACGATTCATCTGCCCGACGATTTCCAGCGATCAGATCATCGGCGGAGTGCCGTTTCAATTTGCGGAAGACCGGCGGCCTCATCTGGTGATCGTGATGGCGGAAGACGAGTACGAAACAAATTCCTCGTTGCCGAAGTTCGCGCTGCAGCATCTCGGAACGCACTTCCGAGTCACAACCGTATTCGGCAGCGACCGCGAACGGCACAGCATTCCCAGCCTGTCGGCAATCAAAGACGCGGACGCAGTCCTGATCAGCGTTCGTCGACGAGTTCTCCCGCCTGAAGACATGCAGATGGTTCGAGATTTCGTGGCGGTCGGAAAGCCCGTAATCGGGATTCGAACCGCCAGTCATGCTTTCTCACTGGGCAAAAAGAACACGCCGGAGGGCTATGCAGACTGGCCTGAGTTCGATGCGGAAGTTTTCGGAGGCAACTATCACGGGCACCTTGGCAACAGCCTTGTGTCAACGATCCAGGCAGACAAGGAATTGCTTCATCCGATTCTGAATACGGTCTCGAATGCGCCGTTCGAACAGGGTTACTCGCTGTACAACGTTCTGCCGTTGGCCACAGGCACGACTGTTCTGGCAACAGGATCGGCCGAGGGCCACCCAGCAGAACCGGTCGCATGGACTTACCAGCGAGCCGACGGCGGCCGGTCGTTTTACACCTCGCTGGGACACCCGAAGGATTTTTCAAATCAACACTTTCAGCAACTCCTGCTGAACGGGATCCACTGGGCCGTCGGACTCGATCAACCACCCACCGTTAAGCCGTCGGATTCACCGCGCGAGTCTGAGAACCACTGGGTAACGGTCGAAGTTCCTACGCGCCGCCGAACTGATCCCGTCCCGCCAGTGATTCCCGATGAAGTTTCCTGGTACCGCTGCGTCGTCCGAATCCCGGAAGGCTGGACAGGCAACGGACTGCTCTTCAAGACGGACGTGACTGCAAAGATCGACGGAGTCTTCGTTGATGGAAAGTCCGTACCTTTCACAAAGGGTACGGCTGTAATTACGAGTGACCTTTTGACCGTCGGCGATGCCAATCTCTTCACGGTGAAAGTTCCTGGCGGCGCGGGCTTGGTTCCCTCCCCCAGTTTGTTTTCCAAGGGGAACTGGACGCTTCCGCTTCACGGAAAATGGCAGCACCGGGTTGGCAAGGGCGAGGATTTTTCAAACATGCCGTTGCCAGCAAAGTTCGGCGGAGCATCGGACATCGTCTACGCCCCGCAGGAACCGCTGTTTGTGGCTCGGCCACTGACGCTGCCCGGTGAGTTCACCACGGGCATCGAAGGACCGGCCTGCAACGCTGACGGTGATATCTTCGCAGTCAACTTCGGTCAGCAAGGGACGATCGGGCGGGTTCGAGGCAACGGCGTCGGCGACATTTTCGTGACGCTTCCCGAAGGCAGCGTCGGAAACGGGATCCGCTTCGGCAAAGACGGAACGATGTTTGTCGCCGACTATGCACAACACAACATTCTCCGAATTGATCCGAGCGATCGAAAAATCACGACGCTCGCCCACAACTCGAAGATGAATCAGCCCAACGATCTGGCCATCGGTCCTGACGGAACGCTCTGGGCCAGCGACCCGAACTGGGCTGAAAGTACCGGACAGGTCTGGCGGATCGACGCCGACGGAACCACCGGTCTGGTGGCGCCGGACATGGGCACCACCAACGGAATCGAAGTCAGCCCCGACGGCAAGACGCTGTACGTCAACGAGAGCAAACAACGAAACATCTGGGCCTTCACGATCGCGGATGACAAAACGCTCAAGAACAAACGGCTATTCAAAAAGTTTGAGAACCACGGATTCGACGGCCATCGCTGCGATGTCAAAGGCAACCTCTACGTCGCACGCTACGGCAAAGGCACCGTCGTCAAGCTGTCACCCCAGGGAGAAATCCTGCAGGAAATCAACGTCCTCGGATCTAGTCCCAGCAATCTGTGTTTCGGCGGGCCGGACGGCAAGACCGTCTACGTCACAGAAGTCGAACACACGCGTCTGGTGAAATTCCGAGTCGACGAACCCGGCGCCGCGTGGGCTCGTTGAAAGAAGCCTTCGCCGGTTGACTCATTTGCACACTTAAGACTGAGAATCGATTGGACAAGAATGAGCTGTCAACGAATTCCTCTGATACTGGCCAGTCTGACTTCGATCGGCCTGACGTTGCCGGCAGCCGCCACTCTGGCGAAAGATCAGACTGCAACATCGAACGAACCAGTGCTGGTCGAAGCTCGAAAGATCTGGGACAAGGCAAAGCACAATGCGTTCACGGATTTGCTTCGGTACAAGGACCGCTGGTACTGCGTGTTTCGAGAAGGGTCGGCCCACGTCTCACCGGACGGTGCGTTACGAGTGATCGTTTCCGACGACGGCGAAACCTGGAAATCGAGGGCGCTCGTCACGTCGCCGAAGTACGACCTGCGGGATGCCAAGCTGACGACGACTCCGGACGGACGTTTGATGCTGAACGGCGCCGGCATGATCGCGGACGCCGACGTTCGCTATTACTCGATGGTCTGGTTCTCGTCGGACGACGGTCACACCTGGACGGAAGGCGAACAGATCGGCGATCCAGGTTTCTGGTTGTGGAGAACTCAGTGGCACAACAACACGGCTTACACCATGGGCTACGCCACGAACCGTGACCGAACTCAACGAACGCTGCGGCTTTACCGTTCGAAAGATGGCAGAGATTTCGAAACGCTCGTCGAGCAGCTTTCGGCACCGGCAGGTTGCGGAGAAGACACCATCCTGTTCATGAAAGATCATTCGGCGTTGTGTCTGCTGCGGCATGAGACCGGCGACAAAATGGCGCAACTCGGGACGGCTTCACCGCCTTATACCGATTGGAAATGGCGAGACCTCAATCTCCGCATCGGTGGGCCGAACATGATTCAGTTGCCCGACGGTCGCATTCTGGCGGCCACTCGCCTTTACGACGGCGGCGCGCGAACGTCGCTGTCCTGGCTCGATCCGAAGAACGGGAAACTGACTGAGGTCCTGAAACTCCCGTCCGGCGGAGACACCAGCTACGCCGGCCTTATCCTGCATGAAGGACTGCTCTGGGTCAGCTACTACTCCTCACACGAAGCAAAGACCAGCATCTATCTGGCCAGGGTCCGAATCCCCGGCTTGTGACAAGTCGCGCTTCGAACGGTCAAAGTGCGATTCCGAAACGGCGCCATCATTTCCCGGAATCACGACGCGTGGTCAGGTTGTTGTAACGAGCTTCGCTGAGCCAGGTGAGGTCGTTCCAGTAGCCGGTATCGTTTGGTTGTTTTACACCGGGGGTCGTGCGGCCGTTGCAGACGATGTCGGTGAGTTGTTGCATCAGCCTGAAGCCGACGTCAGGCATCTCGTTTGCCAGGTTTTTCGTTTCGGCAGGATCGGCAGACAGGTCGTACAGTTCGCCTTGCGCCTTGCGGTGAGGCATGATCAGTTTCATCGAACCCGCCGTGATGGCGAACTGGCCGTTGGCCCCGTGACTGATGATCGGCCGTCGAGAAAAATTAGATACTGGATTCTTCAGGACGGTTGCGAAGCTCTGACTGTCTTCGCCGGCGTTGTCAGGCAGCGTCGCTCCGGTGATTTTCGCAAATGTCGCCAGCAGATCAGTTTGTCCGACCAGACCACTGAAACCGCGGCCGGGCGAAAAGATGCCGCCTGGCCAGCGGACAAAAAACGGAACTCGATGGCCGCCTTCGTAAATGTCGCGTTTGCCGCCTCGATAAGGGCCGCTGCTGTGATGACCGAAGTCGTCGATGCGCTGCTCCCATGACTTTTCCGGGCCGTTGTCGCTGGAGAAAACGATCATCGTGTTTTCATCCAGACCGGACTTGCTGAGAAAATCGAGAATTCGACCAACGTGGTAGTCGGTCTCGATCACGAACTCGCCATACCCACCGCAATCGCCTTTGCCGTGAAATTCGGGCAACGGGCAAACCGGATAGTGCGGCGAGGTGAACGGCAGGTAAACAAAGAACGGCTTGCCTTCCTTCGCGGCGGCCGTCTTGCCGGACATCCACTCGATGGCTTTGTTTGTGAATCGAGTCAGGCACTGGTTGTCGATAAAGTCCGGCGCGACTTCCATCCCTGGTTTTCCGAGCACCTTCTTAGTCTCAGCGGGCGAATTCTGATACGGCGGCATGATGCGATAATCGACGTGCCGCTTGTTTGGTTTCTTGGCAGTGAAGACCGTCGGAGGCACCTTCGCGTGACGGCCTTCGAACCAGGCAAGGACTCCATAATTGAGCGACGCGGGAATCCCGTAGAAGTAGTCGAACCCTTTGTCGAGCGGCATGTCGCGAACAGGCTGAGTCCAGTCTCGATTTCCCGCGTCACCAGGAAAGTCCATGCCCAGGTGCCACTTCCCGACCATCGCCGTTTCGTAGCCTTGATCGCGAAGCAGCGACGCGAGCGTCATGCGTCCGTCTTCGATCAGACATTTCCCCTCGGCATTCATCACGCCGGTTTTCATCGTCGTCCGCCAGCTATAGCGCCCCGTCAACAGCCCGTACCGAGAGGGCGTGCAAACCGTGTCCGAGCAATGAGCATTCGTGAATCGAATTCCTTCAGCCGCCAACCGATCGAGATTCGGCGTTTGAAACTTCGCGTCAGGGTTCAGACAACTGGCATCCCCAAAGCCCTGATCATCGGTGTAAATCACGATGATGTTTGGCCGCTCAGCGGCAAGGCACAATTGGCCGCACAACGAAACGAGAAACGTTGTAAGAATTTGAAGAGTCAATGTTCTGAACATGATTGTTTCGGTACTCACGGTGGATTGAACTTTCCAAACGGTCGGACAGTCTGGTGGCAAGAATGAATTCTTCGAAACATAACACCCGTTGTGATGTTCGAGGAGCGTGGAGCCGGTATTCTCAGCGGCCTGCGACGCAATGAATCCAGCAGCCTGGGACATTCATCGTTCGCAGTTTCGCATCCCGCCGCCGTCGCACGTCACTAATCCCAACAACCAAATTTGTTTTGAAGTAACTGGCATGAAAAGACGACTCATCCTGCTGACGCTGCTGGTCCTGCTCAGTTTTTGTGGTCTGACTATTGGTGCTCCGCCCTCTGCAAAACAGTTGGCGCAATGGCTGAAACAGTTCCCGGCGGCAGACGTCAACAAAGACGGAAAGCTCACCGCTGAGGAAGCCAACGATTTTCGTGCAAAGTTGCAGAAAGGCTCCGCACGGCGAGGGGCACCGTCGACGTTCAAAGTCGATCCCGGCTGGGAAGCTGACCGATTTCCCGATCACGCGGTGTCGTATCGCACTCCCGAAGAAATCGCCACGGTTTACACGGCGACAATCCGAGGGAACCAACGTGCGGTGACCTCTTACCCGAAACCGAAAGACGGCTCGCTGCGAATCGTGGGAACTGGTCACAGCTTTATGGCACCGGGGTATCAGACGTTTCCTCTGATTGCCCAGGCAGCGGGGCTTGAACCACCGCCCTTGTTCACGCACACGGGCGGCGGAATGACGGGCAGCGCGAGGTACAAGTGGGAGCAGGAGAACGGCATCTTTCAGTTCGACGGAAAGCCGGTTCCGAAGCTGCTGGCTTCGATCGCCAACGCCGAGTGGGACGCCATGATGTGGGGACCGTATTTTCAGGACCGCCCGGAATACTATTCCTGCTGGATCGATTTCTGCCTGAAGTACAACCCGAAGATGAAGTTCTACCTGTCCGACGCGTGGCCGCAACTCGACCAGCTGGACGAAATTCCCACGAAGGAAGAGGAACTTACATCGGAACTTTTCATCCGGCTGGGCAAAGAAAAACACGCGACTTATGAAACGCTGATCGGCACGCTCAACAACTCCTACCCTGACAAGATTTTCGTACTGCCAACGTCGGACGCGATGGTGCTGGCCGTGCAGGCTTATCGCCGAGGGGAGCTGCCGGGCGTCGAAGGGGTCCACCAGTATGTCGGCCAGAAAGAACGATCGTTGTGGCGGGATCGGCTTGGTCATCTCGGGCCGGGATTTGGAAACCTGGAAGGCTACGTTTTCTACGCCACGATGTACGGTCGCTCGCCCGAGTTGATCAACGGCGACGTCGCTTTCAGAACGCAATCCGGGTACCCGAGCCGCGAACTCGATCGCGTGTTTCGCAAGATCGCCTGGCAGGCCGTCATCGAAAATCCGCTTTCGGGCCACGTTGATAAGAATCGTGACGGAATCTCGGACAATCGTGACTAGCCGCCTGAAATATCGATGAAACGGCGTCAGCAATACTCAACTCTGAAATACCAGCTTCTCGTCAGGTCATGGAATTGTTATGAAATCTGCTTCCTGTGCTGCGCTTTTGTGCCTGCTTTGTTCGTCAGCTTTTGCAGGCGATAAGCCGAACATTGTTTACATCATCTGCGACGATCTCGGCTACGGAGACGTTCAGTGTCTGGCTCCAGCAACCAGTAAAATCCCCACACCAAACGCCGACCGACTGGCGTCGGAAGGGATGATCTTCACGGATGCTCATTCCGGTTCGTCGGTCTGCTCGCCGACCCGCTACGGAATCATGACCGGCCGCTACAGTTGGCGGACCTGGCTTCAGAAAGGTGTGGTCACTGGCTTCGCCCCGAGTCTTATCGAGGCGAAACGTCCGACCGTCGCAGGTTTCTTGAAAACACAGGGCTACGCAACCGCGGCGATTGGAAAGTGGCATTTGAACTTCGAATACCTCGATCCGAAAACCGGCGAGCAGTACACACAGAAGGAGCACCAGACTCCGCCGATCGGAGCGAAGATCCCTGACGGGCCAGTCAATCGCGGCTTCGATTATTACCACGGTTTTCATCACGCTCGAAACATGGAAGCCGTCATCGAGAATGACCGAGTCATCGGGCACGACGACGAAATCAACATGCTGCCTCGACTGACAAAGAAAAGCGTCGAGTACATCGAGTCGCGAGCGGGCAATGACCAGCCGTTCTTTCTCTATCTGCCGCTCGGCTCGCCTCACACACCGATCGTTCCGTCGCCGGACTGGCAGGGCAAAAGCGGACTGGGTTCATACGGCGACTTCGTCATGCAGACTGACAATGTGGTCGGCGAGGTCTCAGCCGCCCTGGCGAAACACGGGTTTACCGACAACACGCTGGTCATCTTTACCAGCGACAATGGCTGCTCAAAGGCTGCCGACATTAAAGGACTGGCCGCAAAAGGGCATCTCGTGAGCGCACATCTGCGAGGCTCTAAAGCAGACATCTGGGACGGCGGACACCGCATTCCGTTCATCGTTCGCTGGCCTGGAAAAGTTCGCCCCGGTTCGACAAGCAAGCAACTGATCTGCCTGACTGATCTGTTTGCCACGGCCTCTGAGATCGTCGGAGCGGACTTTCCCGCAACATCCTGTGAAGACAGCGTCAGTTTTCTGCCAGCGTTGTCAGGCGAGCCGATCGTATCGACTCGCGAAGGCGTGATCCATCATTCCTTCAGCGGACATTTCGCCTATCGAACCGGCAAGTGGAAACTGATCCTCGCACGCGGCTCAGGCGGTTGGTCGTCGCCGAACGAAAAACAGGTTCCGAAAGGGGCACCCAAAGCGCAGCTCTACGACCTGGACGCTGACCCGGGCGAGCAAACCAACCTCTACTCCGCGGAACCAAAAATCGCGAACCGCCTGCTTTCGCAGCTCACGACTGAAGTCACTGGCGGGCGAAGTACGAGCGGTTCGGATTCAAAAAATGACACGGACAAAATCGTGCTCTGGAAAAGCGAGTCTTCAGCGAAGCAGAGTGCGGCCAAGCCGAATTCAAAGGCGGCAACCCAAAAGAAGAGAAAGAAATCGCAGGCCGCGAACTGAGCCATCCAACATTTCTGAGAGGCCAATCAGGATGCCAGGATGTCTTCGGCCGAGCTGATTCCAATTCAACCTGAAAGCGATTTACCAATCGGACTGATTTCCAACGACGAACACCAGCTCGCGAAATATGAGCTGAGTTTTTTCTCTGACGAAGAACTCGCTTTGGCGCAACGCGTCAAGCCGAACACCGGATGTCACTATCTCGGCTCTGACGAATACGTCTTCGTTGATCGGTCATGCGTTCGCCCATGCATAGCTTGATGTCCGGAAGTGATTCCGGCCGGGATCAGTACATAAGCTGGCAGCGTCCGCGCGGGACCGTTACTTCGTCGTGGCTCGCCAGCGGCCTGCTCCGCGAGAAGTTTCCAGTGGTTTCTTTGTCGTCCCGTTTGGACTTACTGTCTTTGGACGGGCGGGGACGAGTGTCTGCGGAGCCTCTGATTGTCGAACGTTCGACGGCGCAGAGCTGCTGACAGGTCGTACCGCATTAAAAGACGCTGGTAGAATGTTGCCACTGTGAACGGGCACTCGGACTTTCTGACCACGGTCAGGCCGATCCGACTGCGTTTCCCGGATCGAACGTTCCGGGGCGGTCGCCACCGCTTGTTCAACCGACGGGCCTTCAGAAACTGACGCGACGTTGGCAGCAGCAAACTGAGTGCGTGCGACTCGGTCTGCTCTGAAGCCGGCACCAGGCTTGCTGATGGACGACCGGCTTCGGGAACGATTACCAGTTTCATCTTCGCCACGAGAGGAACGACGGCGACTCGCGAAGAGGTTTGCGAATCGAGTTCCCAGTAGACGCTCGACCAATCCCGCGTCCGCTGTCTCCAGGTTTTCGTTTCCGGCTCGTGCGACGTCGGCTCCTGGACCTGGAGCAGGTTCTTTCAGCTTCGGTAGTGCTCCGCGGCCTTCGACACGGCGGCCTTCGACGTGTGGAGTGAGATTAGCGGCGTCGCCGTCCGGTTCGGCGGCATCGGGTTCGGGAAGATTGTCCAGAGTCTCGTACCACTGCTCGGGAACGTCCGGCGGCATTTCGACGGGCACGCCAGCCATTGCCGCATTCAGCGCGTCCTGCACGGACTCTTCGATCCACAGCCCATCGTCGTCGATACGGATGATGCCGAGGTCTCTCAGCAGCCGCATTCGGCCCGCATGGTAGTTCAGCCAGACGCTCATGAAGTTGTTCTGCGAGCTTCGCAGGTCAGACAAGGCCGTCAGCAGGTTGAGCGCCGCCGTTGGTCCAAACTGAGCGACCGGCTGTCCCGGTTGCGCCGGAGGCGTCGGCTTGTTGAAGCTCTCCCGCGTTTGATCGACTCGGCGAATCGAGATCGCAACGGCACGGCGTTGAATTTCCAGGTTGACGCGGAGTTGCTCCAACTCTCGCAGCAGTGTTCGGAGTCCGCGATTCACGCCGTCCTCGTACTGAATCATTTGACGGCGAGCCTGTTGATAGAAAATCAACTGCTGCCGAAAGTCGTTCCGCTCGACTCGACGGTTAAACGGCGTGTCAAAACGCAGGCCTGCTGAGACGGTGGTGTCGCGAGCCTGAAATTTCACCGAGTTGTCACCGACCGTTCCCATTTGACCGCCCAGCACGACGTCAAGATTTGATTCGAGGCGATTGCCGTTGAACTCGATCAGCCGCCACGTGTCGACCAGATCGGCTCGGTTGTTCATCCAGTCCAGCCGGTTGGCTCGAGCGATCTCCAGAGCGTCGGCCGGTGACAACTCGATCGAGTCGATCGAAATGACTTCCAGCCGGGCGCGAGCTTCGATCAATGTCAGCTCGCTGAGCAGATTGGCCATATCAACATTCATCGAGATGATGGCAGTGACCGTCTGCTGGCGGCTCTCGTCCCGCAAGCCTTCTTCGAGTGCTTCGAGTGTCGCGCTGTTTTTTTCGAAGTGGCCGGCGATCTGATCGCGATTGTTGTGGAGTTGTTGGATGTCCCGTTTGAGGAGTCGCTGTTCGGTCGGTGTCATCGTCAGAAAACGCACCGGCGTGGAGGTTTCGAGTCGTTCGATTTCCCGCTTGACATTCTCAAGCCGCTCGTCAATTCGAACTCTCAGTATCTGCTGTTTCTGAAGCACTTCCTGAAGTTCGGCGACCGTTGGCAGCGCATCGAGTTCTCCGAAAATGTCTATGAGTGCGCCCAGGTCTGCCTGAATTTTTCCGATTTCCGGGTCCAGAAACTGGAACGGCTCGACGAGCGATTCGTCGAGGACGATCGGCAGGTCCGGCGGCAATCCCAGCGTTCCGGTCTTGAATCCGTCGAGTTGGTTCTGCAAACCGTTTCGTGACTGCAGCAGATTGGCGCGTTCGGTTTCGATGCTCTGTCGGAACTGATCCACCTGAGCGATGTCGATCAGACCGGCATCGAGGTGCGCTTCCAGAAGCTGCAGCGTCTGCATTTGCGCGGCGAGGCTCGACTCTGTATTACGGATTTGCTGGTTGGCCTGAAGCAGTCCAATGAATCCCCCGACCTGGCCAGCACCTCCGCCAGCGAAACCCGAACCGGTTACACCCGCACCGGCAGCGCCGCCGGCTCCGCCACCGCCGCTGCCACCAAATCCGGTTGCGTCTCCGACACCGCCAAACCCGCCGGCTCCCTGGCCGTTGAAACCGGACAGTCCGGATCCACCCGAGAACCCGCCGCGTCGAGATGGTCGCGTCGTCCCGTTTTCGCCAATCGCGATGCTTGTGTAGAAGCCCTGGCGAAAATGTTCGAACGCTCGCATATTCGAGAGGAGTGTTCGTTCGGTAAGCGTCAACCGTTCCAGGGCGATTTGCCTTCCGCCAGCGCGAAGCAGAGGCTGCATCAGCGAAAAGTTAATCGCTGAAGATGCAAAGTTTGTGTCGCCGCCGGAGAATGTCCACATAAATGAATTAGCAAAACCGACGACCAGTTCGCCAGCGGTCGCCAGATTGCGTTGGAGTTCGATGTTTGTGTTCGTCCCTACGTTGAACGCGCTTCCAGCGGAGGTGCCACTTCCCGCGACTTCGCTACCTCTCAGTTGGATGTTGGTTGAATTGAAGTATTTTGAACCGCCGGAACCGGCGCCTCCGAAGAATTGAGTGTCCAGGCGGAATCGTTCAGTGCTGACGTCGAGCGCCGACAGGTACAACGTTTCGACAGAGCCTTGCCACGTTGGCGCGTGAATCTTTGCCAGACGGATGGCCCCTTCGAGGTTCAACAGAACCCGCCCCTCTTCATCGACCGGAACGTACTGGCCGAGCAACTGCTGCCAGTCCGGATTTTCCAGCTCAGTGATGTCGCCGTTCTTGTGCCACTTATCCCAGCCTTTTTTGTTGTCGACATAGTGCATCAGCTCATGCGATGTCGGATCGTCCGGCGGCATCGGCGGATTGACTTTATCGTACGGGTCGTGGAAGCGGCTGCGAGAATCCATCTCGACACTCTGAAACGGGACGTCCCAATCCGGAGTCGCTTTCTCTTCAATCAGACACGCGACGTCTTCGTCGGCCTGATCGCGATACCACTCGCGCGAACACCCGGAGACCAGCATTGCCACAAGGCAGGCGGCCAGCACGGATCCACGAAGTATCAACGACGTGGAATCCCGTCGGGATGCAGGCTTTTGCTTGTTGGCTGGCCTGCTGTTTCGCTGCACACTCACACCGTACCCCCCGGTTCGGCGAAGGAATTGACACACCGACAGTGTCTCCGCGAGACGCTGCTCAACCGTGTGTCATCGACCGAGGGTGGGGTCCAGCTTTAGCGATTGTACGGTTTGTGCCGCTTGCAACGCCGCCGCGAGACGCAGGATTGCGCAGGTCAGGCACTGCCAGACGGAGCCTGGCTCGTTTTTTTTTACAGCGAAGCGCTGCCGACATCAGTCAATTTATCGCCGGCTCGCAACTCGACGCAGTTGCAAATGTCTCGGTTGCCAAAGCGATATGTTGACATCTCGAAAGCATCATCACAGATTTCCCCGTCGGCGCACCACAGGTGCTGCTCGACCATGAACCAACACACTATCTTCGGCCGGAGAACGCCCCAGTGGACGCGACAGAAAAAGAGTTGCTCGAATTGTCTCAACAGCTGCTGAACTCAATCGATCAGCAGGACTGGGATGCCTACACGAAATTGTGCGATGCTGACCTGACAGCGTTCGAGCCGGAAGGCGTCGGCAACATCATCAAAGGCATGGCCTTCCACAAGTTTTATTTCGACCTCGAATCAAGCGGCCTGCCGAAGCAGTCAAACATCAGCTCGCCACTGGTTCGAGTGATCGGCGACTGCGCGGTGATTACTTACATCCGAGTCTGCCAGCGCCTCAACGCCGACGGCGGCGTCCCTTCGTCAGCCTTCGAAGAAACCCGCATCTGGGAAAAACAGAACGGCGTCTGGAAACACATCCACTTTCATCGCTCGCCACCGGGCGCCTGACTCAAAATCCTGCCTGGAGGTTGGGTGGCCAGCAAGCATAGCTGTGCCACCCAGCGAATTTCTGGGAAGAAGCGGATCTACGATTTTTTCGATTTTCGCATCAGAAAAGCTCATCTTGACCCGTTCTGGTGATCTGCGTAATTTCCCCGCTCAACCTGTCGGTGGAGTCGTTCTGGCTCGACCAACACCTCTCTGATTTCCCCCCGAGACGCTTCTAAAGCTTCTCTTACTGCACCCGGCACCGTCGGTGGAATTCGTTCCGCAGCCCGGCTGTCGACAATGCGGTCCCGTCCAGAATCTTGCGGAAAGGATTCCCATGAAACGCCTTGTTCTATCGATGGCGAGTGTTTGTGCTGTGTCACTCCTGAGTGGATGCTGTGCTCCACTGTGGACCCCATTTGGTGGCTGCGGTGGTGGATGTTCAAGTGGCGGATGCGGTCCTGGCGGCTGTGCTCCTGGCATGGGCCCAACTGGCTACTACCAGGGAGCCGGCACGACGCAGACTGGTTATCCCGCTCAGGGACCAGTCGCCTTTTCACCATACGATCAGCAGCAGATTGCCTACCCACAGATGATGCAGCCGACCATCGCCATGGATTCGCTGCCAACCTATCGCTAAGTAAATCGGTTCCTCGCATCGAGGACACACCGGTTCTGCGACGAGACGCGCAGCCGGCAGGCATGTTATTTCCTGCCGGCTTTTCTGCTGCGCGATTGCTTCGTTGCGAGTTTCACGAAACCGAAGTCGAAACCTGCAAGTACGAACGGTGTCTCAATGAGGCCACCGCGAGTGCTCGTCGGAGAACGTTCGATCTTGACCTGATATTCTGCGAGACTCTCTTCGTCGTTTAATCCAATATTTCATTTCTGAATCTGGACGGGAATGTCGTCGGCCACTCACCAGATCGATCAGAACGCCTGGCTTCGCGATCCTGACGTGCAGCGCATGTTGCGGGTTCGCGATGACGACGAAGCTGCGTTCGGAGAACTGGTCGAGGCGTACCAGAATCGGCTCATCGGAATCTTCACGCACGTTTTGCACGACAGTGCGGCGGCCGAAGACCTGGCTCAGGAAGCGTTTCTGCGAGTGTACCGGGCGAGGCATCGGTATCAGCCGACGGCAAAATTCGCGACGTGGCTGTTTCGAATCGCCAATAATCTGGCAAACAACCGTCTACGATCCGTGTCGCGACGCAAAGAGGTCTCGTTCAAAGGTACCGATTCAGGACCGCTGGGAAATCGGCCTCAGGAACAACTCGCGATGGAAAAATCGGGCCTCATGCCTGGCCGGCAGCTCGACAAGCAGGAGATGCGCGAGGTTGTGCGACAGTCTCTGGACACACTTAACGAGCGGCAGCGGATGGCGCTGCTGCTCAACAAGTTCGAACACATGAGCTACTCAGACATCGCGGCGTCAATGGACCTGTCCATTCAAGCGGTAAAATCTTTGCTGACTCGCGCACGTGAAAATCTGAGATTGCAGCTTGAGCCTTACCTCACCGGTTCGTCCGATCAGGAATCAAAGAAGAGATAATGTCTTCCACCCCGTCGTCGCTGGAATCAGCCTGTGCCGCCTGACAAAGACAAAGAAGAACTCGTTGCGTACCTCGACGGCGAATTGCCGGATGAGGCGGCTTCACGTGTAGAGAAGTCGCTCGTTGACGATGCCAACGTGCGTCGCGACGTCGAGCAACTGACGAAAACATTCGACCTGTTGGATCTGCTTCCAATATCGCAGGCTTCCGCCCGCTTTGCGGAAAAGACGCTGACGGCCATTCGAACTCAGGCCGAAGCTCCAACGACAGAATCGGCGGACAACGAAACGACCTCCGTAAAGCCGCAGACAAACTATTCACAACGAGCAATCGTCTGGGGAATTCGCGCAGCAGCATTCACCGGTCTGATGTTTGCGGCAACGTCTGGATTTAACGGAGCGTTCCATCAGGACAGTGATCCGATCGATGAATTGTTGACCGAACTGCCGGTCATTCAACGGCTGGACGAGTACCAGGAAATTGGCGACGTTGAGTTTCTGAAGTCTCTTAGCGAAAGCGGATTGTTCGATGAGCGTGACAAAGCTGCTCAAGACTGATTCGTCTTCGAACGACGGCGAAGCAGTCTCGGCAAAACCGAATCGAATTCTGAAATGGTTCAGCAACAACCGCTGGTATCTCGCCGCGACGTTGGTCGTTCTGCTGATGGCTCGTTCGGAAGCGAAACGGGCCGAGACTCCAGCCATGCAGCAAAACCGTCAGACTATCGAAGAAATGTCTCGCGTCGAACGCGATCGTTTGCGACACAACCAGGAGCAGTTCGAAAAGCTGTCGCGTCAGGAAGTGCAACGCGTCAGAAAAATCCACGACGCCGCTCAGCAGGAACCGCAGTTCGACGAAACGATTTCGCAGTTTCATTCGTGGCTGGCAACGTTGTCGTTGCCCGAACGCGAAAAGCTTTTGGCCACAACGAACGTCGAAGACCGCTTGCAACTCGTCCGCCGACTCAAGGCAAATCCTGAACCGCAACCGCCAGGTCAGGATTTCAGACCGGCACTGGACACGGCAATGCGAAACCAGTTCGCAAGTCTTCGGGTTCCTCTACACGACTACGAACGAATGATGAAGGCAGGAGCGGAGTGGGTAAAACTTCCCTCTGAACCAGCAAGCAAAACATCGCTGGGGCAACTCGAATATCACACATCCGTACTCGCAGCGATGATGGACAGCATACTTCCTGGCTGGCGGTCGGCGTCCAGTAGAGCGGGCATTCGGCCACGTCCGATGTTTCCGGATGAGTTGCAGAAAGTTCTGCTGGAACAGTTGAGCGATCCTGGCGTGAAGCGAGCGATTGAGGGACGACCAGCAAGCACTCAGAACATGATGGTGATGACTGTGCTCGCGCGAGGCCTGTTCGATGAGACGCGTCGAGTGGCGGTGTCGCTCAACCCAACCGATGACGAACTGGACCGGGTCGTTCAAAATCTCCCAGAGGCTCGGCGGCAGGCCATTGACAACGTGCCCAAAGAATTACGAGATCGACACCTTCAGCAAATGTGGGTCGCACGACAACTTTCACCCGATGCCGGACAGAGCCTGTCGAAACTCTGGAGCATGTTCGAGAAACTTCTGCAACGACCTCCCGGCGGACAGGGAAACGGTGCCGGAACAAACCGGCAACGCTTTAACGGCAGCGGGTTTCGCCCAGGCGACAAACAGAGCGACTGAAGAAACTCATGAATCAGGTCAATCGATTCTTCCAAATCGCCGAACGTAATTCTTCCGTCGCTACAGAAGTTCGCGGCGGTGTCGCGACGTTCCTGACGATGGCTTACATCCTCGCGGCAAATCCGGCAATTTTGAGTGCCGCCGGAATTCCGACTCAGCCAGCAATCATATGCACGGCTCTGGCGGCTGGCATTTGCTGCATCGCAATGGGACTGGTGGCCAACTTTCCGCTGGCCCTCGCCAGTGGCATGGGCCTCAACGCGTTTATTGTCTTTACCGCTGCGCCGGCGATGGGGTCGTGGCAGGCTGCGATGGGGCTCGTCGTTCTTGACGGATTGATCATCCTGGCACTCGTCGCGGCAGGGCTGCGCGAAGCGATGCTCGACGCAATCCCGATCGATCTTCGTCGAGCGATGGCAGCAGGCATCGGCCTGTTCGTAGCGCTGATCGGTTGCGTCAACGCCGGCATTGTCACCTCTTCGGGAATGCCGGTCCCGCCGCTTGCTCCTGGATCGTTCAGTAATCCTTCCGTCTTGATTTCGCTCGGCGGCGTTGTCCTGACCGGAGTGCTATTGGCACGAAAAATTCCCGGCGCCATTCTGATCGGAATCGCCGTCTGTGGAGTGGCTTTGCATTTCACAACGGGCACGGAATCAACTCCGGAAGACACAGCAACGGCGGTCTCACTGTTTTCTTTGCCGAGCTTCGCCGATGTGAGTCAGCTCGTCGGGCAGGCGGATGTCATGGCGGCTTTGCAGCTCGAATTTTTACCGTTGCTGCTAACTCTGCTGATGGTCGATTTTTTCGACACGCTGGGAACGGTGACCGCAATCGGCGACCAGGCAAACGTCAAAGACGATCAGAATCGTGTCATCGCCCTGCGACGAATCCTCGCAGTCGACTCAGCAAGCGCCGCGGTCGGAGGCTTCTTCGGTGTCAGCTCCGTCACCAGTTACATTGAATCCGCATCTGGCGTTTCGGAAGGAGCCCGAACCGGTCTGCACTCGGTCGTCGTCGGAGTTCTCTTTCTGCTCTGTATTTTTGCAGCGCCGCTCGTTGCCCTACTGCCCGCAGCGGCAACGGCTCCGGCATTGATCGTCGTCGGCTTTCTGATGGCCGAGTCGATCACAAAGATCGAATTCACAAAGCCCGACATCGGCATCCCGGCATTCGTAACGCTGCTGCTGATTCCGCTGACGTATTCAATCTCGCACGGAATCGGCTACGGCCTGCTGACGTTCGTCGCGATGCGGGTGGTCACGCTTCGAATTCGAGAAGTTCATCCGCTGCTCTACCCTGCTGCTGCCGTCTTTGCCATCGCGTTTCTGTGGACAGAATAGTGGCCAAGGTCGCGATCCACGGGATTCCTCGATAGATTCCCTGCCCTGTGAATCCCCCCCCCCGTCAGGCTCGGCACTGGAACTCGTAAAGCCCCGCCATGAAGCGAATTATCGGACATTTTCTTGCGTGTTTCGCGATTGTTGCCTTGATGGTGGCGTGTCTCGGGGGGAACTCGGGGAGCGATGGGGGCGTCTATCCGGCGCGGCCGATCAAGCTTGTCGTTCCGTTCGGGCCGGGCGGAGGCAGTGACACGTTCGGGCGGATTATCAAACTCGGAATTGACGAGGCGGGACTGCTGCCTCAGCCGTTTGTGATTATTAACCGGCCCGGAGGCAGCGCGACGATTGGCAGTCGCTACGTCCGTGATGCGAAACCGGATGGGTACACGCTGCTGCTGCTGCACGATGCGATTATCACGGCGAGGTACTCGGGCAAGGTCAACTACGGTCCCGAGGCCTTCGAGCCGGTCGCGTCGACTGGCGAGATCGGGATGGTCGTCGTCGTGAAAGATTCGTCGCGTTTCGAGACGCTGACTCAGTTGCTCGAAGAGTGTCAACAGAAACCGGACACGGTAACGAACGGCGTGAATCTTGGTGCTCCGACACACTTCGCCGGCCTCAAGTTAGAACAGGCGTTTGAGGGCGCGAAGTTTCGATACACTCAGTCAGGCGACGGCGCAGATCGCGTGCAGAAACTCGTCGGTGACCACATTGAGGTCTCGTCGTTTTCAGTTTCCGAGTACCTCAGTTTTGAGTCGCAGGGAATTCGAGCTGTCGCGTACCTCGGAGAAGAACGCTGCGACGCGTTGCCCGAAGTTCCGACGGCGCTCGAACAGGGGATCAACGTTGTTGACTCAAACCGTCATTACTGGTGGTTTCCCAAGGGCACTCCGAAACAATGCAGCGAGTACATCGCTGGCGTTCTGAAAAAGGCCATGCAGACGGAGCACGTTCGCGAACGACTGGCTGAACTGAAGATGGAGCCGAGCTTTCTGCAGGGGCAGGAATTTGCGGATTACATCGACAAACAGGTTGCGGCCGCACAAAAAGTCGGAGAGCAAAAGAAACCAGACGTTCCTGACATTCCATCGGGCGTTGGCTGGGCACTCGTCGTCTGTGTTGTGGCGATGATTGTGGAACGTCGACGCCCCGCGAACGACAGCCCGACCGTCACAGCCACGCCAAAGGACTCGCCCGCGACGATGCGAACTGTCGGTCTCCTGATAGCGACCGCGGCCTACGTCTTCGCCATGCAATACGGAGTGCCATTCGTCTGGGCGACGGTGGTGTTCATTCTCTGCGGCGGATTCCTGCTCAGCCAGCACAAACGGTCACACGCTCTGATCCTTGTCGAAACGTCGCTGCTGGTCGCTTTCGGCGTGCAGTTTGTTCTGACGAAAATTGTTGTCACTGACCTGCCGTAGAACGAACAACTTATCGCGTAGTAGAACGAATCATTGTGACACCGACCGAACAAGCCATCCAACTGCTGATTGCTCCAACCGGATTGTTTCTGATCGCCATCGGAACCAGCCTTGGAATCACCGTCGGAGCCATTCCCGGACTGACCGGTGCGATGGTGATCGCGCTGACGTTGCCGCTGACGTACTCGATGGACGCCGGCAACGCGATGATTCTGCTCGTGAGCATGTATGTCGGCTCAATCAGCGGTGGACTTATCACGGCGACGCTACTCCGCATGCCTGGTACTCCGGCTTCGGTGATGACCACGCTTGACGGCTACCCGATGGCGAAAGACGGCCAACCCGGACGGGCGCTGTCGCTGAGCATCATGGCGTCATTCGCCGGTGGTCTTGTGTCATGGCTCTTTCTGATTGCTCTTTCAGAACCAATGGCCGCGTTGTCGACAAAGTTTGGCCCGTTCGAATTCTTTTCGCTGGTCATGATGGCTCTGGTGCTGATCGCCTCTGTCGGCGGCAAGTCATTGAGTGCGTCGTTGTTCTCGGGGATGTTCGGAATTCTGTGCGCGATGCCGGGGGTCGCCGAGGCGACGGGCGAAGTGCGTATGACGCTTGGTTTCGAAGAACTGAACGGTGGCCTGAAACTGCTGCCCGTATTGATCGGGCTGTTCGCGCTCAGCCAGGTGATCAACGACGTGCTGCGAAGCGACAATTCGATCGAGCAGATACCTATCTCTAATCAGAAACTCTTCCCCACACTAGCCGACTGGAAACTGCACGCCGTCAACATGCTTCGGTCTTCGGTTATCGGAACGTGGATCGGCATTCTGCCGGGTATCGGAGCAAACATTGGATCGGTCGCTGCCTACTCAACGGCGAAATCGTTTTCGAAAACGCCGGAGAAATTCGGACACGGCAGTGAAGAAGGCATCATCGCCTCCGAATCGGCGAACAACGCGACGGTCGGCGGAGCTTTGATCCCGCTGGTCGCGATGGGAATCCCCGGCAGCGTGATCGATGCCATCCTTCTGGGAGCCCTCGTCCTGCACGGCCTGCAGCCTGGACCGCTGTTGTTCAAGCAAAGCCCGGAATTGATCTACACGATCATGGGCACTTACTTCATCGCCAACTTTTTCATGTTCGGCTTCCTGGTTCTGGCCGTTCGACAGATTGCCCGTCTGACGGATGTTCCCAGAGCATTCCTCATTCCGGTGATCCTGACATTCTGCGTGGTCGGGTCTTACGCTCTCGGAAATCGAATGTTCGATGTCTGGGTGATGCTGCTCTTCGGGCTGGTTGGCTTCGGGATGGAGAAGATTCGAATTCCACTCGCTCCATTTGTCATTGGATTTGTGCTCGGGCCCGTTGCCGAAACGAATCTCTGCGCCGGACTGATGGCGTCAGGCGGAAGTTATCTTCCATTAATTGCGCGGCCCATGTCGGCAGTATTTCTGGTAATCAGCGTCGTACTGCTGGCCGTTCCGCTGATTCAACGACGTCGTGGAGCTAACATGCCGACGTCCGTTACGTCCTGATTAACGAAATCTTCGCACGACGACGGTGCGAATCAGCAGGTCTCTCAAGAAATCACAAAGCACCATGACTCGACCAAACATTCTGTGGTACTGCACCGACCAGCAACGCTTCGACACGATTAAAGCTTTAGGCAACGAGCACGTTCGCACGCCGAATATCGACGCACTCGTTGGCGAAGGCGTCGCGTTTACTCATGCCTACTGCCAAAGCCCGATCTGCACGCCCAGCCGCGCAAGCATCATGACAGGCATGTACCCCAGCCGAGTTCACAACACGCGAAACGGCAACGACACGTTTCCGGATTCGCCGCCGTTAATCAGCAAACTGATCGCCGACGCTGGTTATGACTGCAGCCTGATCGGCAAGTTTCATCTGACCAGCGGCGGGCATCGCCCGGAACCGCGGCTCGACGATGGCTTCAACGACTGGTGGCACAGCCACGCTCCCCGCGATGACTGGCCCGAGGGAACGCACGACTACGCTGACTGGGTTCGTGCCAAAGGAGCCGACCTGAACGCACTGCGCGACAGCAAAGAACGAGTGCCCGCCGAACTGCATCAAACAACCTGGGCATCGGAGCGGGCCATCGAGTTCATTTCACGCCAACGCGATCAGCCGTGGTTGCTCAACGTCAACATTTACGATCCGCACCCGCCGTTCATTCCACCAAAGTCGTACGCTGACGAGTTCAAAGCGGAAGACATGCCCGGCCCCTACTTTCAGGAAAGCGATCTTGAACACCAGGCAAAGTTTGCCAACGTCGACTTCCAGGATGAAATCAAAACACCCGAAGAACACAACGCAAAGGACGCCCAAGCGAAGTACTACGCGATGATCGCGTTGATCGACGATCAGTTTGCACGAGTCCTGGAATGCCTCGACAAGACCGGGCAGCGAGACAACACCGTCATCATTTTCACTAGCGATCATGGTGAAACACTCGGCGATCACGGCCTGATGTTCAAAGGCTGCCGCTTCTACGAAGGCCTTGTGCGCGTGCCGCTGATCTTCTCATGGCCGGGGCAGTTTCAGCAGAACGTGCAGTGCGACGGGCTGGTCGAACTGCTCGACATGTCCGCGACGATTCTGGATCTCTGCGGCGTCGAGATTCCCGACTACTTCCAGGGCAACAGCCTGTTGCCGGTTCTGCGAGGTCAAGAGGACGGCGACAAACTTCGTGATGCCGTCCGCTGCGAGTACTTCGAAGCGCTCGACCCATTTTTCACGGGCGGACCCGGAAGCTACGCCACGATGTATCGCGATGAGCAGTACAAACTGACGGTTTACCACGATCAGCAGCTCGGCGAACTCTACGATCTGAAGTCTGATCCCTGGGAATTCAACGACCTGTGGGACAATCCCGAATTCGCCGACGTCCGCAACGAGCTGATCTGGAAGAGCTTCAACTCGCACGTCATGCAGACAACCGACGTCGGCTCAAAACGCATCGCTCCGATGTAAAGGCGGAGTGGCCTTAGCGATGTATTCAAGCCGAACGACGCTGCCGCGATTCGGCAACGTCGTTCGACGTTGAGAATACAGACTCAGTCGATTTCACCCAATAAAATGCGAGGGTCGATGTCGCCTTCCAGTATCACGACACTCGGCAGAGCCGGGTCGGATGAACGGCGAATTTCCAGTTGTGTTGATTTCATGAACCGGAACAATTCAACGTCGGCAGCGTCGAGTGCTTCATTTGATGCAGCGGCTTCCTGTGTTTGTTCTTCGATTCCACGCTGAATCACTGCGGATGTCGTTGCAAGGAGGTCTTTTGCCTTCGTTCCTTTGCTCGGCGTCAGCCCGAATCTCAATCTAACTTGTTCGGGGGAGTCTGCGACATCGAAGCTGATAACTTCGTATTCAGCGGCTTCGTGCAGCGTATGCATCAGTTCCTGCATTCGCGTTTTAGTGGGGCCAATCATGGTCGGTAACCGGATAACTGATGTTGCAATTTCGCCTCCGAAGTCTTTCCACAATGACTTGATGACTTGTGCGGTCGGTGGCGATTCTTCATCGGATTCCTGCTTGAGGATGAAACGGCGTGGATCCGATTGCAGTGCAAAGAAGTCGCTGAATGTATTCTGATCGGCGATTTTTTCAGCACCTTCTTTCGGGAAGTCGGGACCAATCAAACCTCGGATGCCAGCATCAAGCCGATCTTCCGGGAGAGCGGCCGCAACCATCGACCAGTCCACGTCGCGACGCATTGTCATGATGAATTCATCCGACCCCACCGACATGTGGTACTTTTTGTCGGTTTCGTCGTTTTCGAGCATCTTGGTGACCATCTTCACACTTCCAGAAAGTCTCGAAATATTATGAATCGATAAGCCGAGTTCTGCTCGACTGTCTCGGGCATCATCGTTTGCAATCATCATCCAGCCGGCGGTGAGGAGTGTTGCATCCGCCCCGCTGAGCATTGGCCCGATGACCTGATGCTCCAAAGCTGCTTTGACATTGAGTGACCAATAGCCAGTTCTTCCGGGCAGTATGCTCCAGAGTTTGGCCTCGTCTTCTGTGAGCTTCGAAGAGGGGGCATCAGTGATTCTAGTGGCAACGCGAATCGGTTCCTCGGCCGACAACGACCATGAAGCAGCCACAACAGCGACCGCCATGACCGCCAGCGTGGCGGACCGTTTCGCGATCCAATGAGTCGTTCCATTAAACGCAGGCATTCCATTGCGAAGCATTTTGATCCTCCTGATCAGAAATGAAGAAGAGTGCGACATCCCGATTCCCTGGGAGCGTCGCGGAAGGGCAGCATTGTCAAGTCGTAGTGCTAACTGACAAATTCCACGGACGAATCTTTTGCGGCCGACGGTGTTGGCTGCCCATCGGTCGGCAGATAGTTCCTGAGCGATCACTAACTGACGGAGCAGACCGTGCGACAGCGGATGGAAGACCTGAAAGGCTGTTGCGATTTGAGCAAGCAATCGCCACCTCGCGTCGTCACGGGTCAGGTGACCAAGTTCATGCACGACCGATGCCGTGAGTTCGTCGTCGGAATAGTCTCGCCAATCTTCAGGGAGATAGATGCAGCGCCGATTGATCGCCGTAACGCAGGGAGCGTGAGCCTGTGCAGAAACGCGAAACTTCAATTCGTCCACGCTTTCGATTTTTTTGTCGAACGCGGATAGCAGTTTCTGCAAGCGTTCGCCGGTGACGACGGTGCTTTGTTTGTGAAATCGGAACGTGGCGACCAGTCCGAAGAGAATACGGAAGAACGCCAGTGCGATAAGTGCTCCGAGTACTGTCAGCACGCTAAAGCCTGAACTGGACATGGCTCCTGCATCAGCCGCGTCGAGGTTTCTAAGAAACGCGTGAACTCCTGCCAGCGATATGCCAGCGTTGGCCGCGGCTACCTTGTCCGGTGTCATTTCCCCGGCATCGCGGACAATTTCATTGACGGCTGACTGATCCACTGGAATCGGTGATTCCAGGATTGTCGGCAAGTCGACTCCGGAAACGGCGAGAAGCACGCAGCCACACAGCAGTCCGGCCAGCGAAAGTCCTGGAACAATGTCAGGCCGACGACGGAGCAGCCAATAACCGGCAACGATGGTCAGCAGTCCGACGGCGGTGACTCGGGCAAGACTGAGTAGTAAATCGATCGAATTCATGCGTCCTCTCCCTGATCCACGAGGATCTGTTTGAGGAATTCACGTTCGGTCTTCGACAGCCGTCGCTTGTCCAGAACCTGTACCAGCAGTTTCTGTCTCGAGCCGTCAAACAATCGTTCAACCAGATCGCCGACGAGCCGTTTGGAAACATCTTCAAACGATCGTGCCGCTCGATATTGAAACGGGCGAGACTTATTGAGCTGCTTCAGAAAGCCCTTGTCTTCCAGGCCTCGCACGACGTTGGCCACCGTGACGTACGCCAGCTCGACACCGGCATCAGCCAGTCGCTGCCGAGCCTCGTCCGCCGTTCCGGAGCCTTCATCCCAGAAGGCCCGCATCACAACCAGCTCGCGCTCCGTCAATTCCTTCGCCTGTGGTCTGGCCATTCTCACCCTCCTTGATTCCGTGGCCACCGATTTGTTCTTCCAAATTTGCCGTTTCAAATTTGAACGGCCAAATCTAAAGCCGATTCCAAAACGTCACAAGACCACTTCGTTCGAGATTCTGTCAGACGGCAACCTCGTCATGATGTGAGACGCGCACGCTTGCGGCGCGGCGTGATGCCGAAGATGCTCAGCGTCGATCGAGATGATTTCTCAAGACACCTTCCGGAGCATTTCGTGCACGCACAAATCATTCGAGTCCGCCGATGTTCAACTTCAGAACAGCCAGTCGCCCCTGTGTCTTCTGCCAGTTTGATGCTGCGAGCCCTCATCGTGGCATGTCTATCTGCGACTTTCGTACTCGCCGACGAACCTTCAGAACAGAAATGGGATTACGCCCCGGAATCGCTTCGGCCGTTCTGG
The DNA here is from genome assembly GCA_937899075.1 of uncultured Planctomyces sp. Classification (GTDB taxonomy): domain Bacteria; phylum Planctomycetota; class Planctomycetia; order Planctomycetales; family Planctomycetaceae; genus JABMPE01. Next base: position 7,994 of record CALDJX010000668.1, on the reverse strand, counting down.
GTGGGAGACACCGTCGAGGGTGAGTCGATGTTGTTCATTAAGGATCCGAAGACCGGCGTCGCGAAGGCCTCGGTTCTGTTTTCGATCGATGCCGTTCTGAGCGTTCACAACTCAGCCGGCAACATGACGTACGAAGAAGGACGCGACTATTCATGGAAACGGGGAACTCGTGAGATCACGATTCCCGCCGGGTCTCGGATCGTATCATTCGCGGCTGCCGACCTGCGGCGCCCCGATGATTCTCAAAAGTACAAGCTGACTCATCGAGACGGCAACGGAGAAATCTTTTTCGGCGCGAAACTTGAATATCACCACATGCAGACCTGCATCACGTACAAGCATGAGGCTGAGAACTGGGGGCCGTTCATTCCGAAGTTCGATGAACAGGCCCTGCCGCGAACCGTCGGCCGACTTCGAAACGGAAAGCCCGTTTCAATTGTCCTGATCGGCGACAGCATCTCGTCAGGATGCAACGCTTCGGGCTGGGCCGGTGAAACGCCTTATCAACCGCCATTTCCAGGACTGCTGCAGCAGCATTTGGAAGCTGAGTATCAATCAAAGGTACAAATGACGAATCCTTCGGTCAGTGGCAAAGACACTCGATGGGTGCTGTCAGCAATCGATCTGGTCGTTAAGCCGAAGCCGGACCTGGTCATCGTCGCGTTCGGAATGAACGACGCGGCCGGACGATCGGCGAAGGAATATCAGACCAACACGAAAGCCGTCATCACGAAAATTCGAGAATCGCTGCCAAATGCAGAATTCATTCTCGTGGCCACAATGCTGGGCAATCGAGACTGGCCGAGACTCAAACAGGAGTTGTTTCCTCAGTACCGCGATGCGCTCAACGAACTCTGCGAGCCCGGAATTGCGTTGGCGGATATGACTTCGATCTGGACGGAATTTCTGAAACGCAAACAGGACTGGGATCTCACCGGCAACGGAGTGAACCATCCCAACGATTTCGGCCACCGCGTCTACGCCCAGGTCCTGTCGACGCTGCTGGTTTCTTCATCACATTAGATTTTTCAACAGCTCGCTCGGCTAGAACACGACGAACGTCGAAACGAAGACGCCTTCACGTTCGAGCAGACGATTGTCTGACCAGGAGATGATGCCGGACGCGTCGAGAAAAATTTGCGGGCCGAGTTTTCTTTGCCAGCGCAGTCCGACTCCCCAGACGGAATCGCCTTGAGGTTGCTCCCAGGCGATTTCGGGAGTGATGGACTCGTCTTCGTGATCGCGGAAGAGTTGTACGCCCACCGACGCTCCGATTGTGTCGGAAGGGTTTACGCCCTGACCGATTCGGATCAGCGGATCGACGGCGAACGAAGTTCTCAGTCGGTTGAAGTTGGCTCCGCTGATCGGGCTCCAGCCGCTCGTGGCTTTGAAGAAGTTCGCGTAGAAGACGGCGTGTTCGATGCCGGTGGTGCAGCTCACTTCGTGTGGGGCCAGGCGAGTCAGATTGCTTTCCGCGACGAACAACGCTCCGTCGCCAGTTCCTGATTCGTCTCCGCCTTTGAACAACGCTCGGCCGGCGAGTGTGACTGGTCCGAAAAATTGTGTCGCGCTGATGGCGGCGTATCGGGAATCGAAACTGGAATCATCGGAGTGGCTGACGTAAGCAATCGTTCCTTCGATGAAGGCGTTGCGCCAGTCGGCGGAAGCGTGCATTCCGACAAGTTCAGTCGAGCGTGGCGTCGCCGTATCGACGTCATCGAAAAAGTAAAAGCCTTGCAGGTTCAGATTGCTGAGCGGCGGAATCAGCAGCGTGTTCTTGTTGACGATGACGCCAGTCACTTCGTCATTGATCAACAGCGAGTTGTGAACGGCGTACGGAACTTTTCCGACGGTGATGTGATAGTCCAGCGGGGTGAACTGGTCGTCGATCAGGCCACCGAACAGGCTGTAGAATTCTCCTTCAATCCACCACCGATCAGGAATACCCGTCGAGTTGTCGTCGTAACCGGTCGGATCATCGAGCCGAAAGAACGACCCTCCGGTGTTGCGACGTCCCAACGGTCGAAACTGGACGTGAGCGCGTTCGGTTCCGGTCAGACGCAGATCGAAGTCGACAATCAACTGATGCCCCACGGCGTCCTGACGCGTGCCGCCCTGCTCAAGAAACAGTCCGAACACTTCGTACGATCCGTGAGCGACCAAGCGAGGTTCCCATTGAAAGCCCTCTTCACCAAACCATTTCAAGCCGTCCCACGAACCGATTGGATCCGCACCGACGAACTCCTGGTACGCTGTCACGGGCGGCAGCGGCTTTTCCCACGACTCAGGCAGTCGCAGAATCTTGACCTGGTCGCTGCCATGCTCGCTGAGTGGAAAGTCAGTGTACCCGCCTTCGGGTTCGTAGAGCGACGAGCCACCGAACCGCTGCAGTTCCTCATCGAGAGGAAGCAGTGGCTCTTCATCTTCAAGTTCGAATGAAGTCGGGTCGACCGAATTGGTGACGGTAGAAGTAGGCTGGAACAAGCTCCGCGCAGTTCCGGCAAGGACCGCATCATGACTGCCGGAACTGCGCGGAGCTTGTTCCAGCCTACTTGCCTGTCCGCCGGACTCAGGCGTTGTCGTCTCAACTGGCAGCCTGCCGTCAGAAAGGCGAACAATTCCGACTTTGTCGGCAGCCGAGGTTTCAGGATCCAACGACGAGACCAGGAACAAGATGAGTGCGCACACGCAAAGGCGACTGTTCAGGGGCACGACGCGAGATGGTGGGCGAGGAGCAAGGTCGGTCATCGGAACAGGCGACCTCCTGCTGAGTTGCCTACTCGGATGACAGAATCGTGCTGGTCGATGACGACTGTTTCGAGCAGCGGCTTCAAGTGTGGAGTTCCTATTTCATCCATCAGGTGCGGCGGCAGATGTCGATAGTTCAGTCGCACTCGCAGGCAGTATTCGCCGGAGCAATCGGGAAGCACGACGGAGTATTTCTTCGAGACCGTGCTGAGCGGTGCGATGCTTCCCTTTGAAATGCGAAAGGTCGAGGGGCGACCGAAGGCGGCCGTCGGTTCGGGAGCCGGGCGGAAGATATTCAGCGGTGCCAGTTGGCGGTTGACGGAAAGAATCAACGGTCGTTCTGTGCCGCGGGTCGCGAGTCCTATGAACTTGCTTTGAAAATTCAGCAAGCGGCGATCCCAGTGAGCGTGGCCACCTAACACGGCGTGACTGTGTTCGTCACGCAGGTCGCCGTATGAATCGAAATCGCCCGTCGCAAAAACGGAGCGGCCCTGTGTGTCGAACAGTTCGGCGGACACCCAGAGCTGCCGTTCTTCCGTGAAGCCTGTCGGGAAGTTGTGCCCGGCAACGAGGCTCTGAACGTCAACCTGAATTCCAATCCGGTCACCGCAGAAAGCCGATTCCGGAGCGGCAACCTGAATTTCAGCAGCGTTCTGCAGAAGTTCGTACCGCTTGTCACGAGCGATGCGAAGCTGCTTTCGGTTTGTCCTTCGTAGTTGATCAAGCGTTGTTTTCTGATGAAGAGTCAATCGCTCGATTCGCCGGTAATCTGTTTCGTACATCCAGTCGAGTTTGTGAGGAAACTCGGTGTCGGGCAGCAACGAGTAGTCCGGGCCGGCAAAGGTATGATCGGAGAGTGGCCGCATCGGGATTTGTTCCGGATCGATGCCGGGGACGGTCGCTGCTCGGCCCAATGGCCGGTCGCATTCTCGAAACGGCTTTCCCTGAACCGGTCCCATATGGCAGTGCTGGCAGGTCTGTTCGTTTTTTGCAGCCGGACTGTTCTGCCATTCGCTGAAAGCTTCTTCCAGGCGGATGCCTTCGGGGCTGTAAACGTCGTGGCACGAACCGCAGAACGCGCTGGACCGGATTGAAACGGACTTTGCCGAATTGTGTGAATTTTCATCAACGGAAACCGCATCCTGAAACGGCCCGTACATGCAGCCTTCAGAAAGTTTGCCTGGCACGATGTGTCGCCGAGTGTTGGCTTTGTAGTAGGACCTGTCGACACGATGGCACGCGACGCAGGTTACCCCTTCCATCGAAAGCCGCGATCGGTTGACGTTGCGACGCTGGCCATTTTCTCCGATAGCAGTCCCGAGCGGCGTGTGACATCGCGTGCAGAACGTTCCGAGCGTGCCGCTTGTCCGTTCCTGCAGGGTCAGGTTGAATGCCTCGAACACCGGACTGTGTTGCGCGTAGGCGTGCATCGACCGCGACCACTCGGTGTACTGCTTCGGGTGGCAAGTCGCGCACTCTTTTGCCGATGGGAAGTCCAGTTCGGTGAGCGGCCACGTGTCGCAGGTTTCTGGAAGTCGATACTTGAGCCCGCCGTTTCGGATCCATCGGTTCAGTGTTTCGAGTTGCCCCTCGGTGAGCCACTCGGCTTTCTCCGGTGGCATGAGCGGTTCCTCGGCTTCGCGGGAATCCGGTTGCTCGGCAACATTCCAGGCAACGTACTGCCAGAGCAACGAAGAGTCCGGCTTGCCGGGAACGACGAGTGTTTCACCGTGCGGATGTGGCCTGTCGAGAATCGCTTCCCAACTGGTCAGGTCCGTTTGCTCGGTGCCCGGACGATGGCAGGCGTTGCATTTTTGAGCGAGCATCAGCCTGACGTCGGGCCAGTCCGCGTCGTACGGATGTTCGACGTTGCTGATCGTGTGCGGCGCGGCTTCAACCGACGGAGCCAGGCCATCGAGGTACGAACTCCCGCACAGCGGAACCGTGCAGACGGCAGCGAGGGCCAGTAAAAAGCTTAAGCCGCTGCGGGACATCCTTGTCACCATCCGCGAGGTATGTGAGTTTAACTCTGCCGCGCGGCAGAGGAGCGTCGTGCCGGCAACCACGTGCAGGCTTCAGGAGAATCGGTACAAACGGACTGATCGATTCGGGCAAACCGAAGGCAGCACGACGACATCTGCGCTCCGCGGAGCGATGCCCGGACGAATCCGCATAACCGGCAATCTCTAACACACGCCCTGATCGCGCGCGGCCGGCCGCGTCATGCTTCCATCGAGCAAGCGTGCAAAGATCGAGAACCTGTTCCGGCACGGCTCGTCCGGTTTCTGAATTTCCAGGCGATTCACTCGGAATTCCTCAAGCGATCAAAGCCGAGTCAGAGGATTCTCGCGTGACGCCAGTGGCAACGTGACTGGCTGGCCGAGGCAGTGCGATTCGAAGACGGAAACGATCAATTCCGTGGCGGCGCGCGCGTCGTACATGCTGCTGAGTGGTTGGCGGTCGTTTTCGATGGATGAAATCAGATCGATGGCTGCCTGCGTGTTGCCGCCATCGTGGCTGTCGGCCGCGATGGTTTCCGGTTTGCCGATTCCGTTCGAAGTGATCGGCTGCCACTTTGAACCAGACTGGCCCGGTGACCAACTTGAATCTTCCAGGATGTACGCCGTGCGGCCGTATCCCGACTGCAGATGAATCTGCCCTTTGGAGCCGACGATCCTCAAACCGAAACGTGTCGGGCTGCCTCCGGCTCCGCGTTTCGAGGCGAAGAAACCGTTGACTCCATTCTTAAACTCGTAGCTCGCCTGAATGTGGTCTCCCGCCAACGGGCCGATACCTTCGTTGCCCGGCTTTACGTGTTTCTTCGAAACCGGCTCGCCGTTTTCCCGAACCGTGGCGAAGCAGGATTCGACCTCGCCGAACAGCATCCCGGCCAGGTCGAGCATGTGAGTTCCCAATACCCACAGATCTTCTGCACCGCCGCGGCGCGAGTCTTCTTTTCCGCGGATCCTTACTTCCAGCACGTCGCCGATTCGACCGTCCCGAATCAAGCCTTTGACGACTCGGACGACGGGCGAATGACGCGTGTTATGCGCGACGGCCATTTTGAGATGCCGCATCTCGCACGCCTGAATGATCTCGTCGCACTCTTTGAGAGTCGGGCAGAAGGGTTTCTCCATGTAGATATGGCAGCCGTGCTCGGCGCAGGCCATCGCCATTTCATGATGGCGATCGATCCAGCGCTGGCAGATCGCGACGATGTTCGGCTTCTCTTTGGTGAGCATCTCGCGGTAGTCCGCGTAGCCTGTCTGCGCTCCCGTTCGCTTGATGGCTGCCGCGCGACCGCCTGCGTGGTCGTCCGCGACGGCGACAACTTCGCACGAATCGAGATGCTGCCACGGCCCGTCGAGACCGTGCCCGTAGTTTCCTCGATTCGTGCTGCCGATAATCGCAACTCGGTACTTCGCCATGCGGGCGGTTCTCCGTTTTCAGTTTAGGACTGATCCCGAAATAACTCCCCGAATTCGGCGCGTGCGACGACTTTGTCATTCCCGCGCAGGCGGGAAACCAGTTGTCCGTGCAATTCTGGGTTCCCGCCTGCGCGGGAATGACAAAGTTGGAAATCGGGAGGGTAATCCGGGACTATTTCTTTTCTTACTTACCGATGCAGTAAAGGTGCTCGAACGTCCGCAGCAGAATTTTTCCGTCGACGAGGACCGGCGTGGCGACTGTGAATTCATCGTTCAGCGAATTTGTGGCGATCACCTTTGCCTTGTTGGAAACATCGACGACAAAAGTCGTGCCGTCTTCACGAGTGACATACAGATGATGGCCGGCCAGCGTGGGCGACGAGCTGAAACCGTTTCGATTCTTTTCGAGCAGGACTTCGTCAACAATCTTTCCCGATTTCAGATCAAGCGTGGCGAGGCTCCCTTTGGCCTTGCCATTGTCTCGGCAAATGAAGACCCGGTCTCCGAGAAAGGTCGGCGTTGGGACGTCCGAGCCGACTTCCAGAGCCGTCCAGGCAACGTGAGTCTTCGTGACATCGCCGCTGCCGCCGAGTCGAATGCCAGTCACTGAACCGCCGCGAGCGTACGGCGCGATCAGCATGTTCCCTGCGAGGACCGGCCCGGAGATTGATCGAAAATATTGATGCTGAGTCGGGTTCAAGCCGCCCACTCGCCACAGCTCTTTGCCGGTGGCGGCGTCATGGGCGGTCGCGTGGTCGGCTCCCAGCACGTAGATGCGTTCTTTGCCGTCGACCCATTCCACGATCGGAGTCGAATAGGCCTGTGCGGCTTCTTCAGGAGCGTTCAGATTTCGGTCGACCTTCCACGATGACTTGCCCGACGCTTTGTCAAACGCAGCCAGGTACGACGGGCCGGTCTGCATCACGGTGATGATGACGTGCGACTTTGTCAGTACCGGCGATGTGCCGAGGTCCCACCACAGCGTGTCCTCGCCAAACATCTTCTGGACGTTGTGGTGCCATTTGAGGTTGCCTTTCAGATCGACGGCGACCACGTCACCACTCTTAAAGTAAGCAAAGACCAGCTTGCCGTCGGTTACGCAGGACGAGTTGCTGCCGCTGGCTTTCTTATGCTTGCCGGCTTTTTCGGTGCCGACTTCCAGTTCCCAGTTCTGCTTCCCGGATCGGTCGTAACTGACGAGAACGTTCTTCCCGCCGCGGCCCATCGTCAGGATGATGTTGTTTTCCCAGACGATCGGAGTCGACGCTCCACGGCCATCAAGTTTGACCTTCCAGGCGACGTTTTCAGTGGCACTCCACGATGTTGGATAATTGCCGGCAGCGGCGACACCGTTTGAAGCGGGGCCTCGCCAGCCCGGCCAGTTATCAGCAGAAGCGTTGAGACAGAATGTGGTCGCGCCGACGAAGCCAGCGATCAGCAGAAAACCGGGAAGCATGCGATTCATCAGGTCGTCACTCCGTATTTCAGTCGGTGGGTAGGCTGGAACAAGCTACGCGCAGTTCCGGCAATTCTTTAAACAGACGCTTGCGATGCCGGAACTGCGCGGAGCTTGTTCCAGCCTACATGCATTCCGGCCGAATGCCGCTGCAGGAAGCAGCTACGATACTTTCCGACCGACATGCCGAACAGCGAACGTATCTATCAGGAGCGATGCGTCCTGGGCTGAGATTCGCTGGCTTGCGTTCGTCTTACGACGACGTAGGATGCCGGCGCTCATTATTTTCCCCGAAATGGCGGCCGATTCGCTCGGCCAGAACTCTCAGGAGCCGTTTGAAGTGGCTAAGAAGACGATCAAAG
>CALDJX010000667.1 GCA_937899075.1 uncultured Planctomyces sp. | reverse complement strand
TTCGGCCCCGCTGGGATAATCGACTTTGATATAGAGCAGGAATCGGTCGAGCTGCGCTTCCGGCAGGGGATACGTACCTTCCTGCTCGAGCGGGTTCTGAGTCGCCAGTACAAAGAACGGATCGGGCAGATCGTGCATCGTGCCGCCGGCGCTGATGTGTCGTTCCTGCATGGCTTCCAGCAAGGCCGCCTGCGTCTTCGGCGGCGTTCGGTTGATTTCATCAGCCAGCAGAACGTTGGTGAAGATTGGCCCTTCGATGAAACGAAACTCGCGAGTGCCCGATGTGCGATCTTCCTGAATGACCTCCGTGCCGGTGATGTCGCTTGGCATGAGGTCCGGCGTGAACTGAACCCGGTTAAACGAGAGGCTCAATGTGTCGGCGAGCGTTCGAACCATCAGCGTCTTGGCGAGCCCCGGCACGCCCACCAGCAGGCAGTGGCCGCCTGCGAACATCGCGACCAGCAATTCCTCGATGACCTGACTCTGTCCAACAATGACCTGAGACAATTCACGGGAGATTCGTGCGGCGGCGTCTGCCAGTTTCTCAACGGCCTGCAGGTCGGAATCGTCAATACTTTCATCGGCTGCGTGGTCAGTCACTGGTTCTCTTTCGAAGAGTCTCTTTGGCGAGTTGCGTTATAGGAAGAAACGGTACTCGCCCAGGGCTGGGTGAGTAAAGCACCGTCGAGGAAGATCAAACGACGAGCGTTCTGCCGAACCAGTAGGTCAGGCTCTGCCTGACGAAATCCTCTGACAAAAACGTGGAACTTTTGAAATGATATTTTGCGTTGGTCCATCTTTCACAAAGGAAACACTCCGTCAGGCAGAGCCTGACCTACAGCTTCAGTCCCAGTCTTGATCGGGAAGATTTCCGCTGACGACCTTCAGGACAGCGTCATGCAACTTTCCGTTGGACGCCAGCACGCTGCTCTTGGCGAGGGGCAGGGCGTTGCCGCGGCAATTGGTAATTTTTCCGCCGGCCTCTTCCACAAACAATCGTCCGGCCGCGAAGTCCCAGGGCGAGAGTTCGTATTCGAAGAACGCCCCAAACTGGCCGCAACCGACCATGCACAGATCCAGAGACGCCGTTCCGAAACGGCGGATGCCGTGAATCTTCTGCTGAAAGAGGTCGCGGATCGAAGTCAGCGTCGCATCCATCATCGCGCCGCGGTCGTAGTAAAAGCCGACTCCAACCAGCGCTTCGCTCAACGAGGCGTGGTCAGCGACCGTGGCCTTCTTATCGTTCGCAAAAGCGCCTTCGCCTTTGATCGCGTGAAACCAGTCTCCGCGAGCGGGGTTGTAGATGACTCCGCAAACCGGCTGGCCGCGCTGGTAGTAACCTATCGAGACGGCAAAATGAGGAATGTCGTGAGCGAAATTGGTGGTGCCGTCGAGCGGGTCGATCACCCATAGCGAGTCAGCGTTTGTATCGAGCGTTTCCGCTGCTCCATCCTGATCTTCTTCTCCGAGGATCACGTGGTCAGGGAATTGGGATCGAATGACGGAGATGATGGCCCGTTCTGACTCGACGTCCGCGTCCGAAACGAAATCGCATTCCTGCTTGGTTCGCATTTCAACACCCTGCCGAAAGTATCCGGCAAGGATGTCTCCCCCCGCTTGTGCCGCTTGACGTGCGACTTCCAGTTCACGCATTGGCCTCAAACCTGTTTGTTGTCCTGATAGTTACGCGGTCCAGTTTTCAAAACGCAGACCTGGCACTTGATCAAAATCGGAAGTGTTTCGAGTCAACAACAGTGCGTCGTTGGCGATTACGATGGAAGCGATTCGCAGGTCCATTGTCCCGATTCGGATGCGGTCGCGGCGGAGTTTCGTGAATATTTCTGCGGAGCGTTGATCGAAATGCCTGACCGGAATGAGCCGGTAGTTTTCCAGGTGATCTGCAAGGCGTCGGTACGCATTCACCTGAGCGTCAACCGTTCGCGATTTGGAAAGCACGGCCATCCAACCTCGCATTTGCTCTTCATAACTCACAATTGTTGTTGCAATATCGGCATCGTCCGTGGTCGCCAGTTTCGTCCTCAGGATTGAGGAACTGGTGTCATTGCCCCATTCAAGGATGCTCATGTGGTCCGTGTCGAGCAGGATCACGACGGCTCCTGTGAATCGGCGGAACGGCGATCGGTGTTCCTGTAACTTCGTCCTTCTTTCATGGCTTCTTCATAAAGCGAGTCACCAATAAATCGGCCAGCGATACGTTCCCACCAGGGTGTATTGCTGTCCGACGGCCGAACTTTCGACTTAAGATTGGCAACCTCTCTTTCGAGAGCTGAAATTCGATTTTCGACATCAGACTCTGACATGTATTTACCCCATTTGTGACATGTTACAGACCGCCGTTAGTCTACTCTGTTCAAATGTGGAATCGGAATACGACTCGTAAAGTCTCCTAACTCATTCGATTATTAACGTTGTTTCTTAACAGATTTGCGTTTCGGTTCTTGTGCCCGCTTGCTTCGATCGTACGGAGCTTCCGGAGCATGGCTCGTAGGAAGCCATGCGGCGAGTTCCTTCCTGACGTTTGCGAATTCAGGATTTGCGGCGAGATTCTTCCACTCCATAGGATCGTTGTCGTGGTCGTACAGTTCTTCGCTTCCGTCTTTGTAGCGGATCAGCCGCCAACGCTCGGTGCGAACGGCGTCGTTCTTCAGGCCGTGCGACGTGATGGCTGGGTGCTCCCATGCCTGATCCGGATTCTTCAGCAGAGAAACGACGCTTTCTCCGTCGAGGTGATCGCCGATGGGCAGCCCGCAGAGCTCGCTGAGCGTCGGGTAGACGTCGACAAAATCGACCGTCCGACCACACTTCGAACCGGATGAAGTGACTCCCGGAGCAATGATCATCAGCGGAGCTCGACACGCCTCTTCCCACAGCGAGAATTTTCGCCAGTGATGCTTTTCGCCCAGGTGCCAACCGTGGTCACCCCACAGCACGATGATCGTGTTTTTGCCATGCTTACTGTTGTCGAGTCCGCGAATCAGTCGCCCAACCTGCTCATCGGCGAAGCGAACGCTTGCCAGGTAGGCCTGCACGGCGTGTCGCCAGTTGTCCGACTTGAGGATGTTGGCATGGTCGCCGGTCGGCTTCGCCATGTTGACACCGGCTGGCGAGAGGTCATCGAGATCGGACTCAAGCACTTCGGGCAGCGTTATTTTGTCGCGAGGAAACAGGTCGTAGTATTTTCGAGGTACCTGCCACGGCATGTGCGGACGATAGATTCCGCAAGCCAGGAAGAACGGTTTGTCGTGCTCCTGATTCAGGAAGTCGACGGCGTAGTCGACCATCTTGTAATCGTTCATTTCGGAGTCTTCGTTGTCGAGCACTCCCCAGATGATGCTGCCGGCTTTGCTGTGCGGGTCTTTCAAAACCGCCTGAGTCGGCTTTGGGTCGCCGCCTTTCTTCAGGTATTGATTCCACGATGTGTCGTCGTCGTAGCCGCCGTGAAAAATCTTTCCGCATCCTGCGGCGTGATATCCATGTTTCATGAAGTGCTGAGGCAGCGTGACGGCATCTTTAAGAATCGGCTTCCACGGTTGAGGATTCACGTAGATGCCCGTCGTCGTCGGCCGCATCCCCGTCATGATCGCAACGCGCGAAGGGTTGCACGCTGGCGCCGAACAGTAGGACCGAGTGAAAAGACAGCCTCGTTTGGCGAGGGCGTCAATGTTCGGAGACGACCCGTCGGGATGCCCGCCCAGGCAGCCGATCCAGTCGTTCAGATCGTCGACCGCGATGAACAGCACGTTGGGCCGCTCAGCACTCTGCACGACAGGATTCGACACGGCATAACACAGCAGCAGACTGATCAAAGCGAAACGTGGCATTTCGAATTCCTCAAGGAGAACGGACTTCAGAACAGTCAACCGATTCGGGGACAGCGAGTTGGTTAATGCGTCACTGGTATCGATCAGTGCAATTGTGAATTGACTTCTGCTGGAACTTTCACACTGGCCGAGTCAGTGATACACGACGAGTTGTACTCGAACTCTCGATTTTCAACGGGCTGTTTACGGACGAGGATGATTCTCGAATACCAATCGAGTATCAAGGACGCGATGGTCTCGTCTGGCCAAAACCTTAAATGTTATCAGATTGGCTGCTCATGAATTTTCGACAGCGACTGCTCGCGTGCTGCATGACGTTTGCGACTCCGTGCCTCAATCATGCCGCCGATCGGCCGAACGTTGTTCTGATCATCTCAGACGATCAGACCTGCACCGACTTCGGCTTCATGGGGAACGAGGATGTTCTGACCCCGAACATCGATCGGCTTGCTGCGAAGTCGGCTCGTTATGTGAATGGCTATGTGCCGAGCAGTGTTTGTCGGCCTTCGCTGGTCAGCATTCTGACCGGTCTTTATCCGCACCAGCACGGAGTCTATTTCAATCATCCGCCACCTGGATTCGGAACGCTGACCAGATCGCCTGACATCGGCAAGGCGGAGTTCGACGCTTTTCGCGAGAAAGCGGCTGCATTGATTCGTGACGTTCCGACTCTGCCGCGCCGACTGGCGGCCGCCGGGTATCGTTGCCTTCAGACCGGCAAGTATTGGGAGGGGCATTGGCGAAACGCAGGCTTCACAGAAGGGATGACGACGGCCGAGCCGACACCCGACGCGAAGTACGGGAATAAAACTCTGGCCAGCGGTGACGTCGTCGCCCACGGAAACGGCGATCACGGTTTAAGCATCGGCCGGGAAACGATGCAGCCAATTTATGATTTCATTGATGATTGTGACGACGCTCCGTTTTTCGTCTGGTACGCACCTTTTCTGCCTCATACTCCGCACGATTCTCCCGAGAAGTTCTACGACCTCTACCGCGACCGTTCGGGAATTCCGAAACATCGAGTTCCGTACTACGCGGCGATTTCGCAGTTTGACGAAACGGTCGGCGACCTCGTGAACTTTGTCGAATCTCGAGGGTTGACCGGAGACACGATCTTTGTCTTTGTCGTCGATAATGGCTGGGAGCCGGATGCCCGACGTTTTCGATCCACGACAAAAGAATGGGACCACACAAAACGCAGCAAGCGAGCCCCGTTTGAGTATGGGCTCCGAACGCCGATTCTCGTGCGATGGGACAAGCACACAAAACCCGCCACGCACCAGGAACTTGTCAGCAGTATTGATATTCTGCCGACGATTCTGGCGGCTGCTGACTTACCGCGTGGAGACACGGAGTTTCCCGGAGAGAGTCTCTGGGGCAGCGCGAAGGGAGAAGCGTCTCTTGATGCAGATCGAGCGGTGTTTGGAGAACTTTATCCCGGCGATGCAACGTCGCTTGGTCACCCCGAACGGGACATTGCCCATCGGTGGATTCGACAGGGCAATCTGAAACTGATCACGACTCACAAACACGGCCGCGACAAAGCCTGGGGCGAATATCTGGAGAAAGATGCGCTCTTTGATGTCGAAAACGATCCCGAAGAATCGCACAGTTTGATCAACGACGCGAAGTTCGCAGAGACGCTGAAAACTTTGCGGCGTCAGTTGGATGGTTGGTGGAATCCAGAAGTCGACTGATGCTGGCCGGTCTGCGGGGAAAACAAAAAGCCTCGACCAGCTTCTTGCTGATCGAGGCTCATCGTGCCCGCGTCACTCCATTGATCGCTTCAGGAGTAATCCCGCTTCAGGATGATTTCTTCTTGGTCTTGCTGCTGCGAGCTTCGGCGGCCTTCTTTGCTTCGGCCAGAATTTCGTCCAGCTTCTTCTTCTGGTCAGGAGTCAGCACGGCCTCAACTTCCGAGTCCTGCTTCGCCTTCAGATCGTCGATTTGCTTCTGCAGATCGTCGATCTGTTTTTTATAGCTCGCCTGAACGCCGTAAATTTTCGTGCGCTGCTCGGTGCTGATGCCGAGCTTTCCGTAATGAGCTGGCAGTCTTCCCGCTGGCTTCTTTGCGACTTTCGCTGGAGTCGGTTTTGAAGCGGACTTCTCCTGTCCAACTGTTGGCTCAACCGAAAGCTGAGTACCCAGAGCCAGCGCGAGGCCGGCTGCAACGACCGTGGATGCGAATCTCTGATTCATCTGAACTCTCCTGCATAGAACAAAGTGGATTGAGGGCCCAACTCAAAAAAGCCCATTTGAGTTACTTTGTATACAGGTAGTGATCGAAGAATCAAGCGTGGGGACTAATGTTTCGCCGGCATTGAGCCCGCTTATGTTCGCTCTATAAGCGCACTCAGTTAACCAGCGTCGACGGGAACGTGGTAACAGCCATTGAACATGTAGCCTTTCAGGTTCCAGTCGGCGGCTTCGGGTTGAGTATCGCCGCGAGAATCAGTCGCCCGGACGGTTAGCTCACTGACCGATGACGAGACATTGATGTCGGCTTTCCACAAAACCCAGCAGTGCTCACGAAGTGGCGAAGTGATTTTCGCGGTCGTCCAGCTTCGTCCGTCGTCGGCCGAGACTTCGACTTTTGCGATCGTTGTGCCGGGCTGCCCGGAGGGATATGCGTAGCCGGAGACTGCAACCTTGCCTGTCGCGATTTTTGCGTTTGGCTCCGGCGAGCAGATCACTGAGTTCAGCGGAAATCGATAAAGCGGTCCAGACTCGGCCCACTCGATCGGCGTACCTTCTCTCACGAGTTTGTAAGCCGTCGCGACATAGTGATTCGGCGATGGTCGATCACTGACGACGATTTTACCGAGCCACTTCACGCTGCGGGCACCGATATATCCCGGGACGACTCCCCGAAGAGGTGCCCCGTGGTCGGGTGTCAGCGGCTGATCATTCATCTTTGTGGTGAGCAGCCCTCCCGGCATTCCTTCTGCGTCGGTCATGGCCTTGCTGATGGGAATCGACGCTCCGAACGGAATGATGCCGTCGCCTTTCGCGATCTCGTCCAAGCCTTCGAACCAGACGTGCTTTGCGTTTTCCTTCAGGCCGGCTTTCTTCAACACTTCAGAAAGTCGGACTCCCGACCAACGAGCGTTGCCGATCGCTCCGGCCTGCCAGGGAACGCCACCGACTGGTTTGATCAGGCTGTGTTCGGATCGGCGATTTCCGGCGCACGTCATCGTCGATACGACAGATGTTGATTCGAATGTCCCATCCAGTTCTGCCAGAGAAATTGAGAGCGGCCTGTCAACAAGTCCTTCGACGGTCAACCGAAAACTGGCCGGATCAATCTTCGGATTAGGAGCATGGCTGCGGACGTAGAACGACTCGACCGGCGTGATCCATGATTTCGTAAGCACATCGAGCTTCGGTTCTGAGTTCAGCGGCTTGGTCGTGTGGACGATCATGTTCCCGGAACTGGTCTCCGCCGCGGTTGCTGATGAACGATCACCTGGCAGCCACGGTGCAACCGCAAGCCCCGCTCCGGCGACACCCGCGTGGCGAAGAAAGGCACGGCGGCTTGAGCTGCTTGAAGACTCTGCTGCAGTAATCTGTTGAGGCATCGTATGCATGGCCGTTCTCCTGCTGTGTATGCGGTTTTCAGGCTTGAGCTCGTCTTAGTTCATCTTTTCGGAGATTCGGGCCGGGTTCATGAGAGAACTGCCCGTTCCAACTGATGACTGAGTCAAGCGCAAACGAACATCGGTGTCAAGTCGAGGCATTTGCGGTCACTGGTTCTACGCTGGGGCAGGGCGATAAACTCCGCACTTCAGCTCTGGAAATGGATTCTCGAAGGGATGCGACTTGATGTCTGATGCTCCGCCGTTTGCTCATCTGCACTGCCACACGACCTACTCGACGCTGGACGGTGCAACTCGCATGAAGGACCTTCTCAAGAAGGTCAAAGGCTCGGGCATGAACGCCGTTGCGACGACGGACCACGGCAACATGTATGGCTCGTTCGAGTTCTACAATGCGTGCCGTGCGCAGGAGATCAACCCGATCGTCGGCATGGAAGCGTACATTGCTCCGGGCAGTCGCTTTGATCGGACCGGTGCGTCGAGGCAGAAGGAAGCGGCGAACCATTTGACGCTGCTCGCGATGAACAGAACCGGTTTTTACAACCTGATCAAGCTGACGTCGAAAGCGTATCTCGAAGGCTTCTACTACAAGCCGCGCATCGATAAGCAACTGCTCGAAGAATGCAACGAGGGCATCATCTGCCTGTCCGGTTGTGTCGCGGGTGAGTTGTCGCAGCTCATGCTGCAGGATCGGATGGACGAAGCCGAGCGGCTGACCGAGTGGTACTCGAACGTGTTCGGTGACCGTTTCTACATGGAGATTCAGAACGCGGGACTTCAGATCCAAAAAGACTGCATGGACATGACCGTGGACATGGCCAATAAAAAAGGTCTGCCTCTGGTCGCGACGAACGACGCTCACTATCTCAACAAAGAAGATTCAGTCGCTCAGGACGTTTTGCTGTGCATCAGCACGCTGTCTTTGCGGTCCGACGAAAACCGCATGAAGATGAAGACGGACCAGCTCTTCGTTCGCACGCCCGAGGAAATGTACGCCGCGTTTCCGGGTTTCGAAGATACGGTCGCGCGGTCTCAGGAGATCGCGGATCGGTGCGACATTCAGCTGGACGAGAATCCGAAGCACTATCCCGTCTTCGCGCCGCCGGACAATAAGACCGACATCGAATATCTGCGTGAGCTGTGCGTGTCCGCCATTCCCGGCCGCTATCCAGACGGCACTCCGGACGGCTTTCAGGAACGCCTCGATTACGAACTCGGGGTCATCGACCGCATGGGATATTCGAGTTACTTCCTGATCGTGTGGGACTTCGTTCGGTTCGCGATGGAAGAAGACATTCCGTGTGGGGTGAGAGGTTCCGCCGCCGGAGCGGTCGTCACTTATCTGCTTCGGCTGAGCAATGTCTGCCCGCTCAAGTACGACCTGCTGTTTGAACGGTTTCTTGACCCGAACCGAGCGGAACCGCCCGATATCGATATCGACTTCTGCCGCGACGGTCGGCAGAAAGTGATTGACTACACAAAGGCAACCTACGGCGAGGACAGTGTCTGTCAGATCGGAACGTTCGGCACGTTGAAGGCGAAGGCCGCCGTCCGCGACGTGTCACGAGCGTTCGGGTTTCCTCCGGCGCGGATCAATGAAATTGCAAAGATGGTTCCGGACGAACTCGGGATCAAAGTCCGTGAAGCCGTCGAGAAGAGCCCGGAACTTGCCGATCTGGTGAATCAGGATGAGCAGGTCGCCGAGATGATCGAGATCGCGCATCGTCTCGAAGGGATGGTCCGCAACGTCGGAACTCACGCGGCGGGAGTGGTCGTTGGAAACGGGCCATTGATCGAGCGACTGCCGTTGCAGCGGATCAAGGGGAAGGAAGACCTTGTTTCACAGTGGGACGGGTATCACGTCGAAGCGGCCGGCCTGTTGAAGATGGACTTTCTCGGTCTTCGCAACCTGACCATTCTGCACAAGTCGTGCAAAAACGTTGAAAAGACGACCGGTGAAAAGATCGATCCGCTGAAGTTTCCGCTGGACGATCCTGCGACGTTTGCGCTGCTTCAACGCGGCGAAACGAAAGGCATTTTCCAGTTCGAATCCGGCGGCATCCGCGACCTGCTCCAGAAGATGAAGCCCGACGTGTTTGCGGACATCATCGCGACAAGCGCTCTGTACCGACCGGGACCGCTCGAAGGCGGCATGGTCATGGACTATGTCGACGTCAAGAACAAACGGAAGGAGCCGGCGAAGATTCATCCGGTCGTGGATCCGATTCTGGAAGAGACCTACGGCATTATGGTCTACCAGGAACAGGTCATGCGAATCCTGAACCGCGTCGGTGGCCTGGGGCTGCGCGAGGGTTACCAATGTATTAAGGCGATCAGCAAGAAGAAGCTGTCGGTCATCGCGAAGTTCAAAGAGGAGTACATTGATGGCGCGAAGGAACGCGAAATCGACGTCGCAATCGCCGAAAGTCTTTTCAATCTGATCGAAAAGTTCGCCGGCTACGGTTTCAACAAGTCGCACTCAACAGCGTATGGACTGGTTTCTTACCAGACAGCTTTTCTGAAAGCTCACCACCCGTACGAGTTCATGGCGGCACTGCTTAGCTGCGGAATGGAAGACAGCACTCGAATCCAGGAACACACCGACGACGCTCGTCGGCAGGAAATCGAAGTCGTTCCGCCGGACGTCAACAGGTCGCATGTTGAGTTCGCCGTCGAAGCCGACGACGACGGAACCAAGCGAGTGTACTTCGGGCTGGGAGCTGTCAAAGGCCTCGGTGAAGACGCGATGGCCTCGATGGTTACCGCTCGCGAAGAAGGCGGACCGTTCAAGAGTATCTATGACCTGGCGGAACGAGTCGATCCAAAGTGCATGTCGAAAGGGATTCTCGAAGTTCTGATCAAAGCCGGGGCGCTGGACCACCTCGGCCCGAACCGCGGACAGCACATGCTGGTCATCGAAAGCGCCGTGAACGGCGCCGCGAAGAAGGCGAGAGACAAAGCTCGCGGACAGAAAAGTCTCTTCGGCGATGATTCAGCGGGTGCCGACGACGATGGCGGCGCAGAAGGCTCGTCCAACCTGCCCGAGGCGGAAGACTGGTCTCAGGCGCAGAAACTGGCCGGCGAGAAGGAAGTCTTCGGGTTCTACCTGACAAGCCATCCGCTGACACAACTTGGCGACCGACTGACTCGACTGGTCACGCACACGCACAAAGAACTCGGCGAGATGGAAGACGGCTCGGACGTCATGATCGGCGGCATGATTTCGTCGATTAAAAAAGCCGCCACGAAGAAGCCCAGCCGCAATGGTCATACGCGTTATGCCAACTTTGACTTTGAAGATTCGACGGGCATCGTGCGGTGCATTATCTGGCCGGAAGACTACGCTCGCTCTGAAGAGAAAATCGTTCCCGAGGCCATCTGCATTATCAAAGGGCGCGTCGACCGCCGCGGTCGCGAGCCCAACGTCATCGTCAATCAGTTCCTGACGCTCGAAGATGCTGAGAAGCAGTTCACACGACATCTGACGATAAAATTCAATCGGGGATACCACACAGAATTCGATGTTCGACGAACGAAGGAAGTGATCGATCGCTTCCCTGGACCGACGTCGGTTTATCTGTTTGTCGATTCGCCAGACGAAGAGAATCCTGGCGGTCAGATTCGCTACACACTGATGCCGCCTCAGGAAATGAAGGTCTCGTGCAACGCCGAATTTACCGAGGCACTGTCAAACGTCGTCGGTGAAACGAACTTCAAGTTCTACGCCGACGCGAAGAAGAAATCCGGAGCGTCGACGTCGATTGGTCGCTAATGGGTTCTTCGGGACGCACGACGCATCGCGAAGCCGGTCACGTTCAAGGGCTTCACGCTGGGCTTCAGCGGGTACCCTTCACAAAGTAACTAACGGAGGATGTCGCTCATGAACTGTTTTGTGACGCGGATGAGTCGTGCTTTCCTTCTTTTGACAATTTCGCTCACCATCGTGGGGCGTGCGCGATCGGCTGACGGTTGGCCGGAACTGCCAACTAAGAACGCGACCGTTTCGATCCCCGCCCAGGATTGGCCTCAAGAGCCGGGGCCGCGGACCGTGGAGATTTCGATTCACTATCCGGATGGATCGGTCGGCAGCGTCAGTAAGTCAACAGGACTCATGCTGACTCTTCATAACTGGGGCGGAACGTTCTGTGCGGGGACGGCGAACCCCGACGCGCTGGCGAAGCGGCTCGACGTGGTTGCCATTTGTGTGAACTATCTGCAGAGCGGGCGGCAGGCGTCGATCGATGATCCCGAGCCGTACGATTTCGGGTATTTGCAAGGCCTCGACGCTTTGCGAGCGTTGTGGTTTGTGTTCGACGGATTGAAACAGAAGGAGTTGCCGTTTGATTCCGGGCGGATGTTTGCGGCCGGAGGATCCGGTGGCGGCAACGTCACGCAGATGGTCAACAAGCTGGCACCTCGGACGTTCGCCTGCGTGATCGACATGTGCGGGATGGCGAAGCTCAGCGACGACATTGCTTTCAATCTGCCAGGCGGCAGCGGACTGAACGCTCGCTGGAGCCGTGATCCCGACAGCCCGAACTGGTTGTCACCCGCGGCCCAGGAAATCCGGTTCATCGGCAACCCCGCTCATCTGGCAGTTACAAAGAAACTGAAGAACGCCTGCAAGATCGTCGTTGTTCACGGAGTCGATGATCGAACCTGTCCTTTCGAAGATAAGAAAGAACTGGTTGAGAACATGCAGGCCGCGGGGCTGGACGTCGAACCGCATTTCATCTCGAAAGATGACCTCGATGGCAAAGTGTTGACGAGCAGCGGCCACGCTCTAGGCAACCGAACGGAAATCGTGTTTCTGGTCGCCGGTAAATATCTCGAAGCAGGGCATCGTGGAACATCGCGAAAGCGGCGAGGAACATCGGACTTTGAAAAAGGCGATGCGGCAATCGGCTATCCAGTTACGGGCGGTGAGTATGTGATCTCGTACGCGGCTGGCTATCCGGTCAGCTATTTCGTTTCCAATGAGTGGCCGCCAGCGTTGCCGGGTGTTGAAGGTGGAAAGGCCACGCTCCACACAAGTAACTTTTTAAAGATTCCAGCATCCGTTCAACAGTGGCGAGGGGAAGAGGGAGCGGCTCCGTTTGTTGTTGCCGTTGAGCCGCCGGTCGTCGATATCGCATTTCACGGAAACCTTGGCCCCGATGCGATCAATCGTCGGCTGTGGTCATCGTGGGGCGACATCGGTATCGCGCAGGAAGGGCGGGTTTATTGCGGGATCGGCGATCATGGGAAAGACGCGGAAGGCGACGCTCGGTGTTTCATTTACTGCTGGGATCCAGAATCGCAGACGCTGAAACAGGTCGTCGATATGAACCAGGTGGTTCCGCCGAAAGTCGGGCAGCCTGCCTGGTCGAAGGTTCATGCGAAAATCGATGAGGGAGCTGACGGGAAAATTTACTTCAACGCGACGTTAAATGCCGGCAGCCGAGCGGGCGACGAGCAGTACCACTGGAACGACCAGCTTCCCGGCGGGCAGCTCTATCAGTACGACCCTGAGACGGGGAAGACGGTTGTCTTCGCCAGCCTGCCGCCAAAGCGGTGCTCCGCGACGTCACTGTTGGATCGTGAACGAAACATCTGGTGGTGCAACCTCGAAGCTGGTCACGGCGACGCGTTGTGGGGGCTCGATCTGGGGACTCGCAAACCGGTGTTTCAAACGCCTGACGGAACGGTTGCCTTTAACCGGAACTTCATGCTGACTGCCGACGGTTCGATTCTCTTTAACGGCGAAGGCGGCGTCTGGAAATACGATTCGCCGTCGAAGTCTTTGCGGAAGACGGACGCCTCGTTCGGAGACGCTCCCGGCATGCGTGCGTCAACCAGGGAATCCAGGGCCGGAGTCATTTTCGGATCAACTCACAAAACGAACGAACTGTTTCAGTACGACGTTGCTCGCGACAAGATGACGATGTTCGGTCCCAACTGGCTGACAGGTCAGTACACAACGGTCATGGCTCTCTCGCCGGATGAAAGATTTGTGTATTACCTGCCTGGGGCTCACGGCAAGGCGTTTCTGCATGGGACACCAGTCGTGCAACTGGATGTCGCTACCGGTAGTCGTAAAGTTCTGGCATTTCTCGCAGAACCAATGGCCGAGGAAATTGGCTACGTGCCGGGCGGTACATACGGCATCAAGTTGAGCAGTGACGGCGGGACGTTGTATGTCAACTTCAACGGGCATCCGGTCGACTCTTTGCGACCGTCGCGATTGCGACCGATCGGTTTCGGTCTGTGCAGCTTCGCAGCGATCCACATCCCGGAATCGGAGCGGTGAGAACACTGGAGTCACCCTGCGCGTTTTGAAGATCAATCAACGAGATCGTCTTCGAATTCGTCGTCTTCGCGGAATCTTTGACGACGTTCGTTCATGAACGCGGACGAGTCGTCTCCGAGCGAGAATCGGTCGGAATCGGCAGACACGTCCTTCAGGAATCGACGTCGCTTGCGGTTTCCGGATTGCTTGATTGATCGTTTGAGTTGTCGCAGAAGTCGTTTGTCGTCTGACATTAGACTGCTCCCGGAGATGGCTGTTTGTGAAGACGCGGTTGATTTTCGTGCGAGCCACGTGGCGTCAACGGCGACGTCGCTCGCCGCTTCTGAGCCGACCAGAGTCACAGATGTCGCGGCAGGTTCGCGAGGTTCTCGGAATCACGGCTGAGTCGTGGCAGAAACCTTTCAAAGCGTTATCTTCACGATGACGTTTCAGCAGTCGGGATTTCGGACTGCCCGTTTGCGTGAGAAGTGAAACACCTGAAACAGGGACACCCTATGAAACGTGGTTTTTGTGTTGTGGTCACCGCAGTCGTACTGGTATTCGGGTTGGCGAATGTTGAGGCGGCGGATCAGCCGAATGTGCTGATCATCATGGCGGACGACTGTACGTTCAGCGATTTGCCACTCTACGGCGGCCAGAATGCGAAGACTCCGAATATCGACCGGCTGGCTTCGGAAGGGCTGACGTTTAACAAGGCGTATCTTGCGTCGGCGATGTGTCAGCCTTGTCGTGCGGAGTTGTTCTCCGGGCAGTACCCAATGAGAAATGGTTGTGCCTGGAATCACTCGGCGAGTCGGTCAGTGACGACCAGCATGCCGCAGCATCTTGGCAAGGTCGGCTATCGAGTGGGCATTGCAGGCAAGGTTCACGTCAAACCTCAGTCGGCGTTCCCGTTCGAAAAGGTCGGCGGGTTTGATCCAAGCTGCGTGCGAAACCCGACGAACGATCATGACCTGACTTCGCTGGAAGAGTTCGTGACTCGCGACGCGGACAGTCCGTTCTGTCTGGTCGTGGCGTTGGTCGAGCCCCACGTACCGTGGGTGATGGGCGACGCTTCGCAATATCCGGAAAAGAAAATCAAACTGCCGCCGCACATCGCTGACACACTGCGAACTCGCCAGGACTTTGCGAGTTACCTTGCTGAAATTACTTACATGGACGGGCAGGTGGGTGAGATTCTGGAGACGCTCGACAAGTCCGGCCGCAGTGATGATACGCTTGTTCTGTTTACTTCGGAGCAGGGGTCTCAGTTTCCAGGTTGCAAATGGACGAACTGGGACACGGGACTTCACACCGCGCTGATCGCTCGATTGCCCGGCGTCACGAATCCCGGTAAGCGGACGGACGCTCTTGTGCAGTACGCGGATGTTCTGCCGACGTTGCTGGACCTGGCCGGTTCACCTGTCAAGAACGGAGAACTTGACGGCAGCAGCTTCCTGTCGGTGATTCGCGGCGAGGAGGATTCGCATCGCGAGTTTGTTTACGGCATGCACAACAACATTCCGGAAGGACCGGCGTATCCGATCCGAACGATCACCGACGGCACGTGGAGATACATTCGCAACCTGACGCCGGACGAACTTTACATCGAAAAACATCTGATGGGTTTGCAGGGGAAGGCGGCGTTGAACAATCCATACTGGGCGACCTGGATCTGGGACAGCCATTCGAACGCTCGGACATACGATCTTGTGAAGCGGTACATGCATCGTCCGGCCGAGCAGCTCTACCTCACAGCCGACGATCCGTCGGAGATGTCAAACCTTGCTGGCGAGCAGCAACACGCAGCCGTGCTCAGTCGGTTGAGCAAAGAACTCGATCGATGGATGGCGGCTCAGGGCGATCCAGGAATCGCGCAGGACACGCAGCAGTCGATTGAAGCAGCTCGTCGCGGCAAGCATCGATTCACCCCGCCAGCGGCGAGCAAATAGTTGACTCTTTGTAGGGTGCGTCTTGACGCACCACTGTTCGGTCTTCACGCATTGTTGTGGGACGTGGGTTTGATCATGAGAACGAAGTTTCAATTCTGGTGCCTTGGAAAGTTGCTGTTTCTGACGGTGGCCGTGCTTGCCGGAAGCATCTTTGAACTGTCGGCGGCCGAGCCGACCGTCGGTGAACCATCGGTCGACTTTGCCCGGCAAGTGCTCCCGATTCTGTCCAACAAATGTTTCGTTTGTCACGGGCCGGACTCCAACGACGAGGGGCAGCTTCGGCTGGATACGCACGAGGCGGCGACCGAAATTCGTAGCGGCTACCAGGCGATCAATCCGACGTCACCCGAGCACAGCGAACTGCTGGCGAGAATCAATTCCGTCGAAGAGCCAATGCCGCCGGCCGATGCCGAGAAGCAGTTAACTCCGACTGAACGGGACGTGCTGTCACGCTGGGTGCGGCAGGGCGGGAAATACGCCATGCACTGGGCATTCGTGCCGCCTGAGAAAAACACTCCGGCGATTAACGATGTTTCGATTCGAAACGAAGTCGATGCATTTCTGCTGACGAAAATGCAGGGCAGGGGAATCGCATTTGCGCCGGAAGCCGATCGAAGGATGCTCGCGCGTCGAGCTTCTCTCACTCTGACCGGGTTGCCGCCCTCGCCGGGGCAGTTGCAGCATTTTCTGAGCGACGAAAGCGGTGACGCTTATGAAAAGTTTGTCGACGAGTTGCTGCAGAGTCCGAGGTACGGCGAGCATCAGGCGCGGTACTGGCTGGACGCGGTCAGGTACGGCGACACTCACGGTTTGCATCTGGATAATCGCCGCGGCATTTATCCCTACCGTGATTGGGTCGTGCGAGCGTTGAACCAGAATCTTCCGCTCGACCAGTTCATTACGTGGCAGCTCGCGGGGGACTTGTTGAACGATCCGACGCTTGAGCAGCGTGTCGCGACGGGGTACGTCCGGTTGAATCCGTCGACCGGCGAAGGAGGCGCGATTCCGGCGGAGTTCCAAATGAAAAACAACTTCGACCGAGTCGAAACGCTGGGCACGGTTTTCCTGGGTATGTCGCTGACTTGTGCACGATGCCACACTCACAAGTACGACCCGATTCCTCAGACCGAGTACTACCGGTTGCTCGCCTTTTTCAACAACACGGCCGAGCCATCGATGGACGGAAACAAGTATGAGTATGGGCCGGTTGCGAAGGCACCTAAGGATCAGGACGCATGGGATGAGTGGTCGGGTCTCTTAAAGACAAGAGGCCTGTTGATCGGCGACGCCTGTAAACAGCTTGAGAAGGCCAACTCGCTGGAAGGCGAGGCTCTTTCCAAATGGCTGGGAAGTTCGGACGCCGAACGACTGGCGATGCTTGCTGATCCTGAAAGTGCAGCCTCTCGATTTAAGCTCACGGAGCAGGCAGCCAACCTGCAGAACCTGATAGCCAAAGCGGAAGCTGCGTTTACGACGACTCTGGTTGCACAGGACCTGCCAGAACCGCGAGCGACGCACGTTCTGAAACGTGGCGAGTACGACCTGCCGATTGGTGATCTGCTTCAGCCTGGAATTCTGAAAGTGATGGGAAGCTTCCCGGAAGATGCACCGCGGAATCGATTGGGGCTCGCTCGGTGGTTGACGTCGCGCGAGCATCCACTGACTTCTCGCGTTCTGATTAACCGCGTCTGGCAGCGAGTTTTCGGCGACGGCCTGGTGCGAACTCCGGAAGACTTCGGCTTGCAGGGGCAGCAACCGACGCATCCCGAACTGCTCGACTGGCTGGCGGTCGAGCTGCAGGATTCTGGATGGAATTTGAAACACATGCTCCGCCTGATGGTGACGAGTCGAGCGTTCCGGCAGAGTTCCGCATGGCGTGAAGACGTCCCCGATCCTGAGAATCGGCTGTTTGCTCGCGGGCCGGGGTACCGACTCGATGCGGAAGTTCTTCGCGACGTGGCGCTCTGGGCGAGCGGGTTGCTTGATCCCACGATGGGTGGCGAAGGCGTGAAGCCCTACCAGCCGGTCGGAATGTGGAAAGCTCTGGCTCACCCGGGAAGCAACACGAAAGATTACGTTGCTGACAAAGGGCAATTGCTCTACCGACGGAGCCTTTACGTTTACTGGAAGCGGACCAGCCCTCATCCCATGATGACTTTGTTCGACGCGCCGGACCGAGAGTCCAGTTGTGTTCGCCGATCGCGGACGAACACTTCGCTCCAGTCGCTCGGCCTGCTGAACGAAACGCAGCGGATCGAGATGGCACGGAAGCTGGCGGAGCGTCTGCTCCTTGGATCGAAGACGGACAAAGCCCGGCTGGATCAACTGTTTGGATTACTTGCCAGTCGTAGTCCGACAGACGCGGAGTCGACAGCCTGTTTTGGACTTCTGAGCGTGATGAGGAATCGCTTTACGACATCGGAAAGCGATGCTCTGGCGTTGTTGTCGCTGGGCGAGGCCAAGCGAAATGAGGCGTTGGATCCTGCGGAAGTTGCTGCCTGGACCCAGGTCGCGGTAACGGTTCTCGCCAGTGACGTTGCAATTCTTCTTTATTAGAAATTACGTCGACTTTGGTCGGCTCTTTCGAAACGCTCGGTGGTCGTCATGAATCACGAAAACCCGATACGTGAACACGAGTTGATGGTGACTCGGCGGCAACTTTTTGGCCGAGCAGCTCTTGGACTCGGGACGGCGGCGCTCGGGCAGTTGATGGCATCGGAATCGCAGGCTGCTCGCAGCGGAGTGCTGCCGGCGACGCATCACGCTCCCAAAGCCAAACGCGTGATCTACCTCTTCATGAGCGGAGGACCCAGTCATCTCGACCTGTGGGATTACAAACCTGGACTGACGAAGAAGTTCAACCAGCAGTTGCCGGATGAAGTCCGCAACGGGCAACGAGTGACCGGCATGACCGCCAACCAGAAGAGTGGTCTTCCGATTTGCCCAACGAAATATCGCTTTACCAAACACGACAATAACGATCGAGGTTTGTGGGTCAGCGAGTTGCTGCCGCACATGGCGAGCGTCGCGAAGGACATTTGCGTTACCTACAGCACGTTTACCGAAGCCATCAACCACGACCCGGCGATTACGTACATTCAGACCGGCAGTCAGATTCCCGGTCGGCCGAGTCTTGGTGCGTGGCTGAGTTACGGGCTGGGCAGCATGAACGAAAACCTGCCGCATTACGTCGTCATGCACGCTCGGACGAATCATGCGGAGCAAAGTCTGTTCAACCGATTGTGGGGACCAGGATTTCTGCCGTCCGATCACCAGGGCATGCTGATGCGCAGCCAAGGAGATCCGGTGTTGTATCTAAGCAACCCGCCCGGCGTTTCGAGCAGCGATCGTCGAGTTCAGTTGGACGCTCTCGCGGCGCTGAACAACGAGCAGCACAAACGCTTCGCCGATCCGGAGATCGTCGCCCGCATCCGTCAGCACGAGATGGCTTATCGGATGCAGACGTCCGTGCCGGAATTGATGGACCTGTCAGACGAAACGAAAGAGACGTTCGAACTCTACGGCGAGGATGCCAGAACTCCGGGAACGTTTGCCGCGAGCTGTCTCAACGCTCGTCGACTGGCCGAGCGAGGCGTGCGAAACATCCAGATCTTCCATCGAGGATGGGACGCGCACGGCGGACTTCCGCGCGAGCATGGCTCGCAGTGCAAAGACATCGACCAGGGAAGTGCGGCGCTGATTCGAGATCTCAAGCAACGAGGGATGCTGGAAGACACGCTTGTTGTCTGGGGCGGCGAGTTTGGCCGTACGGTCTACTGCCAGGGAAATCTCACCAGGGAAAACTACGGCCGCGACCACCATCCTCGCTGCTTTACCACATGGATGGCGGGCGGCGGAGTCAAGCCAGGCATCACCTACGGCCAGACCGACGAGTACGGCTACAACATCGCAGACTCCGACGGCGTTCCACTGAATCCTCAACCGAGCAAAGAAAAATGGACGCCCGGCACGATGCACATCCACGATCTCAACGCGACGATCCTGCATCTGCTCGGCATCGACCACAAACGGCTGACGTATCGTTACCAGGGAAGAGACTTCCGCCTGACCGACGTCCACGGCCACGTCATCCACGACCTGATTTCGTAATTCCCAACCCCTCGATCGGTCGCGGAATATGCTGACGGAATCGTCAGCCAATCAGCTCGTTGCGGACCTGGCCGTCTCCGGCGATGGGGTGTGGGCGGCCGGTTTGGTCGGGGACGGTGGCGGTGGGTGGGAAGCCCAGCAGGTGATACGCGGTGGCCTGCATGTCTTTCGGCGAGACCGGCGTTTCGGCGACGTCGCCGCCGATGGCGTCTGACCGGCCGACGACTCGTCCGCGTGCAAAGCCGCCTCCGGCAAAGACCGAAGAGTATGTCCGTGACCAGTGATGTCGGGCGGCTCCGACTGGCCCCGAGTCGATCTTTGGCGTGCGGCCGTGTTCGCTCGTGCAAAGCACCATCGTTTCATCCAGCAGGCCGCGTTCGTCGAGGTCTGTGATCAACGTTGAATAGGTCTGGTCGAAGACTGGCAGCAGGTAATTCTTCAAGCGGGGAAAGTGGTTTGAGTGAGTGTCCCAGACTGACGCTCCGTGCGGGCCGAAAGGATCCCAGAAGACCGTTACGAATCGGGCGCCGGCTTCCACGAGCCGACGAGCGGCAAGGCACGACTGGCCGAACAGCGTCATGCCATATCGTTCGCGTAGAGCTGCCGATTCTTTGTGAACGTCGAGAGCTTCGCGAACGCCGTTGGAGCCAATCAGTGAGAACGCTCGCTGCTGGTGATCGTCCCAGTTCGTCGATCGTGCGTGTCGCTGGATGTTTGCTCGTGAGTTGTCGAACTGGTTGAGCAGATACCTGCGAGCGTCAAATCGGCGAGACGTGATTTCCTGCGGCAACTGACAACCCGCGGCCAGCTTGAAACGTCCGGAGGGTTCGATGCCGCCGTGAGGGTCGAGCACGTCCTCTTTCTGAGCAGCGGTTAACTTCGGAACAATGGTTGTGCCTTTGCCGGAGAAGTCCGTCCAGAAGGGGTCGAAGCCGTTGCCAAGGAATGCTCCGTAGGGACCAGCCTGGTTGGATGAACTTCCGCGTGAGCAGAATCGCCAGGGGACGCCGATGTTGCGAGGAACGTTCGGCATGCGCAGGCCGCAGCGTTGCGTATCGAGGTAGTCGACGACCGAGCCCATGTACGGCCAGTGTTCGGGAGATCGCGGCTTCGTTTCCAGAGGGACGCTGTAATTCGGCATGCCGGACATGACGTATGCGCAACAGTGGATCGGGTAGGCATGGGTCATCGATCGGACGACTGTCAGTCGGTCGGCGATCTGAGCTGTCTGGGGGAGGCCTTCTCCGATGTTCAAGCCGGGGAGTGAGGTCGGAATGGCCTGCATCTCGCCCTGAATTTCGGCAGCCGCTTCCGGTTTTGGATCGAACGTCTCGTGCTGAGGGGGTGATCCGAACAGAAAGATGAAGATTGCAGACTTCGCTCGCGCTGCGGGAGCAGCACCACCTGATGTTGGAGCAGCCTCGGCACGCATTGCATCACCGAGCAGCGGGGAGAACGCTCCAGCCGCGCCGATGTGGAGCAGGTCCCGCCGGCTGAATCCGCTGCAGAATGTTTTGGGACTTCCGAAAATGGGGAGCATGAACGGTGTCTCGTTAACTCAATGTGAGGACGTTTTAAGCGGTCAATTAAATGTCATGCGGAATCACGGATCAGCTCGCTCTGAATCAGCTAACTGAACAGCCCTTCGATCGGATCGGCGAGGTAAACGTGGTTGGGGCGACCTGAGAGATCGTGCCAGACGGCTTCGCGGGGAATTCCCAGGGCGTGGTAGATGGTCGACGCGAAGTTCTCGGGTTTTTGCGGATCGCTGGCCGGGTACGCGCCGTCTTTGTCTGACGAGCCGATGATGCGTCCGCCCTGGACTCCGCCACCGGCAAACAGAACCGATTGCAAGGGTGCCCAGTGATCACGACCCGGCAGCTTGTAAATGTTGCGGGCGATGTGGGTGATCTTTGGGGTTCGACCGAATTCGCCAGCCATCACGACCAGCGTGTCGTCGAGCATTCCGCTTTCGTGCAGATCGTCAAGCAGTGCCGAGACGGCTCGGTCGGTTGGTGGGAACAGGTAGTCCTTCAGGAGCGGGAAATTGTTGCCGTGAAGATCCCAGCTGCCGAAGTTTCCGAGATTGACCTGGACGGTGTTGACGCCCGCTTCGACCAGGCGACGAGCCATCAGCAGCGACCAGCCGAACGAGTTGTCGCCGTATCGTTCAAGCGTTTTCGGATCGGACGATCGGACATCCAGCGCCGCTTTGACTTTTGCGTCGGTCATCATCGTGATCGCCGCTTCGGTGTCGCGGTCGTACTTCGCTGTCGAGGCGTGTTGGGTCAGGGCCTGCTGCTGAGTCTCGACGATGCCAAGCAGATCGCGTCGCCGTTTGAAGCGATCATTGAGCACGCCTTCGGGCAGCGACAGATGCGGAACTTCAAATCGCCAGTCAAGTTTGTCGGACGGTTCGCCCTTATGCAGATTGAAGAGGTACTGCGGAAACGCACCCGAGTAAGAGTGGTAGGCGTGAGGCTTGTCAGTCGCTTCGATCATCCACGGCTCGTGCTGGCTGCCGAGCAACCCGGCGAACTGACCGGGATAAACGCCGGTGTTCGAGTGATAAATTTTCTCGGGAAGCACCACGCTGGTTGGTAGATTCTGGCGTCGCTGAGTTGACGCTCCGGCGACGGCCGCGATCGATGGCCAGTCTGATCCTTGCGGAAGACTCGACCGAAACGTGGACGGGATGTCACACCGGCCGGTGAGCATGACATAGGTGCCGCGGTCGTGGCCGCTGTCAGTGTGGGTGAGCGATCGAACGAGCGACCAGTGTTCGCTGCGCTGAGCAAGCATCGGCATGTGCTCGCAGATTTCCGTACCGGGTGTGCGAGTCTGAATCGGGCTGAACTCGCCCTTGTAGTCGGCCGGTCCGTCGGGCTTCATATCGAACGTGTCGTGCTGCGACGGGCCTCCGGTCATGAAGAGGTAAATTACAGCCTTGGGAGACGCGGGACTTCCGTCGCCGGATCGCGCGGCCTGACTTCGCAACGCACAGACATCGGCCATCGACAGGCCCATTGTCCCGATCGCTCCGGCTTGAAGCATGCTCCGTCGGGAGAGCGTGTCAGTTGATGGCGTTTTTCCGGCAGAATGGGTGGTCATTGAATCCGCTGCCTCGTCGTCGTGGGAAAAGTTACCAGCAGATCGATCGTATCACGAATCGACTGTCGGCGCGAATTGCGGGACGGTGAATCCGGCACGTCGTTGCAGGCCAGGGCTCTGGCTGAAATCATGTGCGGAACGGATTCAGTCAAACCAGCCTCAAATCGCGAGCCGACATGCGAGACACGTTGTATTTTCGAAGGACCGCTTTCTCTCTCACCGTTTCTGTCTTCGTGTTTTTGCAAGTCGGCTTGCCGAGCGGCAGCGGCTACGCAGCCGAACCGGGAGTCGATCAGCCGTGGCCAGCAGACGATGCGGCGCGGACGACGCTCGTTCCCGAAGGGTTCAACGTGACGATGTTCGCCGCTGAGCCGGACGTGAAACAGCCGATCGGATTTTCGATTGATGACCGAGGACGGCTGTGGGTGGCTGAGGCTTACAACTATCCGAATCACGGCACGAAGGCTGGCGACCGGATTGTCATTCTCGAAGACACCGACGGCGACGGCCGGCACGACAAACGCACCGTGTTCTACGACCAGCTCAACTATGTAACCGGCATCGAAGTCGGCTTCGGCGGAGCGTGGGTCATGTCGCCACCGAATCTGTACTTCATCCCTGATCGAAACGGCGACGACCGGCCCGACAGTGAACCGGAAGTACTGCTAGACGGGTTCGGTACTCATGCCAACGCTCACAATCTGGCCAACGGTTTTGCGTGGGGACCGGACGGGTGGCTCTACGGAACTCACGGGCGAACCAACTGGTCGATGATCGGCAAACCAGACACGCCCGCCGACGAACGAGTTCGATTTGACGGCGGCGTTTATCGGTATCACCCTGTCCGGCATGTCTGGGAGCCGTACGTCGACGGCACGACCAATCCGTGGGGCATCGACTGGAACGATCACGGTCAGGCATTCGTCACGAACTGCGTGAACCCTCATTTGTTTCATGTGATTCCGGGGGCTCATTACGAGCCGTGGCGAAATCGTAAGTCCAGCGAGTTTGCTTACGAACGCATACCCACAATCGCCGACCATCTTCATTACACGGGGACGGCCAACTACCGCGACGGCGCCGGCACGGAAGCCGAGAACGCGGCCGGCGGCGGACACGCTCACTGCGGGACGATGATCTACCTCGGCGACAACTGGCCGGACAAGTACCGGAACACGCTCTTCACAAACAACATTCACGGAAAGCGAATTAACAACGACATTCTGAGGCGGTCAGGGTCGGGCTACCTCGCGTCGCACGGGTCGGACACCATGCGGTCTCGCGATCCGTGGTTCGTCGGAGTCACTTTGCAGTACGGTCCAGACGGCAGCGTGTTTGTGATCGACTGGTCGGATACCGGGGAGTGTCACAGTGTGCGAAACACGCAGCGGCACACCGGACGAATTTACCGGATCGCTTACGGGACTCCGAACCGGCCCGTGTTGAATCTTGCCAACTCAACCAACGAGCGACTGGTCGATTTGCAACAGCATCGCAACGACTGGTTCGTCAGGCACGCTCGCCGAATTCTGCAGGAGCGCGCCGCGGCGGGCACAAACATGGACAGCTCCGCCGCCAGCTTGCGATCAATTTTCGACACCGCGTCCGACGAGACCAAAAGGTTGCGAGCGTTCTGGGCTCTGCACGTTATTGGCGGTCTCGATGAAGCGACATTGTTAAACGATCTCGACGACGACAGCGAACACGTCCGCACCTGGGCGATTCAGCTTCTCGTCGAGAATCGGCGAGTTGGCTCGGAGAAGTCGCCGCTGGTGACGGACGATCTTTCGCAGAGTGCTGCTTTGTCGCCGCGGGCTGTCCAGCGATTGATCGAGTTGGCTGCGGCTGATCCGTCGCCATTGGTTCGGCTTTTCCTGGCGAGTGCGTTGCAGCGGCTTTCTCATCAGAGTCGGTGGGCGATTGCCGAGGCTCTGGCAGCACACGCCGAAGACAACAGCGATGCCAACATTCCTCTGATGGTGTGGTACGGGGTCGAGCCATTGATTCTGGACGACCCGTCGGAATTTGCTTCGCTGGCTGCGACCGCAAAGTTGTCAAAGGTTCGTCAACACGCGGCGCGCCGCATTGCTTCGCTGGAACCAGCTGAAGTTGGCCTGGCTCGACTGACTGCGGTCCTTGCAGAGTCCGATGACGATGCTGTGAGTGGCGATCTGCTGGCTGGAATTCTGGCCGGGCTGGCAGGCCGCCGACGTGTTGACATGCCGGACGTATGGGGCTCGGCCTACGCGAAACTGCTGAGCAGCGGCGACGCCAAAGTTAAACAGCGAGCGATTCGGCTGGCTCTGATCTTTAACGATCAGGCGGCGATTGATCGGCTGACGACGGCAGCAGAAGATCGCTCAACAAAGTTGGCCGACAGGATTGTCGCCATCGATTCGCTGGTCGCTAGTAAGGTTGATGGGTTCGACATCGTTCTGCTGCGGTTGATCGATGACGAAGCTGTCTTGCGAAACGTGCTGCAAGGTCTCTCTGAATATGAGCATTCGGAAACCGTTCGCACGATCCTCGGCCGGTACACCGAGATGTCGGCCACGTCCCGTCAGCAGGCAGTTCAGGCGCTGGCCTCGCGAGCCAGTTGGGCGGCGGAATTACTGACAGAGATCGAGGCCGGACGGGTTGCGCGGACAGATGTTCCGGCTTTTACCGCTCGGCAGATTCGAAACCTGGGCGATGAAGGCCTGACGGATCGGTTGAGCAAAGCATGGGGAGAAGTTCGAGCGACACCGAAGGATCGTGCGCGACGCATTGCGGGTTTCAAACAGCGATTAACGGATCACGAACTTTCGCACGGCGACCTCAGTGCCGGTCGCGCGGTTTTTTCAA
Source organism: uncultured Planctomyces sp. (assembly GCA_937899075.1). Taxonomy (GTDB): domain Bacteria; phylum Planctomycetota; class Planctomycetia; order Planctomycetales; family Planctomycetaceae; genus JABMPE01. Next base: position 10,781 of record CALDJX010000667.1, on the reverse strand, counting down.
AGTTGTGCGCGAACTGCCATCAACTGTTTGGCGACGGTCGCAAGGTTGGACCCGACATCACCGGGGCTCAGCGAAACAATCTGGATTATGTCCTGGAGAATCTCGTCGATCCGAACGCGCAGATTTCGCGAGACTTTCAAATGGAGGTTATTCAGACCGAATCCGGTCGAGTCGTGACAGGCCTGGTGAAGTCAGAAACGAACGCGGCGATCACGATTTCAACGATCGATTCAGACATTGTTATTCCGGTTGACGAAATCGAAGTTCGAAAGAAGTCGGACGTTTCAATGATGCCCGAGGGGCAGCTCAAAACGTTGACGTTCACTCAGACGCGGGATCTGATTGCGTACCTTGGCACTGGCAAGCAGGTTCCGTTACCAGCCGCAGGCGATGACTGGATCTCGCTTTTCAACGGTCGCGACCTGGCTGGTTGGCAAGCAAACGTTAAGCCGAAATCGTTTTCGGTCGAGGATGGTTTGCTGAAGGCTCACGGCCTCAACGGGATGTCGCACCTGTTCTACACCGGCGAGGATTCCGAGGACGACGCCTTTATAAACTTTGAATTCGAAGCTGAGGTTCGGGCCGAGCCGAATTCGAACTCTGGAATCTTTTTCCACACGGACCGCGAGTTGAGAAACAAGAAGTACCTGAATAAGGGCTACGAAGTTCAGCTCAACAGCACGGCCAAAGAGAAACGAAAGACCGGCAGCCTGTACGCGGTCGTTGATCTTGCCGAGTCACCCGTCGACGAAACGAAATGGTTCACGCTGAGATTCAAGGTCGACGGCAAGCACATTGAGGTCTGGTTGAATGGGCAGAAAGTGACGGACTATATCGAGCCGCCGAATCCGGAACGTCCGGCATCCCGAGCCAAACGTTTGATCGATCCCAGGGGCGGAGCCATCGCGATCCAGGCTCACGACCCCGGCAGCGTTTTCTATTTTCGGAGTATTCGAGTGCGCCGTCTGCCATAACGTTTAATGCTGGCTTTGTCGCATTGACCGTGCAGAGAGGTTGTCTCGGCAAATGAACATCGCATGCCACCCGGCGTTGAGCGACAGCACTCGAAAGCTCTGGTAGAGTGTCGTCGGTTCGTTGTTGTCCTGTCCTTAATTGGGCCATTGAGTCAGGTTTCAGCCGCATTAATGACCGCTACGCTCATCATTTCATCCGGCGATGCCGACACCGGTAGGTGTTTTCGTCTTGCTCCCGAGTTGACCGCTCAGATCGGGCGGCATCGGGATAACGATATTGTTCTGCCTGACAAACAGGTGTCACGGTTTCACGCCACGGTCTTCTATGACGGCGTTGCCTGGCACTGTGCGTGTTTCGGCGCGAATGGAATGTTTGTCGACGGCAAACGCGTTGAGCATTGTCGTATTCAGGCGGGCAGTCGAGTCGAATTTTCTCGCTCAGGTCCGACTCTGAATTTTGGAGTGGCGGATTTGGCCCTGGACGATAGCACAGCCAGCCAGTCGGCCCGTGGCTCGCTGACGTTTCTTCTGCACGGCGTGCAGGGAGGCGATCGGGAAGCGATGACCGAACTGTGGGCTCGTTGCTTTGCGACAATCGTCGGACTGGCGAAGCAACGATTAGGCGCGGCGAACCGTCGAAGCCAGGACGAGGAAGACGTCGCCAGCGAAGTTTTTACCCGGCTGTATTTCTCGGCGTCAGAAGGAAAGCTGCCTGAACTGAACGATCGACAGAGCCTCTGGCGGTTGCTGGTCTCGATGACTCGGAATGCGTCGATCGATCAGGTGAAACGTGAAAAGCGTGAGAAGCGTGGCGGAGGACGAGTGCATGGTCATTCGATCTCAGAACTGACCGACCTGAACATTCCAGCGAACAGTCCGCAGGCATTTGATAACTTCGTTGGGGAACAGCCGACGCCGGATTCGATCGCCGCGCTCGATGAATTGATTCAGAAGTCGCTGGCGAAGTTGCCGAACGACGAGCACCGCCAGATGCTACTGCTCAAGCTCGAAGGTTACACACATCAGGAAATCGCCGAGTCCTTGAAGGTTGCTCCTCGAACGGTCGAGCGGCGAATGCATCGCGTTCGCGAATTGCTCGGCGAGGCTGACGAGTAAGGTCTCCGTTGGCTGTGCTTTAATGAATCTTCCGAAAAATCTGCCAATCCTGCATTTTGTTTGTCGGGAAATTCACTGCGGTGAAGTTTTGTCTGATAGCTGCTGAGTTGAACAGGTCATCCCGGCGGCGATCCATCCCGCACAGAACCTGACTAAGATTGGCGTGTCGGATGAAATTCGACTGGAAGCGATCACTTCGGCATCGACTCGCATCGAAGGCAGCTTTTAGACGGAACACTCCGCGGAAAGGCAGACGGAATCAGCCGATCAACACGGAACGGCTGGAAGAACGCAGTCTGCTTTCGGCGATTTCTGTGATCGCGGCCGACCCGTTCGCGACCGAGGGCGAGAGTACGGGGGCGTTTGTTTTCTCCCGTGACGGAGATGTCAGTCAGTCGCTCGATCTGGATTATTCGCTGAGCGGATCGGCTTCCGCTGGGATCGACTACGCAGCGCTCGCGGGCAGCCTGACGATTCCGGCTGGGGCTGCGACTGCTTCGCTCGTTGTGAACCCGCTCGAAGATGCAAACAGCGAGGGCAACGAGTCCGTCACGTTGACGCTGAACGCCGTCGCTGGGCACACGCTCGCTCTGGATTCCGCCACGGTCACGATTCGCGATGAATTCGATGGGGCAGGCGTCGACGCGCTCGTGCCGCTCAGCGAGACGTTCAGTTTGAACTCGCTGCCGGCTGCGCGGCATACAATTTATCTCGACTTCCTCGGCGGGACGGTCAGCGGGACCGACTGGATTGGCGGCGGGGATATCAATGTCACTCCGTTCAATATTGAGGGCGGAACGGGTTTCAGTAACAACGAACTCAGTTTTGTTCAGCAGACCTGGGAGATCGTGGCCGAGGATTTTCGGGCGTTTAGCGTCAACGTGACGACTGAAGAGCCGAACATCGAGAAGCTGCGGAACACCGGCGGAGGCGATCAGGAGTGGGGCATCACCGTCATGATCGGTGACCCGACGAACTACAACGTGGGGGCTACCGGCCGCGCCCATACCGACAGCTTTTCTGGCAGCTTCAATGACGTCGCGTGGGTCGATGTCTCGACCGTCGCCGCGATCGAGAGTACGCCGCGAGCGTTCGGCGGGCTGGCCTCGCATGAGGTCGGGCATACGCTGGGGCTTGATCACGACGGCGGCAGTCCGGGCGGCGAGTACTACGAGGGGCACGGCAACGGAGAAACTCACTGGTCGACGATCATGGGGAATGTCTTCAACAACCCGCTGGTCACATGGAGCGACGGCAGCTACTCGACCGCCGACAACAGTGAAGACGATCTCGCAATTATCACGACGCAGAACGGGTTCGGTTATCGCGACGACGATCATGCCGACTCGGCGGCGAACGCGACGTCGCTTGTGGAAATCACCACAGGCGTGTTGCTCGGTGAAGGCAACATCGAAACCACCAGCGATTTCGATCTGTTCTCGTTCACGACCACCGGCGGCGCATTCGACATTTTCGTCGATCCGACCAGTCTCAGTCCGAATGTCGACCTCGGTGCCGAACTGTTTGACGGCTCGATGAATCTGATCGCGTCGAACAGCGTCACCGACGAACTGTCGGCTTCGCTCAACCAGACGCTGGCGGCGGGCACGTATTACGTCCGTGTCACGGGTACGGGCAACCGGACATGGAGCACCAACGGCTATGACGACTACGCCAGTCTCGGCGCGTATTCCGTGCAGGTTGCTGCGGAAGATGTCGTTGTCTTATTCAGCGATGTTGCCAGCTTCGTCCCGAACGCCGGACAGGATCAAGCTGCGATCGTCGGGACGTCGGAGTTGAACGACGTCACGCTGAGCACTCTGACAAAGAACAACGTCAGCGGCGGAACAAATCCGGCGGCCACATGGCCGCTGAACTGGAGTGGTTCGAGTTCGCAGAATCTCAGCGAATACATCTCGTTCACGGCGACGCCTGACGCCGGTCGGGTGCTGGACCTCAACGAGCTGTCTGTAGAGTTCGGGTACTTTCTTGCCGGAGCTACCGCCGCGATCCGAACGAGCGTTGATGGCTTCAGCTCGAACATCGACGGCACACGTGCGATGTCCAGCGGCTACACAACGCAGACCTTCGACGTCAGCACCGTCGCCGATTCGAACAGCAGTGTCGAGTTCCGAGTTTACGTCTGGGGCGGTGGAGCTGGCTGGCGTGATCTCGACAGCCTGAACCTCAACGGCCGCACAATCGCCGACGGTCCGCAGCCTCCAGCCGCTCCCGTTGCCAACAACGATTCGGCCAACACGGGAATCAATCAGGCCGCGACGATCGACGTCCTCGCGAACGACACCGACGCCAACGGCGACGTACTGACTGTCTCTTCAGTCGCCAGTCAGCCGACCAGTGGCAGCGTCGTCATCAACACGAACAACACGATTACTTACACGCCGAATACCGGCTTCACTGGCACGGACAGTTTCACTTACATCGCGACCGACGGCGGGCTGAGCAGCAACACGGCGACGGTGACCATCACGGTCGAAGATCCCAACGCCTCGATTCGATTCGCGATGCTGGGCGACTTTGGTAACGACTCGACGGACGAAGCGAACGTCGCGGCCATGGTGGCGGCTCAGAATGCCGAGTTCGTCGTCACGGCTGGTGACAACCGTTACGGATCGCTCACGTATCAACAGGCGATTGGCAATCACTACTCGCAATATTTGCCGGCGGTCTCCGGCGGGACGAGTACCGACAATCGTTTCTTCCCGTCGCCGGGCAATCATGACTACAACGACGGCGGCGGCATCAGTGAGTACCTCGCGTACTTCGATCTGCCCGGCACCGGCACGACTTCAACCAATACGTCCGGAAGCGAACGCTACTACGATGTGATTGAGGGGCCGGTCCACTTCTTCTTGCTTGACAGTGACGAAGCTATCGGCAGTTCGTCCGACCGAGCGGCTCAGCAGAACTGGCTGCAGACGCAGATGTCGGCCTCAACCTCTCCGTGGCAGATCGTCCTGCTGCACCACGCTCCGTACTCGTCGGCCAACCACGGCAACAATTCCACCATGCAGTGGGACTATGCCGGCTGGGGAGCGGACGCCGTCATGGCCGGTCACGACCACACGTACGAACGCATTTCGCAGAACGGCATTCCCTACTTCGTGAACGGGCTCGGCGGTCGTAGCCCGTACAGCTTCGACGCACCGATCTCCGGCAGCGAAGTCCGCTACAACGCTGACCACGGCGCCATGATCATCGACGCCAGCGCCGCCGCGATCACGTTCCAGTTCCTCAACACGTCCGGCACGTCAATTGACTCGTACACAATCGGTCAGCCAGTTGACACGACCGGACCGACGAGCGAACTCCACACGCCGCTCGACAACGGCGCGAGCGACTTCGATGCGACTGTCGGCACGACCCGCGTCAACCAGGCACAGCCGGCGATCGACATTCATCTGCACGATATCACGGCCATCGACGATGCGACCGTGACCGACGCGACCGTTGCAGTGACTCGTGATGGAAACGCGATCACCGCCGGCACGGATTACTCGTTCAGCTACGACGCGGCAAACGACATGATCACGCTGACATCGCTCGGCGGTGACTTCGGCGACGGCGTTTACGTCATCACGCTCAGCGGCGGCGGCGCGGCGAAGATCATGGACACGGTCGGCAACGCGATGAACTCGCAGTCGCTGACAGTCGAGATCGACACGACGATTCAGCCACCGGTCACGGTATCGTTTCAAGATGGCGTCAACAATTACAGCGGCACGGTCGACACCTACGTCACGGGCGATTCGACGGGCAGCAGTTTTGGTTCGGCAACGACGCTAGAGGTCGACGACGGAACGGGCGACGAGCAGACGCTGATCCGCTTCGACGACATTTTCGGCGGCGGAGCGGGACAGATTCCGATCGGTGTGACAATCCAGTCCGCGACACTGGAAGTTGTCAATTCCAACGGCGGCGGCAATCCGAACATGCACCGCATGCTGACGGCATGGAGCGGCAGTTCGAGATGGAATTCGCTCGGTGCTGGCGTGAGCCCCAACGGCGTTGAGGCGATTGCCAGCGTGGACGGCAGCCTGCCCGGAAGCATCGGCACTGCCAGCGTTGACGTCACCGCCGCTCTACTGGCATGGGCCAGTGATCCGTCGAGCAACCTCGGCTGGGCGTTCCTGCCAACCAGCTCGGACGGCGTCGACACGCATTCGTCCGAAGCGACGACGATTGTGAATCGTCCCAAGTTGACGGTCACGTACGTCGGTGGCGGAGTCAATGTGGCTCCGATCGCCAACGATGATGTGGCGGGTGTCAACGCCGGCGGTAGCGTCTCGATCGCCGTCCTTGGCAACGACACCGATGCGAACGGCGACACGATCTCCGTGGGGCAGGTTTCCAACCTGCCATCAAACGGCACTATCGTCATCAACGCGAACAACACAATTACTTACACGCCGAATTCGGGCTTCGCCGGCTCGGACAGCTTCACCTACATCGCCACCGACGGCGTGTTGAACAGCAGCGAGGCAACCGTCAGCCTCAGCGTGGGTTCGGCGACCGACAACGTGATCTCGGTGATCGCGTCGGATGCGTTTGCGGTCGAAGTCGACAGCACTGGGACGTTCGTCTTTGCCCGGACGGGCGACGCCATGCTGCCGGTCACCGTGAATTACACAATTGGCGGGACGGCAACGTCCGGCACCGACTTCGACGCACTTAGCGGAACCGTCACGATCGCGGCTGGAGAAACTTCCGCGTCGGTCGTCATCAACGCACTCGACGACAGCAGCAGCGACGGTACCGAAACCGTCACGCTGTCCGTCGCTCAAACGGCTGTTTATGACGTCGACCTTGATACCGCGACGCTCAACATCCGCGACCAGTTTAATGGAGCCGGCGTCGACGCTCTGTTCCCGCTGAGCGAGACGCTCTTCCTGAATTCGCTGCCCGACGCACGGCACACGATTTACCTCGACTTCTTCGGCGGCAACTACAACGGCGGCAGCACGATCGTCGATGCCTATGACACCGACGGCAACGTGAGCGTCCTGTCCGATCAGGAACTGTCCGACATTCAGGACATCTGGATTCGAGCGGCCGAGGACTTCCTGCCGTTCAACGTCAACGTCACGACAGAAGACCCCGGCGACGCAGCGCTGCGAAACACTGGCGGCAGCGACCTCGAATGGGGAGCCCGAATTCTGATCGGCGATTCCGGTTCGCTGGGCTTTGCAATTTCCGGCGGTGGCTTCGCATCGAATAACAACAACGCTGGCTTCGTGTCGGGTGACGGTGACAATCGGGTTCGAGCGTCGGGCATCTCGCACGAAGTCGGCCACGCACTGGGGCTCAGCCACGATGGTGTCTCGGGCGACAACTACTACAACGGCCACGCTGCCGGCATCGGAACGTGGATGACTCTGATGGGCACGTCCGTCTCCGGGTTCTCGCAGTGGGACCGTGGTTCGTACATCGGTTCCAACAATTCGCAGGATGACCTGGCGATCATCACGAACTTAACCAACGGTTTCGGTTATCGACCCGATGATCACACCAACTCGGCCACAACCGCGACGCCACTGGTTTCAATCGGCGGAGTCGCCAGCACGCAACTCGGCGAAGGAATTGTTGAGCAGAACACGGACTTCGATCTGTTTTCATTCTCCGTCACCGGCGGCGTCTTCAACTTCAGCGCTGATCCGGCCGTGCGTTCCCCGAACCTCGATGTCGGCCTTAGTCTGTTCGATTCGGCGATGAACCTGATTGCCGACGGCTCGCTGATCGATAATCTGTCAGCGAGTCTCAACGACATCGCACTCGCGGCTGGCGACTACTTCGTGCAAATCACCGGGACGGGTAATCGTACGTGGGCCGACGGCTACGACGACTACGGCAGCCTCGGCAAGTACTTCGTGAGAATCACTGAAGCCCCAGTGGTCGTCACGTTTCAGCAGGGCGTGAACGGCTACACCGGCGCGGTCGACACATGGCTTGATGGTGGCTCAGCCGCAACCGACCACAGTTCGAATGCGACGCTGCAGATCGACGGCGACTCGGGCATCGAGCAGACGCTGCTGCGATTCGAAAACCTGTTCGGCGGCGGCACCGGCCAGATTCCGAGTAACGCCGTGATCGAATCGGCGACGCTGAACTTCAACGTCACCGACCCCGGCAACGATCCGAATCTGCACGAAATGCTGATCAACTGGAACGACACTGACACGTGGACGTCTCTGACCGGCGGCGTCAACACGAACAACACAGAAGCCTCGTCAACGATTATTGGCAGTCTCGACGCCAGCACCGGTTCGCGTTCAATGGATGTCACAGCCAGCTTGGAAGCATGGCTGGCCGATCCGTCGGCGAATCACGGCTGGGTGTTCGCTTCGACGGGCAACGGGGGAGTCGACCTGAGTTCGTCCGAAGCGGCGACGATTGCCAATCGACCACAACTGAGCGTCGCCTACCGCATCCCCGGCAACCCTCCGCCGGCCAACAACGCGCCCGTCGCGGCTAACGACTCGGCCACGACCAGTGAAGACAACGCCGTCAGCATCACCGTGCAGAGCAACGACTCCGACCCGGACGGCGATCCGCTGACAACGAGCGTCGTCACTCAACCGACGAGTGGCACAGCCGTCGTCAACGCGAACGGCACGATTACCTACACCCCGGACGATGACTACAACGGAGCCGACTCGTTCACGTACCGAGTCAACGACGGCTCGCTGAACAGCAACACGGCAACAGTCAGCCTGACGGTCGCCGCGATCAACGACGCACCCGCTGCCTTAAACGACACCGCAGCCACAGACGCCAACACGGCCGTTACCATCGCCGTACTTGGTAACGACACAGACATCGACGGCGACACGCTCACCGTGGGGCATGTTTCCAGCCTGCCCTCCAACGGAACGCTCGTGATCAACGCGAACAACACAATTACGTATACGCCGAACACGGGCTTTGTCGGTTCGGACTCGTTTACTTACATCGCGACCGACGGCGCGCTGAACAGCAACGCCGCGACCGTCAGCATCACTGTCAACGATGTGAACTTCGCTCCGACCGCCGTCAACGATTCCGCCACCGTGAACGAAGATGGCTCGATATCGATTGCCGTTCTCACCAACGACAGCGATCCAGACGGCGACGCGATCACGCCGAGCGTCGTCACCAACCCGACGAACGGCAGCGTGACAATCAACGCCAACGGCACGATCACTTACACGCCGACCGCCAACTACAACGGGGCGGACAGTTTCACTTACCTGGTCAGCGACGACTCGCTCAACAGCAACATTGCGACGGTCAGTATCACGGTCATCGCAGCGCCGACCTTCAGCCTGAACGACACAGACTACGCACCCGGCGAGGTGATTGTCGCCACATTTGGAAATGGTCCCGGCAACGCAACCGACTGGATCGGCATTTATGCAGCCGGTGATATTCCCGGCACAAACGGTTCGACGGCGTGGTACTACACCAACGGAACCCGAACTGCGGGCGGCAGCCTGACTGCTGGCGTGGTGACGCTCGACAGCGCATCTGGAGCGGGCAATCTTGCCGACGGTACCTACTTCGCCGTGTTCCTCGAAAACAACGGATACACCGAACTTGCTTCACGAGTGACGTTCACCGTCACAACATCCAATGCCGCTCCAGTCGCCAGTAACGATTCGGCAAGCGTTAATGAAGACGGCTCGATCACGATTGCCGTCCTCTCCAATGACAGCGATCCAGACGGCGACGCGATCACGCCGAGCGTTGTTACCAACCCGGCGAACGGCAGCGTGACGGTCAATACCAACGGCACGGTCACCTACACACCCGACGCAAACTTCAACGGTACCGATTCATTCACGTACCGATTGAGCGATGGCGAATTCGACAGTAACACCGCGACGGTCAACATTAACATCACTTCAGTGAACGACGCACCGACCGCCGTCGATGACTTCTTCTCGACCGACTTCGAAACGCTGCTGAATATTGCTCCGGCGAGTGTCCTCGATAACGACTCAGACATGGACGGTGATGGGATGTCAGTGGACTCGATTACGCAACCAGCCAACGGCACAGTATCGATGAATGGTGATGGCTCGTTCTCCTACACGCCGGATACGGACTTCGTCGGTAACGACACATTCACCTACACGCTGACCGACGGAGCCCTGACGTCACAGGCCACAGTGACAATCACGGTCACCGAACCGGTCGACGATCACGGCGAACTGACGGACGCGACGGCAACGCTGATCACGCTCAACGGCGGAGACACAGGCAACGGTTCCGCGTCCGGTACGTTCGAGATGACCGGCGATCGCGACATGTTCCGTGTCGTGGTGACTGACGGCGTATTGTCGATCGACCTCGACGGCATCAACGGACTCGACACTTACCTGCGAGTCTACGACTTTGGGGGTACGCAGATCGCCAGCAACGACGATGGCGGCCCCGGACTTAGCAGTTCGCTTACGATCGATGTGTCTGCGGGTACGTTTTACATCTCGGCCGGCAGCTACAGCGACGCGTACGCTGGCGATTTTATGATCGACGTCGAACACCGCGGCCAGGGGACGAGCACTTTTCAGCAGGGCGTCGACGGTTATTCCGCCTCGTCGGATACCTTCCTGACGGGGGATTATCCGACGTTCAGTTACGGTGACTGGACGGTCAACGAGATTGACCTGTCGCGCAGCGGTGACCATGAAC
>CALDJX010000666.1 GCA_937899075.1 uncultured Planctomyces sp. | reverse complement strand
CGATCATCCTGCTCGGCGGCGCTGGCGGCAAACTCCGAGGCGGCCGCGCGCTCGACTACCTCGATGCTCCCAACCGGCGCATGTGCAGCCTGTTCCTCAGCCTGATGGAGTGGGGCGGCTTGGAACTCGACCGCTTCGGCGATTCGACAGAGCGGTTGACGGGCATTTGTTAGCCTCCGATCACGAAGGTCTTCCCCATCATGGCGCAAGTTCGGAGTTCAGATCGACCGGAGTCGCCGCAGATGAAATGTCGAGAAAGAGTTGCTGTCTTGAGGCACGAACGTATGACTTCCGTTTCTCTACGACTGGCATTGCTTGCGGCGCTGCTCATCGGCACCACGCAGGTGACGCTGGCGCAATTCGCGGATAAGTCTGCCGATCTGAAGGCGTTGCCTAAGGTGCCGCCGGAGTTTGAGGTCACGCTGTTCGCCAGCGAACCGTTGGTGAGACAGCCGTGCTCGATGGCGTTTGATGAGCGGGGGCGTCTGTTCGTCGGCATGGGGCCGCAGTATCGCAATCCAAAGCCGGAGACTCCGGGGGATAGCGTTGTCATCTTGCTCGATACGGACGGCGATGGTCGAGCAGATCGAACAAGAGAGTTCGCGACGGGGTTCAATGCGATTCAGGGACTCGCTTGGCACGGTCGCGATTTGTGGATTGCCAATGCTCCTGATCTGACGGTCGTTCGTGATCGCGACGGCGACGACGAGGCGGATGAGTACGTCAAGGTCTATACCGATCTCGGCAATCTGGAACACGGATTACATGGGCTGAATTGGGCTCCGGATGGCAAGCTCTACATGAGCAAGGGGAACTCGAAGGGGCTCAATCAACCAGGCCGTTATGCGCCGAAGGCGTTTCGGGATTTGTGGGGATTGAAGGCGCCGGCGGACGTGCCTGACATCCCGGCATCGGTGACGTCAGGTAAGAACGATTACCGCCACGCCTATCACGACCCGGCAGACGACTGGGGCTTGGATGGCGGCGTGTTGCGATGCGATGACGGCGGGACCAATCTGGAAATCGTCGCGCGCGGCTTTCGCAATCCCTGGGACATCACGTTCGACAGCGGCTTCAACTGGATCGGGACCGACAACGATCAGACGACGGGCGATCGCGTGTTTATGCCGTTCTTCGGGGCTCACTTCGGCTGGAATCATCCGTGGAGCAGCCATTGGTCGGCGGCTCCGCATGCTCCGACCGCGCCCGTGAGCGGGCCGTTGTTTGAAGGCTCGGGTACGGGAACCGTCTTCTGTCAGTCGCCGCAGTTTCCTCCTGAGTATCGCGGTGCGTTCCTTGTCAACGACTGGCTGTTGAAGACGACCTACCTGTGGCGACCGCAGTGGGACGGGGCGATGCTGCGACCCGCAGGCGGCGGCTTCACTCGGTTCATTGAAGGAGGCTCGTCGCTTTTCCGTCCGACGGACATGGAGTTCGGACCCGACGGCGCGCTGTGGGTGCTCGGCTGGAGCAGCGGCTACGGTGCCGAGTGGAAGGACGGGCAACTCACCAACGAAGGCCGCATCTTTCGAGTCGCTTGGAAAGACGCTCCGCCTGCGGCACCGCTGGAAGCCACGAAACGACTGGAAGACTTCTCTGTTGACGAGTTGTTGGGCGAGTTCGACTCACCGCTGCCTGTGCGACGCGTCAACGCACAGGACGAACTGGTACGACGCAGCGATGCGGTTCAGCAACGACTTGTCGAGCGACTGAGCGGTGGCAAGCTGTCCGAGAATCAGGAAACGTGGGCTGCGTGGTCGTTGGGACGCATGCCGGTTGCCGCATCGCTCGCTGCCTTTCTGCATGACGCGCTGCAGGCAGAGTCGAAGGCGTCACTCAATCTGCAAATTCAGGCTGTCCGAATTCTTGCGCATCGTGCGAAACAACACGGGCAGACCGATCGCCTTACGGATTGTTTGCGAGTCGCGTTGCGACATCCTCACCCGCGCGTGCGATTCGCTGCCGTGCAAGCCGTGCATGAGACTCGTCAGACGGTGCTTGCTTCCGAGCTGTTGGAACAATTACAGCGAGAGACGGACGCGACGATCTTCTATGCCGGATGGCAGACGCTGCGTGCCTTGAGTTCGACCGCCGAGCTGCGGGAATTGCTCAGTGACTCACGGGCAGCGGTTCGCCGAGCGGCTTTGCTCGCGCTGCTGGAATCTCATGCGGCGACTCAACCGGAGGTCCGCGCGTTGGCTCAGAAAGACGCGGATGCCGACGTGCGGAAGGTCGCCGAGTTGTGGTTGGCGAAGGTCGTGGGAGGTTCAAAGCTGGAGATTCGGGGGCGGTCGTTGCAGATCGCTTCCACTCCGATGAATTCTTCCGCGTCTGGGAGCAAGGCCGAGACGAACAGCGGCGTTGCCACCGTGCGGAATGTGCAGGTGAAGAACGGAACCGCCTACCAAGTCGTGCCGGGCGGCTTTTCGTTCGGCACGCTGGCTTATGTGGATCGCGGCTATCGGCTGAGCGACGTGCCTGCGGAACTCGAAGGGGCAGATCTCTTTCAGACCGCCAATGACGACGACAACTCAAGCGGCGAGCAGTGGCTCAGCGCGGATGCGCTCGTGCCGGTTCGTGTCTGGGTCGGGATCGATGTCCGGCAGAAGACCGCTCCGAGTTGGGTGCTGAAGAATTTTCAAAAGGAGCCGTTCACAGCGGCGATCAACGAAGGCGCGAAGTTCGCCTTCTACTCACGATCGTTCGACTCAGGCCGCGTTGAACTCGGTGGCAACACCGATGATGGCAAAAGTGGCGGTAAGGGAAACTACCTCGTCGCAATCGCTCCCCTGCCACTCGCGAAACAGCCGACACGAGCAACGCTCGACGCTTCGCTCGCGCTGCTGGAGCGTGGCGATCGAGATCGCGGTGAATTGCTGTTTCGTCGCTCGACCGGCGCGGGTTGCGGCAAGTGTCATAGCCTCGATGCAGCGAAGAACGGGTTCGGCCCGAACCTGAGCAGCATCGGATTGCGAGCCAATGCCCGGCATATCGTGCAGTCGATCGTCGAGCCCAGTGCCGTCATCACTGAAGGTTTCAATCAACTGACCGTCGTCACCGATGCAGGCAAGGTGTTCTCCGGCGTCTTGCTGGAAGAGAGCGGCTTGACGCTGTCTCTCGGCCAATCCAGTGGCGAACGAGTCGACATTCCGAAGGCCTCGATCGAAGAACGCAAGACCGTACCGAAATCTGCGATGCCGGAGATGGCCGAGTATCTCGCACCGCAGCAAGTTGCCGATCTGGCGACGTTTCTGGTGTCGATGCGAACTCCGATCACGACTGCCGATACGAAACCAGAAAGTACGACGGACTTCCAGTCCGTCGCGCCGATCGACGGACTGGAAGTCCGTCGTACAAAGACGAAGACCGACAGGCAGGAACCCGCTCCCACGGGTTTCAGCTTCGAAGAGCAAAAGGACCGCCTGCGGATCTCGCTCGGCGGCAAGCCGATCGTCGACTTCGTTTTTAGCGACGAAAAAATTCGGCGACCCTACTTCGCAAACGCTCGACTGGCGGATGAGCGGCAGGTCACTCGCAATCATCCGCCAGTCAAAGATGTCGACGCGGTCGATCACGACACCATGCACCCCGGAATCTGGCTCGGCTTCGGCGACATCAGTGCGCAGGACTTCTGGCGCAATAAGGCAGCGATGGAACATCTCCGGTTTGTGATAGCTCCGACGATCGCCGACGGACGACTGCGATTCGCGACCGAATGCCACTTGAAGACCAGCACCGGCGAGCCGCTCTGCTTGCTGACGAACGACTTCACGGTGACCGCGCGACCGAATGGCTGGTTGCTCGTGTGGAGCGCCGAGTTCCGTGCCGATCAACGCCCGATCGTATTCGGTGATCAGGAAGAAATGGGCATCGGAGCCCGAGTCGCGACTCCCTTTACCGAGAAGAACGGTGGGATAATCCGCAGTTCGACCGGCAAAAAGACGGCGAAAGAGACCTGGGGCCAGCCGGCCAAATGGTGCGACTACTCAGGCTCCGGTCCGCAATCCGGCGGCATCATGCTGATGGCCAGTGACAAGAACTTTCGCGAAAGCTGGTGGCACAACCGCGACTACGGAGTCTTCGTCGCCAATCCCTTCGGCCGCGAAGCGATGAAACAAGGACCTCGCAGCGCAGTCACGGTTGCTCAAGGCGAAACGTTGAAGATCACGTTTGGCGCCCTGATCCATGACCATCGCGAGTTCGACATGGCTACCGAGTATGCCGCATTCATTCTTGAGAAGCGCTGACAACTAAGAAGTTCGTTCGAGTCGTGGGATAGGCATCCTGCCTGTCTTCTATTGTTGGAGTGTGAAAATGAAGCGTCGAGATAATGACAGGCCGGAATTCCATCCTGTGAAGAGAACGCACCCTCGAAGGGGACCGATGAGAAATACAATTCTTGCCGTGATTGCGGTGCTGGCGGCGTCCTCTTCGAACGGCTTCGCTGCGGATGCTTTCGAGCAATCGATTCGACCGCTGCTGCGCGACTATTGTGTGACCTGTCATTCGACCGAGAAGCAGGAAGGCGAGCTTGACTTGCAGCGCTTCACTTCGCTGGAACATGTCAGGCGGCAGCCCGAAGTTTGGGAGAATGTGCAGGAGCAGCTTTCGCTCGGAGAAATGCCGCCGAAGGATGCGAAACAACTCTCGGCGGAACAAAAACAGCAGTTGGTAAGCTGGGTGCAAACGACACTGAATGAGATCGCGCTGGCCAACGCGGGCGATCCGGGGCCGGTTGTGCTGAG
>CALDJX010000665.1 GCA_937899075.1 uncultured Planctomyces sp. | reverse complement strand
TCTTTGGCTAGACTAATGTTAGCACGCAACATTCCCGTTTCCTGAGCGGCATTGGATGCCACCTAAGGGCAAGCTGCCAGACTCGGTCATTGCCGATTTCCGCAAGTGGATTCTGATGGGAGCTCCCGATCCGCGTGTCACGAAGATCAACGCGAGCGTCGAAACAAAGATCGATCTACAAAAGGGCCGCGAGTTCTGGGCCTACCAGCCGCCAGTGAAGGTCAGTCCGTCGAAGACTAAAAGCTCGATGTGGGCGAGGACTCCAATTGACGGATTCGTGATCGCGGCTCTCGACGAACAGGGACAGACACCGGTCACAGATGCCGATGCACGCACGCTCGTTCGGCGACTGTTCTTTGTCATCACCGGCCTGCCACCGACGCCCGACGACATTACGGATTGGACGAACAGGATCGACGGAGCAACCTCTGAGCAATCACGACAGGCGGTGGTGTCGCAGCTCGTTGACGAACTGCTCAACTCGCCGAGGTATGGTGAACGATGGGGACGACACTGGATGGACGTCGCTCGTTTTGCAGAGTCAACCGGCGGCGATCAGAACAACATCTACCAGCACGCCTGGAGGTACCGCGACTATATCATTGACGCGTTTAATAGTGACAAACCGTTCGACGACTTTATTAGAGAACAAATCGCCGGAGACCTGCTGCCAGTTGAGAACGATCAGGACTGGGCGGACAACGTCATCGCGACCGGATTCCTTACCGTTGGTGTAAAACTGGTCGGTGAAGAAGACCAACAGAAGTTCTTCGCTGACCTGATTGACGAACAGATCGATACCACCACTCGAGCATTCCTCGGCACGACCGTCGCCTGTGCCCGGTGTCATGATCACAAGTTCGATCCGATTCCGCAGGAAGACTACTACGCGCTTGCTGGAATCTTCCGGGCGACGACGACGCATTACGGATTGATCAAAGCTCAGGCGCGGCAGTCAACCACGCTGCTCGATCTCACCGGTCTCGGACCACCACCCGGAACGCCGATGTTGTCGCAGGAAGAACTCGCGAACCTGATCGCCGAACGCGACGCAGCTCGGGCGGAACTCGACGAGGCGATGAAGAAGATACGCTCGGGAGTGAACGTCTTTCGTGGCACACTCCGTCGGCTGCGTTCTCAGCGAGACGAAACCGAAGCCGCTCTGCAGGGATACTCGGAATCCGGCGAGCCTCGCGTGTTTGCAATGGGGACGCAGGACCGCGAGTTCCCATTACCGACGCGACTGCTCGTGCGGGGCGAACTCGATAAACCGGCTCAGGAAGTGCCTCGGGGCGTGTTGCAGGTACTGTCGCCCGCCGGCAAACACTCGCTCGCTGCCCGCATGAAGGACATCACGATTCGGCGACGGCTCGACGCATTGGGCAGTCCGTCGTACCGATCAACCAGTGGCCGGCTGGAACTGGCCGACTGGATTGCCAGTCCCGAGAACCCACTGACGGCCCGAGTCATCGCGAACCGTGTCTGGCATTGGATGTTTGGCCGGGGCCTCGTGCGAACAGTGGACGACTTCGGTCAGACGGGCGACGCACCGACGCATCCGGAACTGCTCGACTATCTTGCGTTGCGACTCGTCGAGAACAACTGGTCGATCAAGTCGCTCGTGCGCGAGATCGCCCTGACGCGAACCTGGCAACTCGCCTCCAGCTTCGACGAGTCCAACTTTGGCACCGATCCCGACAACCGTTTTCTCTGGCGCATGAATAAACGCCGCCTCGAAGCCGAGGCCATTCGCGACGCCATGCTCGCCGTATCTGGAGAGCTTGACCTCAATCGTCCACTCGGCACGTACCTGCGAGCCGTCGGAGAAGGCGGAGTTGGCCAGAACGTCTTCGAGCCAGTCATCCGGGACATCACCGCAAATACCCGGTCTGTCTACCTGCCGCGAGTTCGCAACGTCCTGCCGGAAATCCTGGACGTCTTCGACGCACCGGATGCGGGTCTCGTGACTGGCTCGCGGGAAACAACATCCAGTCCGCTGCAGTCACTGTTTCTGATGAATAACAAGTTCGTGCAAATCCGGGCCGCAGCACTCACAGAGCGACTGTCTACATACCCGGCCAGCCAGCGACTCGACTCCGCCTATATGCTCGTGCTTGGACGAAAACCATCAGACACAGAACAAGCACAGGCAATGGCCTTCATTGCTGACGTCAGCAAGTCGTCCAGCCTCACCAAAGACCAGAAGCTGGCTGCCTACTGCCAGGCTTTACTCTGCACGACGGAGTTCAGCTCAATCGATTGAGCGACAGGAACACTGAACAATGCAAACGAAAACATTCTGCTCGAACAGCCGAACGGCACTGTCACGACGCGACGCCCTTCAATCACTCTCGGCCGGCTTTGGCTTTCTTGCCTTCGCGGGACTCTCCTCAGCACAGGCTGCGGAAGAGAGTAAGAACTCGGCCCTCACTCCGCGTAAGCCTCACTTCGAGCCGAAAGCCAAGCGCGTGATCTTCCTCTGCATGCGCGGAGGTCCATCGCACGTGGACACGCTGGACTATAAGCCGCGGCTGAAACAGGACCACGGTCGCGCGTCGAACTACGGCACGCCGTGGATGGCCTCTCCGTGGAACTTCAAGCAGCAGGGCCAAAGCGGGCTCTGGATTTCCGAACTGCTTCCCAACCTGGCCAGCCACGCCGACGACCTGTGTCTATTACGTGGGATGCACTGCGACCAGCCCGCTCATGCTCAGGCCATGGTGCAGATGCATACGGGCAACTTTCAGTTTGTCAGGCCGTCTGTCGGAGCGTGGACGCTGTATGGACTGGGTACCGAGAATCGAAATCTTCCCGGCTATATTTCTATTAACCCGCCCACCGCCACAGGTGGCGCTCAGAATTATGGAAATGCCTTTTTGCCGGCTGCATACCAGGGCACAAAGTTCACCGTCCAGGACAGCAGCCAGCGGAACCGCATGATCGACCGCCTGCGTCGCGGCGAGGCCAACCCGTACGGCATCAACAACGCTGTCAACGGGCAATTCTCTAAGTCTGTCCAGCGCAGTCAGCTCGATCTGATCACGGCGTTGAACCGGGAGAAACTTCAGCAGGACAAACACAATCCGCTCGTGGAAGGAGCGATTGAAAACTTCGAACTCGCCTTCCGCATGCAGGACGCCGTTCCGGAAGTCATGGACCTGTCTGGTGAGACCGAGGAGACACAATCGCTCTACGGAATCAACGAAGACTCAACGGATGGTTTCGGTCGCCAGCGCCTGCTCGCCCGCCGCTTCGCCGAGTCGGGTGTCCGCTTCATCGAACTCGGCCACGGAAGCTGGGACCAGCACAGCAACATCCAGACCGCCCTCGCCAGCAACTGCACCGAAACCGACAAACCAATCGCCGGTCTCCTCGCCGACCTCAAACGCCGAGACATGCTGAAAGACACACTGATTCTGTGGGGGGGCGAATTCGGCCGCACGCCTTATTCAGACAGCGGCACCGGCCGGGATCACAACCACAAGGGCTATACGATGTGGATGGCGGGCGGAGGTGTGAAAGGCGGGTTCAGCTACGGAGCCACCGACGACCACGGCTACGAAGCCGTCGAAAACAAGATGCACGTCCACGACTGGCACGCCACCATCCTGCACCTGCTGGGTCTCGACCACGAATCCCTGACCTACCGCTACGCCGGCCGCGAAATGCGTCTCACTGACGTCGCCGGCTCGGTCGCGCATGACGTCATGGCATAGCTTTGTCCCATGGTTGACTCTCAATGCGAATCATGACTGATGTGTTATCACAAGCACATCCAAGTCGATGCGGAAACTTAGACTGACAGGCTGCAGATGGGCCGTCATCTGCATTTGTTCGGGCACTCCGCAAATTCTGAAGTGCCCCTGAATCTGCATGAAAGATCCATCGTTGGATGCAGTGAACAATCGGATTCGCACGCTCGACAAAACTCATCGTCGAGCGAAGTCAAAGTGATCTAGCCTGAATTTGCTTCGTGACCCCGGTCTGCGCGACCGACGCGGTGAACCAAGGGGGCGAATCTGGTGACGATGTGCTAAACCGCACGACTAATTATCGCCAATCATCGCTGAAGTGGCCTTTGTAGGCTGTCGTGTGTTTCTGGTGGGACGTTTGTCAGTTTGCGGATTAAAGCGGGCCGCT
>CALDJX010000664.1 GCA_937899075.1 uncultured Planctomyces sp. | reverse complement strand
GGCCCCCCCCCCTCGGATTCTGTGACTCTGTGTTACTGAAATTGCTGCGGAGAATAAAGTTGTCGGAACCGTCGCGTAAGGGCCTTGAGTCGTTATTGCAGCGTGCGCGCGATGGCGACCGCGAAGCAACGAACGAGTTGTTCGATACCTGCCGAGCGTACGTCGGCTTCCTCGCCCGCTCACACGTCGAAAGCTGGATTCAGGCGAAAGTTGATTCGTCGGATCTCGTTCAACAGACACTGATGGAAGCTCACCAGGCGTTTCCGAATTTCAATGGTCAGACCGAGGGCGAGTGGATCGCCTGGCTGAAACAGATTTTGAAACACAACGCGACGGATTTCGTCAGACGATTCGGTGCCGCCAAACGTCGAGCCACGTTGGAAGTCGCCATTTCGACCGGCAACGATTCGACGTACTTTCGAGCGGCTCCAGAGTTGTCGTCGGGTGGCGAATCTCCCAGCCAGGTCATGGTTCGACGCGAACAGGAAATCCAGATTTCCGAAGCGCTGGCAACGCTGCCTGAGTCCTACCAGGAAGTCATCGTCCTGCGAAATCTCCAACGGCTTCCATTTGACGAAGTTGCCGAACGAATGGGACGCTCTCGCCCGGCAACTCAAATGCTCTGGATGAGGGCTCTCAAAAAACTTCAGGCCCAGATGCACCTTGATGTCGACTGAACAATCGTCAGAGTTTCTGTGCAGGAACTGGCAAGTGACTCCCTCAGGTCTCCTGATGGCGTCCTGCACGAAACTGCAACCAAGCTCTAAAGTGCTGTAGCGGTTTCGGCCATTCAGAAAGAATAACGATGCGATTGCGGATTCTCGTACTGCCTCTTGCGGCTGTGATGATTTCGGGCATGGTCTGGCACAAGCTTCAGCAGGACCACGACCGCACTCCTGTGACGACAAACGGGCAGACCTCACGAATGCAGGCACCGCCCATCGAGGCAATCGACGCGGAAAACTCCATCACTCGATTGAAGTCGTTTCTCGGGCGACACAATCTGCTTGTTGTGTTTTTTGATGGAGAAGCCGGAGCCGGTGCCGACAAAACTCTGCAACACCTGAAGCAACACTCGGCCGAACTGAAAGCGGCGGATTACCACGTCATCGCGGTCAGCTCGGCGCTTCCGCAACAGAATCGTAAGACAGATTTTCCGCCGCTGTTCCACCTGTTGACGGACCCGGAGCCAATCTGGAAGGTCCACCGGGAATGGGGCTCGGGGACTTTCGACGAAGAAGCCGGTGCGCCTCGGCAGGCCGTTTTTCACATCGACCGAGCAGGCAACGTCGCCGGAATCTCAGAACCGCTTCCACTCGACAATCCTGATCAATTCATCGATGAGTTGCTTGGCCTGAAGCACGAGCCCCATTGACCGCTTACGTTGCTACGGATCGTGCCGAGAAAATTTCCCGCCTCTTTACGTAGGGTGTGTGGAGCCCCAGCGAAACGCACCTTCAATCGGCGGCAACGGTGCGTTCCGCTGCGCTCCATACACCCTACATTTGCGCTACATCGGGACGTTAATTCGAGGCTGATCCTTAGTCTGTCCGACCGAAGTCGGCAACCGGCGCCTCAGGCTCCACTGTCAGCAGACATCCGTTTCCAGGCCTCGCAGAGAAATCGCGGCAGATCCGAGGCGATCATTCCTGGCGGAGACATCGCCTCGGCAGCCAGATCGCCCGCCAGGCCGTGGAGGTAGACCGCCAGCCTGGTCATTTCGAACGGGTCTCCGCCACTTGCCAGCAACGCAGACGTCAGGCCGGTCAATACGTCGCCGGAGCCGCCGGTTGCCATGCCGGAATTGCCCGTTGGGTTAATCGAGATCCGTTTGCCATCGGTCACGACCGTCCCGGATCCCTTCAGGACCAGAATCACGTTGTTTCGTTTTGCAAAAACACTCGCCGTTCCGGATCGGTCGTGCTCGATTTCTGATACAGACAGACCGGACAGTCGCGAGAACTCGCCGGGGTGCGGAGTCAGCACTCGTGGTCCCCGGTGCTCAACTCCTTCCCAATCACCGCTTCGAACAGTCGCCGCCAACGCGTTCAGGCCGTCGGCATCCAGCACGACCGGACAGCTCGCGGCCGCGCATAAGCGATGAACAACTTCTGGCAGGTCGGCAGAAGTCCCCAGTCCTGGGCCGATCCCAATCGAGTCCTTTCCGTCGATCAACCGCGGGAGTTCGTCAAGTGTCGCGATGGAGAGTTGCCCGTCGGAGTCTTCCGGCAAACCAATCGTCATATATCCCGGTTCGTACCCGGCCACGATCGACTGAATTCCCTGCGGACACGCGACGGAAACCAGCCCGGCTCCACCACGAAGGGCCGCCGTGCCAGCCAGGCAGACCGCACCGCTCATTCCGCGACTTCCCGCGAGAATCAGTGTTCTACCGAACGTTCCTTTGTGACCGTCTGTGGGCCGAGGAGGCATTTTGGGTAGTGCGAAGTCCGAGTTTTCTTGCATTTGAGCCGTCCCAAACCGATCTAGGGTCAATTTCGACCTCGCAATATACTCGCCGTGTCGCTCAGTTGGCACACCGTTCGGCAGACGGCAGCGGACAGGTTCATGTTCAGACTCTGCACCACGACTGAGTTCTGGATCTCGCGGATTTTTCGGTAATTAAATGGCCACACTTCAGGACGTCATCAGGAAATTCTCCGTTGCGCTGATTCTGGTCACCACAGGGTCCGGCTGCCTGCTCGATACTCGGTTTGTGCAGATGCCTCAGTTAATGCCTCGTCATCCTGCCACCGAACATCGCGCCGCCGAATACCACGACCCGTATCCTGACGAGTCGATCGGGCCCAGCACCGGCAGTCGCCCGCTGGGGTTCCAACGGCAGCGATCCGAAGCCAGGCGAGCGGCGGATCTTCGCGGAGTTCACATGCTGGATCCCGGCGACTTTTTGCCGCCAACATCAGCCGCGCCGGACACCAACCGGTTCTCCGAAGTCGTCGATCCGTGACACGGCCAATCGTCTGGTGACAGTCTGCGGTCGCTTCTCAAATGGCTGATTGGGCGTACCATTCGAACGTTCTACCACGACTTGCGGTACGCTCGCTGGTTGGAAGCGGAACCGACGTTCTACAGACCAACGCCCTCTGGACGCGCCCATCATGACGACCTCGACGCTGATCCTGCGCAGCCTGATGCATTACTGGAGAATTCATGTCGCTGTGTTTCTGGGCGTCGTCGCGGGAACGGCCGTCATCAGCGGTGCTCTGATTGTCGGAGACTCTGTCAGGGAAAGTCTCAAGGCAATGAGCCTCGCACGACTGGGCGGCGTCGATCTTGCTCTCCACTCGCCGCGTTTCATTCGTGAAGAAACGGCAAATCTCCTCGTCGAAACTCCCGAGCTGCAGGACGTTATCAGCAGCGTCGCGCCGGCACTGATCATGGACGGTTCGCTGGTTCGAGAGCGTGACGACGGCACGGTCACTGATCGAGCTGGCGGAATTCGAGTCTTCGGAATCGACGAGCGCTTTGCCAGTATGAGCGAATTCGACGACGAGTCACTCCCCGCTGGCGACGAACTCGTTCTGAGTGACCGTGTCGCCCGGCAGCTCAACGTCAAAGTCGGTGACGAGTTGACTTTGTGGGTCGAAATGCCAGCCACAATTCCCCGCGAAAGTCAGCTCGGCGGCATCGAGGATCAGGATACGCAAAGCGTCCCGCTCACGGTTTCTGCGATCTTCCCGGAGACTTCCGGAACGGGCCGGTTCGACCTCAACCCGGGTCAACAGTTGCCACTCACCGTTTTCGTTTCGCTTGAGCATCTCCAGGAGTCAGTCGGTCTCGAAGCCGTCCGCCGTTCGCGTGAATTTCCGAACGGCAAATCATCGCGAATCAACGCCGTGTTTGTCTCGCTGAACTCACGCGAGTTGGCCGAGTCACCTGAAGCGGCTGAAACAGCCAACCGTACGACACAGCAGCTGAACGAAACGCTTTCCCTCGAAGATCTTAGTCTGCGAATCGTGGGAAACGACCGAGGCTACCTGGCTCTTGAGAGCGAGCAGATGATTCTCGAAGACGCATTCGCTGCCGCGGCACAGCAGGCAGCCGGAGCGTCTGGCCGGGCCGTCGCTCGAAACATGGTTTACCTGGTCAACGAGCTGAGCAACGCCAGCGACCCGGACGCCTTCTCTGCGTATTCGATCATCGCTGGCGTTGACCTTGCCGAAGTCCGTAACGCTCCATTTGGCCCGCTACTGATCGGTGAAGACGTCAAGGCCTTAGATGACGACGAGATCATCCTGGCAGACTGGCTCGCGACTGACCTGAAGGTCACAGCCGGCGACTCGATTCAAATCAAGTATCACCAGGTCGGGTCGCACGGTGAATTACCCGAAGAAGTCCTGACCCTGAAAGTTCGAGCCATCGCCCCGCTCGATGAATCAGTGACGGCCAGCGACCGAGGTCTCACTCCCGAGGTCAAAGGAATCACCGACGCAAAAACGTTCAACAACTGGAAGCAGCCGTTTCCGATGGACCTCGACCGTCCAACCGATCGAGACGACGTTTACTGGGAGAAATACAAAGCTCTGCCGAAAGCTTTTGTTTCATTGGACCTTGCCAGGTCACTCTGGACCAGCCGCTACGGAAGTCTGACTTCGATTCGCGTCGCCGCGTCCGCGACGGCCGACGGTTCTGAAGGGCCCGAAGAAGCAAAGACAGAATTCACCGCCGAGTTTCTCACGCAGTTGAAGTCTCAGGACACCGGCCTGGTTTTTCAGCCGGTTAAGTACAACGGACTCAAAGCGGCCAGCGGAACGACTGACTTCACCGGACTCTTCGTCGGCTTCAGCTTTTTCGTCATCGCGTCGGCAATGATTCTGATCAGTCTGCTGTTCCGCCTCGGCGTCGAAAAAAGAACGCCCAGCATTGGCCTGCTCCAGGCAGTCGGATTTGACCGGAAAATGGTTCGACGACTGATTCTGAAAGAGGGACTGGTGGTTGCCTGCGTGGGAGGCGTCGTCGGGTCTGCGTGTGCCGTCGGCTATGCCCGGTTGATGGTTTTCGCGTTGAAAGATCCGAACTGGTGGGGCGGCGCGATCGGGACGCAGTTTCTCGACGTCTACACAAAGCCGATCAGTGTCGTCGCGGGTTTTATGATCTCAATCCTGGTCGCCCTACTGGCACTGTCGGTTGCGTTGCGGAGCCTTCGCAACATTTCCACTCGGCAACTTCTGACCGGCGACACTGACGCGACCATGTCCGATGCCACGCATCAGACGCATGCCACCCGACGGCGCAAATGGGCCAGGAACGGAGCGATCTTCTCGTTGGTCGTGCTGGCCGCGGGGCTGCTTGGAATCGTTCCTTCGACAGAGGCGTTTTCAGGTCTTTCGTGGCCGATGGTTGCGTTCTTCGTCGTTGGTATCGTCAGCCTGACGTCAGCCATGTTCTACCTGTCAGCATGGCTCGTGGGCGACCGGCAATCTGCAGTCCGAGGCGGCGGCATGACCGGAGCATCGCAACTCGGTTTTCGCAATGCCGCCAGACATCGTTCGCGGAGCGTGCTTTCGACCAGCCTGATTGCGTCGGCCACTTTCGTCATCGTCGCCGTCGCCGCCGGGCAACGGAACCCGGCGGTCGAGACGCCAGACTTCGACTCCGGGAACGGTGGCTTCTCGCTGGTGGCTGAAGCAACGGCCCCCATTCTCGATTCTCTGCAAACACCCGAAGGCCGCGTCAAACTCGACATTTCCCC
>CALDJX010000663.1 GCA_937899075.1 uncultured Planctomyces sp. | reverse complement strand
ACATCAAGGGCACCGGCTACCTCTTCGACGAATCCGGAGAGTGTCTCGGCACAGTTCCGATCGACTCAGGCTTCCGAACAACTTCTGAGTGACCTGCCACCACCGCGGGCCGTCCATCGGGCGGCCCGCGGTGTGTTTTACTTTATCTATCAGAGCTGGAAGCAGCGGCCCGCTTTAACCTGCAAACTCACAAACGTCCCAACCAAAACATACGACAGCCTACAAAGGCCACTTCGGCACTGTTCGGCGACAATTAGTCGTGCGATTTAGCACATCGTCACGAGTTTCGCCCCCTCGGCTCAGCGCGTCGGTCGCGCAGACCGGGGTCATGAAGCAAATCGAAGTTGAATCAATTTGACTGCGCATGGTGATAGGCGCCTGGCGGCACTGTGAATCAGATTGTGCGATCAGGATGTCGGTCTCACTGCCACGCAATGCGGGCTTCCAGATTTTTCGCGGGCTGCCGACTCTGATTTCGAGACAGACTGATATTGAGCCACGATCCGGAAAGATCAGATAGTCGAAACTCTTTATCGATCGCGTCAGAAATCGTCTCATTGTACGCGTTTTCAGTTCAGCTGAGTTTTTGGACTGGCGATGGCAGATGCTCAGCCGGCAGAGCTTCCCGTGCGGTCGTCGGCTCGGATGAGCGAATTGAATACGCTCTCTGGTCGCTCGGACAAATCCCGGTAACTCCCCGTTTCGACAACCAGTCCTTTGTCCAGGCATATTATCTGGTCTGCATCTCTGATTGTGGACAGCCGGTGGGCAATGATGACGACAGTCAGGCGGCCCTGCATTCGCTGGATTGATTCGTGGATTCGTTGCTGGTTTTCGGCGTCGAGATGGCTGGTTGCTTCGTCGAGAATCAGTAGATCAGGACGACGCAGCAGGGCTCGGGCCAGGGCGAGACGCTGGCGCTCTCCGCCGGAGAGTCTGACACCGCGATCTCCCACGACCGTTTCGATGCCGTCGGGGAGTCGATCGACAAAACGATCGGCACACGACATTTCCAGAACTCGCTGAAGTTCTTCTGCAGTGGCATCAGGCTCCGCCCAGAGCAGGTTGTTTCGGATCGAGTCGTGAAGCAGGAACGTTTCCTGTGGAACGTAGCCAATCCGTTGGCGCCAGTGCCAGAGCTGTTCTTCAGTCAGGACCTTACCATCAACCTGCAGGTCTCCGTCCTGTGGCAGAAGCAACCCCATTAGCAGATCGGCCATCGTGCTCTTACCGGCTCCGGACGGACCGACCAGGGCCGTCGTACGGTTGGAGGGAATGGTAAGATCGATGTCTCGCAACGCCCAGATAGAGCGGTCCTGGTTGTACCGGAAGTTGACCTGATTGAATTCGAAGGTCGCCCCGGCGAAACGCTTCCCGATGCTGACTTCGATGCCGAAGCCGAGAGTCTCGAAGCGCTGCTCGGTCGAGCACCAACGTCTCGCGAAGTTGTCACCTCGGTTCTTTACCCGCGTGTCTTCGAAGACTTCGCGAAGCACCAGCTTGAGTTCTCCGACACAAGCACGCTTCCAACGCCGGTCTTCTTCTACGGTCTCGAAGCCGGCGAAGAAATCGCCATCAATATTGAAAAGGGAAAAACGCTCATCGTCCGATACTTGACGACGGGCATTCCGCACACGGACGGTCGTCGGTCGATCTTCTTCGAGTTGAACGGTCAACCGCGAGACGTACTGGTGATGGACAACTCCCACGAACCCGACGTTGCAGCGAACCCGAAAGCTGACACGAATGACCCCAAACATGTCGGAGCCCAGATGCCCGGCATGGTCGTCACCGTCGCGATCGAGCAAGGTTCCAAGGTCTCAAAAGGCCAGAAGCTCTTCACGCTGGAAGCCATGAAAATGGAAACCACTGTCAGTGCCGACGCCGACGGAGTCGTCGCTTCGGTCCTCGTCAAGACTGGCAGCCAGGTTGAAACCGGCGACTTGATGCTGACTTACGAGTGAGCCACTCTGCAGAGCGTGTCACCGCTTGAAGATCGGCAGATGGTTGTTCGGAATCTGCAGGATGATGCACGACATGGCCGTCGCGTACTCATTCGAGAAAGTCAGATCCGACCAGCTTCCGTCTCTCTGCTGGTCGTCGAGCAGCTGATCACGGATGCGAGGAAACCATCGGTTCCAGTGATCGCCGCCTGCCTGGTACTGAGCCTGCACGGCGTAGTAGTGCCCGTAGTAGTAATGCGGGTCGATCATCCCGCCGGGGCGATGCCGTTCCAGGTAGGCGAGCGCTCGACCGATTTCCGGGCCGTCGTAAACTCCGGCGCTGTACAACGCGACGAGGCCCGCCGCCGAACGCGCGAACTGGCTGCTGCTTCGCCGAACGAGCTGATAGCGAAATCCGCCGTCGTCGTTCTGGCATTGCTTCGCGTAGTCGATGCAGCGATCGACTACGTCCTTCGGCACAAACAGCCCGCAGTTGCGAGCAGCACGCAGCGCCATGATCTGACAGACCGTGACCGAGACGTCGGCTTCGTTCGGTTCGTTCTCGTAGCGCCAGCCGCCTTCTTTATTCTGGCAGGAAATAATGAGCCGCACGGCTTTCTCGAGTTTCTCACGGATATCCTTGCGAGGAGACATTCCATAAACCTCGGCCAGGTACAGCGTCGCGAATCCGTGTCCGTACATCGGACCGTGAGACTGACCTTCGGGCACGTTGATAAACCCGCTCGATCGGCACGAGTCGAGAACGAAATCAGTCGCCCGTTGAATGTTGACTCCGTACGGACCCCGTCCCGGACTGCTGCCGGACGACAGCCAGGCCATCCCCGCCAGAGACACAACCGCCACGTTGCGACCGTATCCGCGTCGAACTCCGAAGGCTCCGTCCTCATTCTGGCGGACCGATAGCCACTTCAAGCCGGTGTCAATTCGAGTCAGCGTCTCTGGAGTCAGGAATCGTACGCCGCTCGTTTCGACGGTTTCCGGAATCTCCGGCTCAGCAACCGCCAGCGACGCTCCCCGCCCCAGAAAGAGCCCGGCGATCACCAGCAGCGTAAACAGCTTCGAAGCCGAGACATGATACATGGTTTTGCTTTGACGAAGTCAGCGTTTGAAGATCAGTGGTACTCCACCGGGCGGGCAACGCACATCGTACCACGGCGTGGCTGATTTCGGAGGTGGCTGATCGCCTCACGACTCACCGCGTGCTTTGGCGACGGCCCGCAGGAGTCAGAACGCTGGGTAGCCAGACAACTTGTGGTTGGGTGCCGAAGACACAGGATGCCCCACCCTCAGCTTGCGAAGAATCTGGACGTTGAATTCACGATCGCACACACACGATGAGGCGTCTTGCCGCTACGCGACCCGGCCAAATGGCCGACCACCCTGCAGGAAGTCCGGAAGGTCAATCACTACTCCAACCCCGTCAGCTTCCCGGCAAAGAACCGGGTTCTGGCTGTCTCGGACGGGTCATGAAGTTTTTCGATTGACCGTCATCCTCAAGGCTCTGAAGACGCCGTCGCCGGTCTGGTACGACGAATCGCCAGGTACGAACCGGCAAGTATGGCCGCGAGCTTAGACAGCATGGACAGTCCGAACTCCAGGTCAGTGAGACAGGCGAATCCCACCATGGCGGCGTCGATGATGGCGTACAGCAGTGCAACGACAGTCGCGAACACGAAGCCGTTGCGTGCCGGATTTCGCCGGGTGAAAAGGTAACCAGCGCCCAGAAACAGGGCCGTCCCGATGATGTGTGAGCACCACGGAGCGATGCGCATGGCGGCATCGTGATAGAACTCGTCGGGGTGCCCCGGTTCAATGAAAACGGCGTACGCAATGATGACTAATGTGGCGATCAGCAGGTTGAGAGCCGTAGCTGTCCTATCTTGACATTGTGATTTGGGCCAGGCGCAGCGAGGGGAATCTGCTATTAGTCGCGGATGGACGGAAAGGCGACAACAGAAACGGGTCACAAGCAGTCGCTGAGCGTCAGTCAGCTTGTCGAATTGGTGTGTGAACTGAAGGGGACTGTTGGGGAATTGCGGCAGTCGGTCTCTGATTTGAAACAGACCGTTCGTGCCCAGCAGCAGACGATCGACGAGTTGCAGGTTGAGAAGGACCGGCTCAAGCAGCAGCTACGTGAGCGTGATGGCCAGCACCCGACTCAACGACTGGCTGACGAGTATTCTCTGAAAGCCGAAGACAAACGCGCCGGCGGTCAGCGGCGGAAGAAACAGAAGTCGCCTCGTCGTGGTCGACGTACGACTGAAGAGAAGCTGGCTCTGGCCGATCGCCACGAGGATGTGTTTCCCGAAGACGTCCCGCCCGATGTCTGTACGCTGCATCTGTCGCGCGTCGTCTGGCGGATTGAAAACGGTCAAGCCGTACTCGTGGCGTATCATGTTTACCATGGGCCGGGTGGCGAAGTGCCGACGATTCCCGGAACGCTGGGCCGGTCTGAATACGGCATCGAGATCTACCTCGCGTTGACGTTCACAGTATTCATCACGCGTCTGTCGATGGACAAGGTTTGTCAGCAACTCGAATTCTTCTGGGGGCTGAAACTGGCGAAGTCTCAGGCCGACGCGTTGTTGAACCGCCTGGCTCGTGAATGGGAACCCGAGTTCGACACGCTGTGCACCTTGCTGGCCAACTCTGCCGTGGTTCATGCTGACGAGACGGGCTGGAGCATCAATTCGGTGTGGGCTTTTCTCTCGGAGCAGGTGCGGATCATCGTGTTCGGAGTCCACAAGGACGGCGCAACTCTGGCGACGTTATTACCAAAGGACCGGTTCGGCGGAGTACTGGTCAGCGACGACGCGGCGGTGTATCGAGGCTTCACGCTCGCTCAGAAATGCTGGGCTCATTTGATTCGCAAAGCGATCAAGCTGACGCTGCTGCAACCGGGCAATCTGGAATACCGCACGTTCCTGACAGGCCTGCTGGAGCTGTACCGCAAAGCCTGTCGCCTCAAGCAGGACCGGCGTCTGAAGCCGTCGACGCGCGAGCAGAAGGTGCTCTCACTGGAAAATGACCTGTGGGCGCTGTGCGGCTCACGGTTCAAAGACGACACCCCACCGGCGACGGATGCCGAACGCGACTTCGTCAATCTCGTCAACGAACTGCTGCGTCTGATGGAGGCCGAAGAGCTGTTTACCTTCGTGACTCATCCCGCAGTGCCCGGTACAAACAACGAGTCCGAGCGAACTCTGCGTGACGCTGCCAACGATAGAAAAACTGGCCGCACCAGCAAAACACTCCGCGGAGCCCGTCGCCGCACAGTCCTGACGAGCGTCCTGGAATCGCTGCGTCTGTCCCTGCCATCTTTCACGCTGGCACACGTGCTTGAGGAAGTGACCACCTGGCTGACCAGCGGTCGCAGCCGCTTCCGACAACTGCTGGAAGCACACAACCTGCCCCCGCCTGAGCACTCGCCGCTGGACGCTCTCCTGCCCGCGACCGCAGACTGACGCGCGTCCTTCGACCGACAGGACTTCGCCGATCGTCGCCCCACGTGCCCATCAGCTCTGACGCAACCATCAGTCTGACGCTTCACGCTGCGCTGAAGCTAATGAAGAATGGGCACCTACCAGTCGTCAACCGAAAAGTCTGGGGCGGCAACCGCACCTGGGTCGGAGCCGAAGTCCAGTCGATCCTGATGACCATACTGGTCACCGCAAATCAGCAGACAATCAACACCGTAACCGATCACGGGTCGGGATTGGTCTTTTCATGTTGAGGGAAATCTGCGACA
>CALDJX010000662.1 GCA_937899075.1 uncultured Planctomyces sp. | reverse complement strand
CTCCGATGATGAGGTCGTCAAAGCCGTCGCCGTTCACGTCACCCGCGCTCGACACGGCTCGGCCGGACACGTCACCTGCGTCAATGCCGTCCAGCCGGAAGCCGGTCGTGCCGTCGAGCGTCCTCAGGTCCACTGCCGAACCGAACCCGCCTGACTTCCCGAACACCACATAGCTCTCACCAGCGGATGAGTCGCCCCCGGGTTCCGCTGTGTATGCTCCGATGATGAGGTCGTCGAAGCCGTCGCCGTTCACATCACCCGCGCTCGACACCGCAACGCCGGAGCGGTCAAATGTGTCGATGCCGTTCAGTCGGAAGCCGGTCGTGCCGTCCAGCGTTCCAAGATCGATACTAAAATCGAAGTCGTCGTCGTCGATAGTAGCCGTGACCTGCTGTGTCCCGGACTCAATTCCGTTGGTCACGGATGCGATGTCTACGACGATCGTCTCATCCGTCTCGTCGATTGCGTCTTGAACCGCTGTCAGCGTGATACCGCCAGTCGTACTCCCAGCTGGAATTACGATTTGCGTGTTCGAGCGGGTGTAGTCGTTGACGTTGGTGGCAGTCCCACTGAAGTCCAGATTTACCGTTATAGTCTGCGTCGAAACAGCCGACAGGGTGGCTGTCACTGTGGCAACGCCCCCAGCTTCGGGCAGCGTAGAATTATCAATGCTCAAACTGATCAGAGGTGGAGCGGCAACGTACGACGGATAGTCAAAGCTTAGAGTGTCACTGCTGTAGGTCAGGTTGAGGATCGTCGTCAGTTCCTGCTCACTGAAGAGCGGGATCGATTCTCCGTACCCTGAATTTAACGCCTGTAGATAGGCATTTGCGATAATCGCTGAAGTACCGGTGTGAGGGTGAACGCCGTCGGCCACAAAGATATTCTGAACACCGACGCCAGCAGTGGCAGCGAAGACATTGCCGCCAATGCTGATCGACGAACCGCCGAGCAGATCAACTGCCAGTCGGGAAAGGTCCAGCAGCGGGATATTGCGATCGCTGGCGAGCTGTAGCAGTTCTGCATTAACGACATCGATGACATCTGTCACGCTCTGACGCCGTGCCGGATCGGGGAAGAAAGTTTGAGTCAGGGGCGCGAGACCATAATCGAGGACGTTGGACAGGATGATCTTCGCGTTGTTTGTGTCGACAGTGTTGAGTGCGGCCGTGATCCTTCCCACGACGGCGGCGACATGGTTGTCAATTTGCGACTGAGTCCAGTTTCCAGAATAGATGTCGAAATACGGACCACTGAAATCGGGAAGAAAATCATTCGGGCCGATGGATAGCGCGACATGCGAAACCTTGTTGGCCGTAATCTGCGCCGCGAGCCCTGTGTGCTGTCCGTCACTCAACAGCGTCGAACTGGTTGCGCCATAGCGCCCCCAGTTGTACTCATAGCCGTTGCGACGTGGCTCGCCCCAGGTGTCGCCGGGGTTTTCCTTGAGGATTCCCAGTGGGACGTCGTCTGATCGGTATTCGCCGAGCAGCTCGACCCAACTCTGGGCATAGGTGTGAGTCTGGTTGAAGTACTCGTCGACCAGACTGTCGCCCGCCATACCGAAGCCGGTGACCGTCAGCATGAGCCGGTCTTCGAAAGTCTCGACGTTCTGCCCGAGCTGACGCTGCCGATCAGAACCGACACAGACGGCCAGCTCGAAACCGCAACGAGGGCGTCGTGAATGTCGTCGCAGTCGATTCAGCCACGTGCTGCTTAGCATAGTTTGAGTCTCAATTGTGCCTGTATGACCCGGGACACTGGGATGTGACATAATCGTAAGCAGATATTGTGCCAGTTTGTGATCGTATTTTACATACTCCGTCCAATTCTGAAGAGTTCACAACCAGTCTGACGTCGGCACTACAACGAACCTTCCTCGTCGATCAGCATGAGTCGTTCGATTTCGTTGGACTGGAATCCGACGGCCATCGGCTGCCGCACTCCGGGCAGCACAGCCGAATCGTACAGTTCGGTGACCAAGCTGCCGTCAAGACGGAGCCAGTGCGCGATCGTGCCCGTATTCAGGTCGATAATCTGCAGACCGCACTGAGGCTCTGCTTTGCGTATCTTTAGCTGGTCGTCCAGCGGCAGGCCGTGGAAGCTGTTGTGCCTTGGTTTTGACAAGGTGACGACGGCGTAGTCGCCAACAAAAGCCAGACCTCGCAGATAGCCGGGACAGAACGCGACGGGTTGAAACGTTCCGGTGTCCAGGTCGATTGTCCCGAACTCGCCCGTGCCCGAGTTATGGACCCAGAGCTGATTGCGATACCACCGTGGCGAGTGTGGCATCGACAGTCCGGGGGCGACGATTTCATTCGAAGCCACATCAATCACACAGCCGCCATCGTGCCGGCGATCCCGCCAGCCATCCACAACGTCCGAGTCAGCTACGACGGTGACGAAAGCGGGACGTCCGTCGCGCATTGCCAAGCCGTTCAAGTGGCACCGATCTTCCGGAACCAGAGCACTCAAGAACGCCGGCCGCCACAACGGCTGGAAGCTGGCTCGATCGCTCAGCGTCGCCAGGCAGCCGAACATCGTGTTCACAAAGATCAGCCGACCGTCCGCGTCGATGGCCATGTCGTGCACGTCCAGATGCCCGGTCGTGTAACCAACACGCGGTAGATACGCGACGTCGTAACCACGGTCGGCCCAGGCCGGAATCGCCGCGTCAACATTCTCAGGGTCGGGTGGCTGGTAAGGAACGACCTGAGTCGGCGCTTGGTTGAATTTCCAAATCTGATAACGCGAACTCAACCAGATCGTCGACGCATCTGGCGAAGCCCACATGCCCATGCAGTGCCCGTAAGTTCGCTCAAAGATTGCGATCGAGTGATCCTGCTTCCGGCCGACGAAGAACAGTTTTCCGGTTTGATAAGTCGTGAATGCGAGGCTCACCTGCTGCTCGGCCAGCCAGTCAAGAAAGTACCGGGAACCTTGGGCATTCAACCAAGGTTGTGAGGCCGCTGCTGAGGAAGTGGATGTTTCCGAACTCATTCTCGTTTCTCTTTCTGCGGTCCGAATTTGGGTCACTCACCCTACCATTGTTGCTGAGTGCCAAACAGTCACGTGCACTTCGGGACGTGGGCCGTAAGTCGTTGCTCTGATCTTCTTATTCCGACGCAGTCACCGCATGGACGTCAGTCAAAAGAATCACCATAACGACACGCTCAGCCACGCAGGACCCCGACCATCGGAAAACGTGCGTAGTATCCGGACTCGCGATGCTGTGACTGCCACCGGCGAATCACGGCATGCGATGTTCGGACCTCGGCACGCCCGATTCGCCACCTGCCACGCGTACGCGAGCAATAAGACCCAGTAGTTAAGTGCGTAGTCCGAAGGCTCAGCGGACGACCTCGCGGCAGCCACGGCATCTGATAAGTCGGTCTTCGTACGACAGTTCCCCTTGGCCACTCGTGCGGGAATTGTGGACGGGAAACTCGTGTTGCACCAGGACGCATTCGCCGCAGGCTACGATGACGAAGAATACACACTCCTTGGAATGGCCATGAAGTACGCTGGTCTGCAAGGCGTGACGATTCGCGTCATCGGTAAGAACGAAGAGACGGTC
>CALDJX010000661.1 GCA_937899075.1 uncultured Planctomyces sp. | reverse complement strand
AACCTTTACTTGATCGAGCAAGTGCCGGGTAAGAAGGATGTCTTCCGAGTCGCTCCGGAACGATCGGCCGTCTTTCATATTGAACGGGCGATCGAAGGCGGACTTGCCGAGCGGGCAGACACTCAGATGTTGCTGGCTAATGTTTACCTCAACGCCCGTCGGTACGACCGAGCCTATGAGATGTACGAGAAGCTCGGCGACATGGTGCCAGAAGAAGACGCTGCTTTGTACGCGTTCTATTTCGCTCAAAGTGCGTTCGGAGTTCGCAAGTACGACGCGTACCTCGAACAGTTGCACGCAGCGGTGAAGCTCGACCCCGAAGCGTACGGCTCAGCACTGGTCGACGGGTATCTGCAGGTTGCCGATCGTTACAACCAGGGCGGACAACTTGACAAGTACATCGAGCATCTCGCGATGGCCGTTGACGAAAGCCCGCAAACGACGTCGTTGCATCTGAAACTGGGCAACGCATTCGAAGACGCCCGCAAGTACGAGAACGCCGTGCAGCAATGGAGACTCGTGCTCGACCTCGAACCCGATCACCCCGAGCGAACTCGACTGCTGAATCTGATCAGGAAGCACAGTTAGCAGACAGTCTGAGCAACCAAACAGTCTGAGCCAGAGCTGTTAAATCGGCCCCTTATCGATCACTGCCTACGGCTTTGCCTTCTTCAAATCGAGATCGAAGAACTCGGGCAGCTCGCCGATGAGAGGATTGGCGTAATCGAGGAACGCCTTCGTTACGAAGAGTCCATCCTTTGAAATGAAATTCTGTGGCATCGGTCGCTCAGCGTTGGCTACTTCGCCCAGCGGAATCGTCCCGAAATCACTGGCGTATGGTTCGCCACGTTTGGAGACACGATCGATCGTCACCATCACGCCGCTGGTGCCATTCTCAGCAAGCCGGACGGCCTCTTTCCCACACCCGAATGCTTCGTCGATATCCAGTTTAACGGCTCGATCGGCGGCGCACATCTGCAATGATTCGGTCACCTGAAACTCGCCTCGCCAACCGAACTCATCACTGATCATTCGGTGCAGCATCATGGCAGCACTCGTACCGCCCATCGCTCCGAACTCGACGTTACCAAATCGGTCCTGCGTGCCCGAAGCGCTGACCGGACTTCCGTCGGCATTGGTGATCCCCTCGCCGCAAACGATCGATACAAAACCGAATTTCTTCTGAGCTTTCTCGACGGCCGCCAGAAACTTCACTCGGTCAAAAGCAACTTCGGGCATCAGAATAATGTGCGGTGGATCGGCAGCATTCTTCTTCGCACAGGCCGCCGCGGCTGGCAGCCAGCCCGCACTTCGGCCAACCGTCTGAAACACGGCGAACTGGTCGACCCGTTGCATGTCACGGGCCAGTCGCCCGCCCTGCTGAATGCTTAACGCCACATAACGAGCGGCACTTGCATAGCCTGGTGTGTGATCTGTGCCGAACAGATCATTGTCGACCGTTTTCGAGACCCCCACTCCGGACATCTCATAACCCGAGTTGTTGGCGTATTCAACGACGCGGTGGATCGTGTCCATCGTGTCGTTGCCACCGATCATAAAGAAGTGTCGAATGTTGTACTTCTTCAACCGCTTCAGGATCGGCTCGAAGTGCTCTTCCTGCAACTTCAGCCGACTTGATCCCAGAGCGCTGCTCGGCGTGAGTTGCAGTTTCTTTGTCGCCGCTCGATCGTAGCCATCCAGATCGAGCAGGTGGTTCCCCAGCACGCCTTCGATGCCGAACCTCATGCCGAACAACCGACCGATTCGTTTAGATCGCCGAGCGCCTTCGATGATTCCAGCCAGTGTCGAATTGATGACCGAAGTCGGCCCTCCGGACTGACCAGCAAGAGCGTTGCCCTTCAACATGCTGCACCTTTAACCAAAATTGAATTGACCGCTGCACCGCGGGCTGGCTAAAAAAAACAGGCTCCGTGATCAAAAGACCTCGGAGCCTGTAACTGTATTCATAATAAAACGAATTCGACGACATGCACTGCGTCTAAGCCTGTGATGACTCGTCCGAGTCGCCATCGGATTCCTCATCTGACAACCCTGCTTCGCGGAGTGCTTCGGCCTCGTGTCGGTTCATCTTGAACAGGCTGAACGTGACACCGGAAACGAGCATCGTCGGAACGGTCAGCATGAACAGAAT
Source organism: uncultured Planctomyces sp. (assembly GCA_937899075.1). Classification (GTDB taxonomy): domain Bacteria; phylum Planctomycetota; class Planctomycetia; order Planctomycetales; family Planctomycetaceae; genus JABMPE01. Next base: position 1,423 of record CALDJX010000661.1, on the reverse strand, counting down.
GCTGTACATGTACGCTCGCGGCTTGGCGTCGTCCTCTTCGTTGGCAGCCTTGCACATTGGACACGCCAGCGCTGTCGACGCAACCGGGCCACTGAGGGTCAAAACCACCGCCAGAACGGGGATCATCAGAAATCTAGATGTCATGTATTTCATAGTCTTACTCCACCGGCAGATGGTACAGCATCAGATAAATCACCACACCTGTAATCGACACGTAAAGCCAGATGGGAAAGGTGACTTTCGCGATCTTCTTGTGGCGAACCCAGTCTGCCTTCAATCCTCGATAGATCGTAATGATTGCAAGTATCGGCACGACGGCCGCGAGGATTACGTGACTGATCAGAATCGTGAAATAAACGATTCGAACAGTTCCGACTCCCGTAAACGGCTTTCCTCGCTCACCGGTGTAGTGATGCAGCCCCGCGTGGTAAGCGAGGTAGCAGACCAGAAAAACGACCGAAACTCCAAACGCTGACAGCATGACGCTCCGATGAGCGTCACGTTTGCCCCGTTTGATCAGCAGGAACCCGACGATCAGCAAAACTGTCGCCAGGCCGTTGAGCGAGGCGTTGATCGCCGGCAAGGCTGCCAGCCAATCCGGAAGTTCCGCAGCAAGAAGCATCGACACGCTTTTGATCTCCTGGCAAACCATCGCGGGCGATGCCGCAACGACTCACCGCATAAATTCTCTGGCTAGTTATTCAGCAACGCGTCCAGATCGCGTCTCAGCAGCGCGATCTCATCTTCCTTCAGCGAATTGTATTTGCCGACAACTTTGCCAGTTCCATCTACCAGGCAGATGTTGGTCGTATGGATAATTTCCCAGCCTGGTGTCGGATCCGGCGAAGGAGCGACCGGCATCAGAAAATCCTTGTGAACCATGTTGTAGATCGTGTCTTTGTCGCCGGTGAGAAAAAACCAGCGTTCAAGATCGGCTTCCCAGAAACTGGCAAACTTCGTGAGCACCTCAGGAGTGTCGTAGTCCGGATCGACCGTAAAAGTCACCAGGTTGACATTGGGTTCCGGATACCGCTTCTGCAGTTCTTTGAACGCGGCAGCAACTCGGGGACACGGACCAGCACAACGCGTAAAGATGAACGAGGCGATCCACGGTTTTCCAAGCAGATCGTTCTTCGACAGCGTCTCATTGCGACTATCCGTTAGAGAAAAATCGCGGACACCTTCCTCAGGCCAGGTAATCTTGATCTCGACCGGCTCCGGAATCCCCGTGTCCTCAGCATCAGGTACGTCCCTGGAACCGTTGCCTTCAATCATCACCAACTCAGAGTCCACACCGTCCTTAGTTACCGACTCGGCGTTTCGTTGCTTCCACATGAAAAACAGTGCGACAAACACCGCTCCCCAAAGAACGAAACCGACCACGAACAGCCTGCCTCGTGAGTTTTCTGTTTGCTCGCTCATC
>CALDJX010000660.1 GCA_937899075.1 uncultured Planctomyces sp. | reverse complement strand
GAAGTATTCATTGAGAACATGGTTCGTCCTTTATCGTTGACGAGTGTTTTGTTGGATCTTGTAACGTCGCACTTCGACAGCCCGAGTCAGTTTGCCCGACGCTGCAACTATTGAATGAACAGAAACTCTCGCGTGTTGAGCAATGCCCAGATTACGTTGCCGTAGCCCGCAGGTCCCTCTGATCGGATTTCGCGTTTGGCAGAGGCCACTTCGCGTTCGCTCGGCGTTCGGCTGAGCAGGCTCAGGAAAATGACATCCAGTTGATCGTTGATAATTTGCAGGTCTGTCACTTCGTTGTAGATCACGGAGCCTCGTTCCAGCATCATGTGCGTGACCGGGCCATTGAACATTGTCAGCAATTGAGGAACGGTTCCTTCAGTATGACTGTCGCTGATAATGTCACGATCGCTTTGCCCGAACTGACGAACAAAGTGACCATCTGACAGTGGCTGAGGCAACTCGGACGCGCGGACAAGTTCCTGCCCTTTGTAAAGCCGCTTGGATCGAGCTTTACCTTGTTCCTTGTTGTAGGCGTCGAGCTTCTTTGCTTTCTGAATGACCTGCTGTGCGGTCGTTTTCACATCGATGTCGATGATGGATGTGTATTCGGAATCGTCTGGCCGAAGAATCACGTCCGGGTTTTCGAGTGTCAGAGTCAGCAACGAATCCCACACCTGCTCTGCCGTCATGCGGCGCAGAATCGGACCGGGGAATCGATAGTGCTTATCTGGATTCAGATCAGCGTATGTCACCTGTCGCTGATAGGTTTTTGAGTAGTAGATGATTCGCTGAAATTCTTTGAGGTCGAAATCGAGGCGTTTGATTTCGCTCGCAAGAAACTCCATCAATTCCGGATTCGACGCTTCTGTTTCGTCCATCATGTCGTCGACCGGTTCGATCACGCCGATGCCCATGGCCTTCTTCCAAAGACGATTGGCAATCGTGATGGCGAAGCGGTCGTTCGTTTTGGACGTCACCCAATCAGCAAAAATCTGACGCCGTTCTGGAAGCGCGTACGATGCCTTCTTTGTGTCGAACAGGAAGGTCGGTGTTGTTAGCTGACCGGGCTTGGCATCGCTGTATTGATAGTCGTTTGGAAACTTCAGTTGCTTCTGATCGTTATCCCGGATCGCTGCTCGATTGAGCCGAACAATGCTGCGTCCCAGTCGCGCTTCCATCGATCGATCTCCACCGGGAGCGGCCTTGTCGATCGTGCCGTTGTTAAGTTTCGACATGGTGTTCCGGTCAACCCGGTACTCGGTTCCGCCGGTAAATGCCGCGAGCTGATAGAACTCTTTCTGAGTCCACCGATCGAACGGGTGATCGTGGCATTGGGCGCAGCCGATCCGAGTGCCCATAAACATTCGGACGGCGTTGTTCAGATTGTCGAGCGGCATTCCGGGATCGCGAAGCATGAAGCCGACAGCCGGATTCTCCCAGACTTTACCTTCTGACGACAACATGTCGTTGACCATCTTGTCCCACGGCGAGTTGTCTCGCAGACTTTGCTTGACCCAGTCGCTGTACGGTCTGAGGTAAGTATTGCCGTCGACTCGGTCGACAAGCCTCATGATGTCGCCCAGCCAGTTGTACATCTGACTGCCGTAACCAGGCTGTCCGAGGAGGCGGTCGATTAACACCACACGTTTGGAAGGCGAACGTGATCGCAGAAACAGCTTCGCCTTTTGCGCGGTAGGAATCGTGCCGTTCGTATCAAGGTAGATTCGCCGAACGAATTCTTCATCCGTCGACGGATCGTTGGGCTTGAGGTTGTGCTTTCTCAGATCGGCTTCGACAAGCATGTCGATGCGATTCGCCGAACGGATTGCTGAAGCCTGCAAACGTTCCGCAACCGGGGCCACTTCGACCTCCGTCGTTGCTGCCTGCGTCGGCAGACGAGTTGGTGGATCTTTTTTCGGGGCCGCTTTCTTCCGCTGCTGGGCGAAAGCGGAGTCCGACACGCCGGACGAAAATAGACCAGTCAGAAGCCCGACGGAGACAGTCAGCATCAAGAGATTTCGTAACACGTAATCTACTCCGATGTCAGTTGGTCAAAGATCCGCAGCAAGGATTGACTGAGACTCGACCAGGACGAAGTGAATGGCGAACGCCAACTTTGGAAATGCTCGCAGAACGAGTTGCCGCAGTATAACTGTCGGACGCTGAATTTCACGCCGAGTTCCGACCGCAGCTCATCCCGCAGACTTACTCGCCAGTAGACGCCGAAATTGCGTGGCGATCTACTGCGAATTCTGACACAAGCGGTTCGCCTGGCAGTTCGACGAAGTCGACGGCAGCGCCGTCTTTAATCAGTCGCCCGCCGAGCGTCACGACGAGTGAATTCTCATTCAAACCCGTCAGCACCTGAATCAGGTCTCCGTCGCGGAAGCCGACCGAAACTGGCTGCTTCACCGCGGTTTTGCCGGCTTCGTCGATCGTATAAAGATATTGCCCGCCGGCTGGACCGTGGACGGCCGAAGCGGGTATGGCCAGCGCTTTTGCGAGTCGCGAGACAGTGATCACAACTCGACCGTGCATTCCCGGTTTGAGAAGGGCATCCTCGTTTTTAATGTCAATCATCACCCGACCTGTGCGAGTCGTTGGGTCCAGAACCGGAGCCTGCTGCACGATTCGGCCGGTAAACTGGCGGTTCGGAATTCCGTCGACACTGACGGTTGCGGTCTCACCGAGTTTGATTTTTCCGTAGTCGCGTTCAACAACGTTGACGACGGTGCGGATTGAACTGAGATCGACGATTCTCAACAGAACTTCTTCCGCACGTGACAGATCACCGATGTCGGCATTCCTCTCGGCCACGTACCCGCTGATCGGCGTCGAAATCTGCAGCTCATTGAGGGCCAGTCGAGCGCGTTCAAGATCGGCTTTCGCCTGAGACTGCCGGGCTCGCTCCAGTTCTGTTTCGGCTTTTGAAACCAACAGCACGGACTCGGCTTCTTCGATCTGTTGAGTCGTGCTGACTCCAGACTCGGCGAGTTCCCGAAGCCGACTGACTTCGCGCAGGGCCTGACCTTCTCGCGCGATTTGAGCCTTCAGTTGTGCAGCCGCGACCTGTTCAGCGGCGGCTGCGCTGGTGACGAGTTCCCGGGTCGCAGCGTCGTCGAGTTCGACCACTATCTGGCCCTGCTCGACCCGGTCGCCAACGTCGAACGGAACGCGGCCCAGATACCCGCTCAGCCGCGACCGGATGGCAACTTCGGTTACTGGTTCGAGGCTCCCGACCAGCTCGATTCGTTCCGCGATTGGTTGCCGAACGACTCGCAGGACGTCAACCGCAGCGATGTCGGCTTTCTTTTCTTTCGGTTCAGATGCGACCGACTCGAGTGACGCGCCGTAAAGATGCCACCCGAAGGCACCGGCGAGAGAAATCGCGATGAGAAACAGCACATATCGCATGAGCGGGACTCGATTGGGCAGGTCCGTGGAATATTCGCCGATGTCGTCTGATGTTCGCAGTTTGCGGCGGGAAGCTGATCAGGGATCAATCGCGAGAGCAGCGGTAAGAATCGTGTCAAGAATAACTTCCCGATTTCATACCAGCACGAAGCGCGAGCGAG
>CALDJX010000659.1 GCA_937899075.1 uncultured Planctomyces sp. | reverse complement strand
CCGATTTCAGAAACACCGTTCGTCGCCTTTTCCGGCAACACTCAGGGTCGACACATCCGCGAAACTGGTGCGAAGGGCTGCCTGCTCGTCAGCGTTGAAGATGGTCACCTTTCGAACACGGAATTCCGGGAGACCGACACGCTACGGTGGCATCGAGCGGCGATCGTGCTCGACCAGTCGGACAGCTTGAACGAGTTATACGAGAAGACTCGCGACGCGCTGCAGCAGTGTCTCGATAACAGCGACGGTCGCTTCGCTGCGGTCCGAATCGAAGTCTCCGGAGCGTGCGCCGCTCATCGAGAACTCGTTCAGCCCGGCATTCAGAACGAAGTCGTCTCACAGATTCGCGACATCGCCAACGAGTGGGATGCCGAAATCTGGATCGAGAAGGTCAAGCTCAGCACGTCGCCGCCGCTCGACGTTGACCAGCTTCGTCAGGGAAAAGATTTACTCGGGGAACTTCTGCGAGACATTGAAAACCTCGCCGCTGACCAGGAACAACTGGCGGAAATTGTCGGCGAGTCGATGACTGCGTTAACCGCCAAGGCCGGCCCGGAACTCCACGCGGCCGGCACTTCGCTCACAGATCCCGCGCAACTTCAAACGTGGCTGCAACAGGCCGAGGGACTACTACTTAGCCGACTGGAGTCCGAGGAATGAAGATCCGCGAGATCGACATCGAGAACTTCGGCATCTTCACCAACCAGCATTTTGACTTCGGCGATTCGTCGTTTCAGTTGATTCATGGTCCCAACGAAGCCGGAAAATCAACACTCCTGCATCTGCTCCGCCAGTTACTGTTCGGGTTCCCAGCCCGCAGCCCATACCAGTTCGAAAAACACTCTGGCGACATGGCTGCTCGCGCGCTGATCGACGTCGCGGATGGTCGGCGCATTTCTTTCCGGCGCCGAAAGGGGCGCAGCGCAACAGTCGTCGGCGAAGTTGAAGGCACAACAGAAACGATCAATGAAAGTTCGCTCAGCGGAATTCTTGGCGGTGCCAACGCAAAACTTTACGAACACATTTTCGGTTTCTCGCTGACCGAGTTGTCTCAAGGCGAAGAAAGCCTGAAACATGCCAACCTGAATGAAGCGATGTTTGGTGGCAGCCTCGGTGGACCATCCAACCTTCAGGAGATTCAGAAGAGCCTTGATGAGGAAGCTGCCGGACTGTTCAAGACTGGCAACGCCTTCAAGCCAGTCATTAACTCTCTGCTGAAAGACATCCGAAGCCACAGCACCGCGATCAAAGAAGCAACGCTGAAGCCTCGAGAATTCGAAGACAAACGGAAAGCCCTGAAAGAAGCGGAAGAGCTGGTCGCCTCGCTGAGTCAGTCGCGCGAGCTGCTGGAAAAACAGCGTGCACACCTCGATCGTCTCAACCGAGCGGTCGAGCCCTGGCTGGAACGAAAAGCCGTCGAGGAAGAACTTGCGCAAACTAAAGTTCCAGCCGGAGTAACCGCGACGTCCGGCGCTGAACTGGAGCGTCTACTTGCAGACCACCGCCGGGTTCAGGCATCGCTCGATGAGTCGACAATGGAGTTGACCGAAACGGAACAGCAACTCGCAGCGTTGGAACTGTCGCCCGAGATCCTCAAGCTCGAAGCGAGAATTCGGACTCTGGAAAAAGAGTTCAGCCGTATTAAGCGTGATCAGGAATCGATTCCGCAGTTGCGCAGAGAAAGCTCCACTATTCTCGCGGATGTCCAGTCGCGACTCGTGAATCTGAACCCTGACTGGAATCTCGAATTTCTGAGCACGTTTCAATCGAGCCTCGAGCAGCGAGCGAAGCTTGAAGAACTGACGACTCGCTGGTCGCAATTGGAAACCCTTCGAGCGGAGATCGCCGCGCGACGACCGGACTTGAAGAAACGCGTCGATGCCGCCTCTGTACGATTAACAGAACTGAGCAATATTCAATCGGTCCCGGAACTTGACGCCCTTCTCGAACGCGAATCGAACTATCGGGCAACGGCGGCGGCACTGGCTGACGCGTCTGAGAACCAGGCATCGATCACTCGCCAACTGAAGGCTTTGAAGAAGCGTCTCTCGCCAACTTTGTCGGCACCCGATTTGCCCGATGAGGAACTGGCCGCACTGCCTGTCCCACTCGAATCGCTGCTCCGCGACTTTCAAGGTCGCCTCGCTGCGGCAGCAGACGCACTGGCCAGTGCAAAAGCCGGCCAGCAGCAACTCACGCAAACACTCAAAGACCGAAACGCGGAACTTTCGGCGAGAGCGGCGGACGAGCAGGTACCAGATCGTTCGCAACTGGAAGATCAGCGTCAACGTCGAGACACCGGCTGGAAACTGATCCGCAAGAAGTTTCTCAATGACGAAGACTCCGGAACAGCCGACGAAAACGTTGATCAGGAAATTGAGAATTGGACGGCCGACAACGTCGAGGCATTGCCGGATGCTTACGAGTCGGAAGTCGCCGAATCCGATCGGCTGGCTGATGATCGACAGGCCAAAGCGAAGGAAGTCGCCATTCGAGACCGGCTGATCACAGAGATCAGCCAGCTCGAACAAAGTATCTGCGACGCCGAAGCAAGACAGAATTCAAAGCAGAACGAGTACGACCTGATCACTGAGGAGTGGCATCGGTTGCTGGCCGGCTTCGACGTTCAGCCGCACTCTCCGGAAGTCATGCTTGAGTGGCATCGCACATTTGAGACCTGGCTGGAACTCCGCACGCAACTGCTCGACAGCCAGTCACGAGCGAACCTGCTCGAAGTACAGGTAACGGACTTTGAGCAACAACTGGCACTTCAGTTATCAACATCCTCGTTGCCGCCAGCAGCAAGGCAGAGCATCGACCAACAACTGGCAGCAGTCCGCCAGCGGGTGACAGAGGTCAAAGCCGCCGAGTTGGAAAAGTCTCAAATCAAACAGTCTCTGCCTGCCGATCAGGAGACGCTGAACGACCTGGACAACCAGGACGTAGAACTGAACGAGCAACAGTCTGCCTGGTCAGACGAATGGACGAAGCTGTCCGGGCTCCTCGGGTTTCCTTCAGACTGGTCCGTCCAATTTTCCTCAAAGATGCTCCAGGAACTGCAGGACGCTCGCCAGAAGTTTCGCGAGTCACAGTCGGCAGAATCACAGGCAGATAGTCTCCAAAAAGAAGTCGAGCAATTTCGAAACGAAGCAGAGTCGATTTGCCATGAAGTCAGTCCCGACTTGAGTGAGTTTCCGCTCGCTGAAATCGTGAATCGGCTAAGCGAACGCCTGGCGAAGGCAGTCCAGGCCGACCGTGACCAGGCGACACTCCAACAGACTACGGAGAAGACGCAACGCCGAATCGACGTCTTTCAGAACGAGCGATCTGAACTTTCGTTGAATGTCGAAGCTCTGCTGGAAACAGCTGGTGTGTCTTCGCCCGACGAGTTTCTTCAGGCTGCCCGCACCGCACAAAGACAACAGGAACTGCTCGCTGAGCAGACGTCGTTAACCCGCGACCTGAAACGAACCGCCGGAGCCGAGGACTTCGATCTGTTCCTCAACGAAATCGGGCAACTGGATACCGACACGCTACCCCTGAAGCTCGCCGAACTGGAACAGCAGCATGTCGAAATCGACGCTCGCCGCGATGCCGCGGTACGGCTCGAGTCTGAAGCGAAGAGCTCGCTGGACGCCATGGACGGAACCAGCAAGGCCGCCGCGCTGCAACTCGAACTGGAAGGCAGTTACGCCCAGCTTGGTTCGGCGGTCGATCGACTCGCGCCGCTGATTCTGGCGCAGACACTCTTAAAGCGAGCGATCGAAAGATTCGAAAAAGAGCATCAACCGGCCATGCTGTCTGAAGTCGGCACTCTGCTTTCAAAAATGACGGGGGGGCGGTACGTCAGCATTCGCAGACGGCTCGACGAAGCGGGCACGATGCTGGTCGAACAGAAAAACGGAAAGCTCAAAACGCCCGATCAGCTCAGCACTGGTACCCGCGAGCAACTCTACCTGGCCATTCGCCTGGCCTACGTCCAGCAGTACTGCCGGGAATCCGAACCGCTGCCGTTGATCATGGACGACATCCTGGTGAACTTCGACGAGCAACGGGCAAAGAACACTCTGGAAGTTCTGCTCGCTCTGCCCGACCACATTCAGGTTCTATTTCTGACCTGCCACGAGCACATGGCTGAACTTGTCAGAAAGTCACGACCGGATTTGTCGTCGATCGAACTGTCGATGAGCCACTTAGGAATGAGTCGAGAATAACTTCCCGATTTCGATTAGAGCGGCGATTTTCGTCAT
>CALDJX010000658.1 GCA_937899075.1 uncultured Planctomyces sp. | reverse complement strand
CGACAATTGATGTCGGACGTTGCCCGGTATGCACTGGGCGTCAGTCTGCTTCCCGCAGGCATGGAGTCGGTTCTGGATGCTGCCGAAAAAGCAAAGACCAGCAGCACTCTTCGGCCGGGCGGTAAGGCGAAGAAGGTGATCTACCTCTACATGTCCGGAGCAATGAGCCAGCTCGACACGTTCGATCCAAAACCTAAGAGCGACGTGCAGGGAGCAACAGGCGTCATCAAGACGAAGATCCCCGGCGTGCAATTGAGCGAGCACATGAAGCAACTTGCTCAGATGTCCGACAAGCTGGCAGTCATTCGGTCAATGACGACTTCAACCGGTGCTCACGGCCCCGCGAAATACCTGCTCAAGACAAGCTACCGACCGCTGGCCACAACAAAGCACCCGGGCATCGGTTCCTGGATGCACAAAATGCTTGGTCGAGTCCACAAGGAATTGCCAGCGAGCGTGCAGATTGGTGGCGGTCCTGGCCCTGGCTACCTGGGAGCGGCGTACGCCCCTGTGCCGCTTGGCGACCCGGCCAAAGGACTGGAAAACACCAAATCTCCGAGCTACCTGACCGATGAGTCATTCGACAAACGCATGAGACTGTCGAACGTTTTCGATGCGGACTTCCGGAAGAAAGCCAACGCCAGTAGTGAGGTAACCGGTTACGACGATCTCTACTCCGAAGCAATCGGTCTGTTGAGAAGCGACGACCTGAAAGCGTTCGACCTGAGCAAAGAATCGAAAGAAGCCAAAGAAGCATACGGCGGAACACGGTTCGGCAATGCGGCGTTGCTCGCCCGCCGGCTTGTTCAAAGCGGAGTTCGTTTCGTCGAAATCTCATTCGGAAGCTGGGACCACCATTATCAACTGTTCGATAACCTGCCTCCAAAGGCGCAGGAACTCGACAAGGTTGTCGGCGCGTTGCTGAAGGATCTTCAGAGCCGAGGGCTGCTGGACGAAACTCTCGTCGTCATCGGAACTGAATTTGGTCGGAAGCCGCAGCCCAATCAGAACAGCGGTCGAGACCATCATCCGGCAGCGTTTTCAACAATGCTCGCTGGAGGCGGGATCAAGGGCGGTCAGGTTTACGGAGCGACTGACGACAAGGCATTCCACGTTGAGGATGATCCGGTTTCAGTCGAAGACTTCAACGCGACGATCGCTCACGCGGTCGGAATTGTTCATAACAAAGAAATCTTCTCGCCGGACGGCCGGCCATTCACACTGGGCAACGGCGGAAGCCCGATTGAGAAGCTCTTTTAAGAGCTGACCGGCAAACAGGACAAGCCAACGAAAACGAGCCGGTGAGAAAAGTTCTCAACCGGCTCGTTTGCCCTGCGGAAGCCATCATTGCTCAAGAATAGATCCGGTCCTTGATCTGTTTTCCAAAACCAATATGAGACTTGCCACGCAGTGGCGACAGCGTTGGCCCGCTTCGCCTGACTGCACTGAGTTAATTCCCTCAAATAGTGGCCATGAAGGTTCGAATCTTCAACAACTTTCTTCAGAGTTGTTCGATTTTATCAATGAAGTTGACGATCCAAAGCTGTCGCAACTTTGAGACATTGTGCGATGGCGTCCGCAAAGACCTGCGGAGTCAGGGATTGCGCCCCATCACTGAGTGCCTTCGACGGTTCGGGATGCACCTCGATAATCAGCCCGTCGCAACCGACGGCAACGGCTGCCGCACACATCGGTGAGACCAGATTGGCGTGACCGGTTCCGTGGCTCGGGTCGATGATCACCGGTAGATGGGTCCGCTGGTGGAGGTACGGCACCGTCGCCAGCGGCAACGTGAAGCGAGTATGAGCCTCGAACGTTCGGATTCCTCGCTCGCAAAGCATGACCTGCGTGTTGCCTTGATCGAGGATGTACTCAGCCGCGAGCAGGAATTCGTCGATCGTCGCCGCCGGCCCTCGCTTCAGCAGGACTGCCTTCCGAGTTTCACCGACCGCCGCCAGCAGATTGTAGTTCTGCATGTTGCGAGCCCCGATCTGCAACACGTCGGCATAGTTGGCCACGAGGTCAACCTGATCGGGTGACATGACTTCGGTGACGACGACCAGGCCGGTCTCTTCACGAGCGGCCGCCAGAAGTTTCAGCCCTTCTTCCTTCATTCCCTGAAAGGCGTACGGGCTGGTTCGCGGCTTGAACGCTCCGCCACGAAGAGCCGTCGCTCCGGCGTCACGAACGCGCCGAGCGGACTCCATAATCTGTTCTTCGCTTTCGACCGAACACGGCCCGGCGATGATCCCAATGTTTGGTCCACCCGCCGCGAATTTACCGACTTCAACAATCGTCGGCTCAGGCTTCGCTTCCAGACTGGCGACTTTGTACGGAGCCAGGATTGGAACAATCTGCTCGACCTCGTCACACGCTGCCAGCATCTCCTTCTGCTCGTCGCGTTTGTCGCCGATCGCGGCGATGACGGTCCGCTCCGTTCCGACAATGACGTGAGCTTTCAATCCGAGGCCTTCAACGCGTTTCACCATGTTCTGAATCATGGCTTCCGTAGAGTGTGGCTTCATCACAACGATCATCTGAGTCTCTCCCGTGGGGTAAACGTGTGAACTGGCGAAATCACTGAAGGCTTCGTCGGGCACAAAAAAAGCCCTGAAGTCCTCGAGGGATTTCAGGGCAATTGAAAATAGTTTTCCGCAACCGTCAACCGGTCACTCCCCGAATTCCCTCATGGGAAAGCCAAAATAAAAGAACCATCGAGTTCCAAAGACTGGAACTGATGATAAGGCTTTCTGAATTGAGAGATTCGAAGGTCGCATGAACTCTTCCAGAGTTGGGTCGGTTCGTTAATTCTGAAGCAGCCATCGTAAGCCGGTGCGATCCGGCAGGTCAACCGGCAGATTCGAATGCCGTGACATTATTGAAGAACTTCAGGTTCGCGAATGGTTGACTCCGACATGCGGATAGTCGAAGTCGCCATCAGTTGGTTCATGTGGAATTCGCAGCGTTCAATCCAATGGTTGGCCCGAAAGTCTACCTTCAGCACTGATGAGGAATGCTCCTCGGCCATTCGGCAACGGCCACTGAGAGGCAAGGCTCAACTTGCCGGGCCCGGCGAACAATGTTCGGTCAGCCAGCTTCAACGAATCCGCTTCGCGACGTGCCTGGTCGACGTTCCAGTCGAGGCTGATCAACTCGATCGGTTTGTCGTTCTCTTCTGCCCAGGTTCGTGCTCTGGCTACGAACGTTTTGGATCTTGGGTGCCACAGCGCGGCAAACACGAGCAGCCGCTCTGACTTATTCGCCGGCTGCCATTTGGTGGACTCACCGTCGAGCGTTACCGCGTCGAACTCTGCGACCTGACTTCCGACTGCGAGGCCTCCGAAAACCGTCTCGGTAGCGTTCAGGCCTTGCCCCAAGGTGATCTTGTGATTTTTCTCAGCGTCCGGATCCGTCAGTCGAATCGCTCCGTAGACGCTGCCGGACATGGCAAATATCTGCGTGCCGCCGGTCGAGGCAACGCCAGCGAGCGTAAAGTTTCCATCTGAATCGCTGGTCGCTGTCGTTCCGCCCTGAGACGAAACGATTGCCTCGGAAACAACTTTCCCGCTCTGATCGACGACCTGGCCACGGAGCGTGACGGCGGGCACAACGTTGATCACCAGCGGTTTTGGATCGGCGTCAACGGTGACCGTCACCGTCTTAGCCGAACTCGCCACGGCAACGAAATTCTCGTTTCCCACCCCGACGGTGTAGTACGTGCCCGGGAAACAGGACACCAAGAATTTGCCGTCTTCATCGGATGTCGCGGTGAGTATCTCACCGCCGTACATCTGCAAACGAACCATCATGCCCACGACAGGCTTGTTGTCACTCGCCGTTATGATCTTTCCAGAAATTGTCCGTGGACTCTTCACGTCGACGACGAGTTCCTGCTCAGCAGACGGCGACTTCAATACTTCAGTTCGAGATTCAATTCCCTTTCCGCTGACCGTTACCTCCAACCGCCCGCCTTCTGCAACAGCCGGGTATCGCCACATGATCTGTCGAGCGACGCCGTCGAGCGAATAGCTGTCTTCACGAACTGTTTTCCCGTCCGGGCTCATTGCTCTAAGTGCGACTTTTGCACCGTAGATTCCGCGAGAGCTTTTGTCCGCTGACAGTGTGATTGCCAGACGGGAAAGTTCTTTGTCAGCAAACTCACTGCTCAACTTTTGAGACAACGTTGCATCGATCGTTTTTGATAGCTGACTGGCTGCTGTCAGCTCGGCGGCAAAGCGTCCGTCACGCCCGACCACGAAACAGCCTGACTGCCCGTTAATTCCAAACACGGACATTAACTGGCCGGACGCGTTGACAGTGGTGGTCACGACCGGAAAGTCGATCTCTATTTTGTTCTGCTTCTTATAAGCGTCGAGCTGTTTTTCGTCCTGCAGAAACACAGTGACAAATTTCACATCGGGATTGTCTTTGAACTTTGCGTAAGTCGATGCGATCGTCGTGGCGTCACCCGACCACGATGCCCAGAAGCAGACGACGGTAATCTTGCCAAACTGATCGCTCAACGTGAAAGGTTTGTCGGATCCGACCGGCGTCACCGTAAAATCTGGCGACAGCGTCTGTGTTATCTTTGCGACGGTTCGCTGGAAGTTTGACGGCTGGTTGATCGGTCCCAGATCGATGACGACGTTGTTAGCCGCCTCGGTCAACTCGACCGTCGTGGTGCCTCTCATGTCCTGCCGGTAGGAGCCTTGACCTGTCGGGCCGTAATGATCGGCACTCAAGTCGTACGACCCCGGGGCGAGATGCTCAATCGTGAATCGTCCAGCGGTCGAGGATGTCGTTGCAGCCACCTGCCGACTGTTGTCGCCGCTAACGTTCGCTTTGACGACGACTCCGCTGACTGGATTGCTGTCGGAGTCGCGAGTGATTCCTGACAAACTGATGCCGGCTGGCTGCGTCAGGTTGTGCGTCAGAGATTGTCCTGGCAGGAGTACAAGATTCTGCGTGTCGATGTAAGTCGACATACGCCTGCCCTGCCCAAGATCAAAACTGAAGACTCGACTGATCTGGTAGGTGCCTGGCCCGACGTTCTCGTACTTGAAGGCTCCGTCAGCGTCCGTCGTAATCTGCCCGCCGAATCCGAATGATTGATTTCCGTTATTCGTGGGGCCGTCATAGCCAGTCCATGCCAATCGCACTTTGGTATTTGCGAGCGGCTTGCCGGCAACTGTCACGCGGCCTTTAACTGAACTTTGCTTCGGAAACGGCAGTTCTAACACGCCCTTACTGAGCGAGGCAGACGTCAGGGTGTCGTTCAGATCGTTGATCAGGTGAAAGCCGCCATCTTTGGACAGGAGTGCGATGCTGGATTTTTCACCGGAGGAAGGTGGCGACAAACGAAATCCTCCTGCAGCGTCAGTGATCGTGTGCTGGCCCGAGAACCGTTTCTTTTCCAGGAACTGCCATGGCGATGTGTATTCTCCGTAATAGTCAGGGCGCATCTGGTCGCCCGTACTGACGATTGCGACGGCGATGCCGGACAGAGGCTTTCCGCTTGCGGCGTCGACGACACGGCCCCAAAAGACGCTGGCCGGAGTCAGGTCGACCTTGAACTCTTTTCCGATAACGGCATCTTCGGGGATGTTGACGAGCTCTTCTTTGAAACCCGTCGCTCGAAATCGATAAGCAATTTTGTAAGTGAAGCCTTCGTCGATCTCGACCTTCATCGCTCCCTTCAGCTTGTCGTAATAACGAGTGGTTTCATACTCGTCCGAACGCCAGCTCCAGTCGCTGTTTCCTTCCCACAGATAGCCTTTCGCGATCTGTAGTTTCGGGACGATCTTCCCTTTGGCGGCATCGCGAACCGTGATCGTGTGTGTGATCACTGGTTTCATTGTCAGTTCAAAAGTGTCGCCACCTCGGACTTTGAAATCTCGATGGCTGATGTATCCGCTCTTCAGAACGTGGACCTCGGAAATACTGTCCGGCATGTGCGCGAGAGTGAATTCGCCATTTACGTTTGTTCGATCTTCACGTTTGAACATCCGAACGCCATTCCAGGTGTCGGTGACCAGCCAGACTCCGACGACAGGTTTCCCGTCGACGTCGGTAATTGTCCCCGTAACCGGCTTGCCAACTTTCAGAGTGAAATTCGCCGCCGTTTCGGTTCCTGTTGCGACCGAAACAGTTTGCATGGCCGGAGCGTAATCATCGCTGAAGGCGTGAACGATGTTCTGCCCATTCGATACCCCGATCAATCGATAGCGACCGTTCTCATTTGTCGTTGCAGTGGGCGCTTTGTCGTTGCTGCCGCCAAAACGGTCGTCGCCCACAGTGATACTGACTCCTGGAATTGGTTTGCCAGTTTCCTGATGAAGGACTTGTCCGACGATCGTCGCCCCCGGAGCTAGTTCCCATTTCACCGTGGTATCGTCATCGGTGAGCTGAAACGAAAATCGCCCTTTCGCCACGAAGCCCGGAGCCTCGATGACCGGGTAAAGCGTCGTTCGGTCTTTCGGCAATCCATAGATTGCAAACTCACCCTTTTCGTTGGCAACGGTGGTGGGTGAGTACCCGGACAATCCTGACGTGACCGTGGCACCCAATGCCGCTCAGGAAACGGGAATGTTGCGTGCTAACATTAGTCT
>CALDJX010000657.1 GCA_937899075.1 uncultured Planctomyces sp. | reverse complement strand
TGGATAACTCCACTGGCGATGTTGTCTCAATGTTCGTTCTGGGGATTGTGAAGAAGAATGTCGTGCCTTTGCCAAGTTGCGACTCCAGCCACAGGCGTCCATTATGTTTTTTGACGATTCGGCGGCAGATCGCCAGGCCAATGCCCGTGCCTTTGTATTCTTCCTGAGTATGCAGCCGGCGGAAAATATCAAAGATGCGATCATAAAATCTCGGCTCGATCCCAATGCCATTATCCCGAATGCTGATCGTCCACTCGTCTGGACTTTCTTCGGCTTCGACATGTACCTGTGGTGGTTCTTCGCCGTGGTACTTCAGCCCGTTGCCAATCAGATTCATCAGGAGTTGTGACAATTGAGCCTTGTCGCCGTTGACGGTGGGAAGGTTTCCGTGTGTGAGAGTTCCGCCTGTTTCTATGACTGCAGCAGACAGAATCGCCGCCGCGTGGTCGAAGACTTCGAGCATCTCGACCGGTTTGAACGGCAACGTTTGCGACTCGACACGAGAATAGGTCAACAGATCGTTGATCATCGTTTTCATGCGCTCGCAACTGGACACGATCGTTGCGATGTACTTGTCGGCGTCATCGTCAAGCTGACCCTGGTACTGGCTTTGCAACAGTTGAGCAAAACCGGCAACGGCACGCAGCGGAGTCTGCAGGTCATGCGAAGCCACATACGCGAACTGTTGAAGTTCCAGGTTGCTTTGCTCCAGAGCTTCGCCCGATGCCTGGAGTTTTCGTCGAGCTTGCTCAATATCGTCCAGCATGTTCAGCGTTGCCGACTGAGCGTCTTCTAACTGCGAGACAGTGGTTTCCAGTTGAGCTGCTTTCTCTGCGAGTTTCTGACGGGATGTCTCGACCGTTTCCTGGGCGACTCTGGCACGCTCATTGGCGATTTCCAGTCGATGAGAGTATTCGCGGTATCCCTGCAGCAAACGAACGACTGAAAACACGAGCGTGCAGGCGAAGAGCGACAGCAGCGCGCCGATGCCCCAGATATTGATCGAATGAGGAGACGCCGAGGGCCAGCCAGCTTTCGGAACTCCGTAGAGTTGCCACCTGCCGGTTGGAAGCGAGACCTCTGCCGTGATCGGCAATGACGATTCGATCTTCGGGTCGCCGAGAAAAATCTCACCGGGTTCGCTGCGGTTGGCACGTCCCCGGATGGCGATGGTCAGATCTTCGGGGACCGCTTTAAGTATCTCATCGGACAATGTCTGCTTGTCGACCAGAATCGAAACCATTCCCCAGTACCGGCCATCGCCGGGTCGCCCCCCTGCTTCTGTGACATAAACCGGAGCTCGATTGATAAAGGCTTCGCCGCCCTGGACCAGTTTGTACGGGCCAGCCAGCCACGGCCGACCGGTTTCGATGGCGTATTCGGCGGCGACTCGCTGATTCGGATTTTTGAGCAATTCGAGACCGATGGCCCCTTCGTTCCCTTCTCGCGGGTAGACGTCGTTGATGACGTTGTCTTTGATCGAAGTGACGCTGCGGATCCCGTCCGCTTCTTTCATGAGCAGTGCCGCGAAGTCAGCAAACTCGTGCTCGTTAATGTCCGGGTTGATCGAGACGTACGCTCTCAAACCCAGCGTTAAATGAATTCGCCTGTTGATGGCGATTTCGGCCGCGCCGCGAACGGCTGCGAGGTCTCGCACGGTGTCTGCGCGGACTTCGTCCAGGTATTGCGATGCTGAGTTTCTTTCGAGAATCCAGACGCCGACCAACGCCGCCGTTGCCATCAGGCATGCGGCAATGATCGGCGTGCTGCGTGGCCATGCGACGAACGCCAGCGAATCAGTCGGGGCAGACTGTTCGTTGAATTGATCGTTCAGGTCATTGTTCGGTTGATCAGAAATCTCTTCCGCCACTCCTGATACTGGCTGAGCCAATGTTACTTTTCAGTAAATGAAATGTCGTAGCGAGCCGGTTTCCCTGAGGCTTCCAGCAGTTCGTTGATTTCACGTTTGAGTTCGATCATTCGCAACTCTCGCCCGGATGCTGACTTGTTGAACCGAGTTAAATGATCGTTGGACTTTTCGAGTTCTGCGGCCTTTAAATGAAGTTCTGCCTGAGCAATCTCTCGCTCACGCCCCTCCTGTGTGAGCTGCGTATTTGCTTCATGAAGCTGGTCTGTTCGTTGTCGGACGAGTTTTTCTACTTCCGTGGCTCTTCCAATGACAAGTCGCAACACGATTCCGAGAAGTACCGAACTGGAAATGCCAGTAGCGAGAATCAGCCAGGAGTCCCAACGTTGTTTTGCTTCAATGAATTCCGGAGTAGCTGCGAAGTCAATCTGCCATTGCCGACCTCCGACTTCGTACTCGAAAGTGGTTGAAAGGCTGCTGGACTCTGCGATGAATGGTTTTGCGTTGGCGGCTGATGGCTCTGCTGACTGGCCGTTGCCTGTGTCGTCGAATAGAAGCTGCTTGTCGTCGTCTGCCGATTGATCGGAAATTCGCAGAGCGATTCCATCAAACTTTAAGTCGGCCATCGCCTGCTGCACGATGCTGCTGACTCGAAAAACTCCGACCGCGTATCCTCTCAGGTTTTCTCGGCGGTCAGTGATCGTTTCGGTCGATGCACCGACGGCATAGACCGGTGCGAAGATCAAAAAGCCGGCCTGGTGGGCCGTGTCCTGAGCCAGTGTGATTCTTGCGGTCGCCACGGCTTGGCCCGTATCGCGAGCTCGTTGCAGCGCTTCACGGCGTGTCGGGTTTGAGGCGACATCGATGCCGAGTGCCGACTTGTTGAGTTCGTGCGGTTCGAGCAGGTAGGCAGGCACGTACTCGTTCGCCCACTGAGCATCCGAGGCGGTCCATGGCGTGTCGCCGTCGGGCGTCCATTGCCTGAACTGAAAGTCTGTCAGTCCGTCGTTTCGCGCAGCCTGCTCGTAAGCCTGACGTTCGGAATGCATAACGCGAGGGTTCCAGCCAAGGCCGTTAATTCCGTCGTATTGTTGAATCGTCCGAGCGACAAACGCCGCGAAACGAACTCGTTCGAGTTCGTGGCCGGTCGCGTAAAGGCTGGAGATTGATCGAACGGTTTCCAGGTAAACGTCGAATTGAGCACGGAGACGATTGAACGCGTTGCTGGTTTGTACTTCGAAATCCGCCCTCATTTCTTCTTGCTCAACACGTCGAAGATGCCCGACGACCAGGCTCGTCAGTATCAGCAGAAGTGCGACGGGCAGTCCGATCGAAACGCTACGTGTCTGCGTCGCACTAAGCAGGCTAGTGGCCCACCTTCGTTCCGATTGCTGCACGGTCACACTCCGACGTTGGTTGAACAGAAGGATGTCAGTCACTTCCCGGTTAGCGATGCTGGCATTCTATTCACGCGTCAGCAGAAACGACCAATGAGTTCCGCAAATTACTGCGGGTTCACTGTTGAAGGTTGCAGATCCAGATGCCGACGACTGGGCGGCTTTACTGGAACCTGATCGCGTATTCGACGCCGATTCCTACGCCCTGCTTGAAGCGGGATGAGTTGGCGAAGCTGAAGTATCGGTACTCCGCGACTGCATAGAAGTTGCCGAGCAGTTTTACGCCAACTTGAGTCTCAGAGACCCAGTCAGAACTGTCCGCCGTGCCGTTCACATTGTGATCAGCGAAGCCGCCGACGTAGACCAGTCCGTCCAGAAAGCTTCGGCGATAGACGTGCTCCATCTGCCAACCGGAGCCGTCGTCTTCAAGGAAGTGAAAGTTGAGCGAGTAATTCAGTTTCAACGTGTCCCGGAAGAACGATCCGATCGGGCCGGGAGTGTCCTGAAACCGCCAGCGGACTCCCAGGCGGCCGACCTCTTGAGGCCCGGAGCCGTCGGCCCACATGACGGTCCAATCGAGATGTTTGAACCATTCACTGTCTTTGGCGATCGGCCGTCGCAGGTGGATCTCGGTGAAGAAGTCCGTCCAGTTTTCGAGAGCGGATTCGTTGCCGAGCGGACTCGTGTAATTCACAAACTGAAAATACTCGAAGTCGTACGGAAGTTTGGCTCCGGCGTTGATTGTGAGCACGCTGAAGTTGCGAGTGTCGCCGTAATAGTTGAAATCGACGAACCCGGTGTAGCGGTGCCCGGTCTCTTTGTAGAGAGGCGTCAGCAGACCGTGACTGAAATCCCAGCGGTCGTTGTCAGAGCATTTACACCCGGTTGCTCCACACGAATCGCTGCACAATTCATGATCGGCGTTAGGTAAGGAGTAACCGACGTCCGAATTCTGTTGCTCACCGGAAGTCTGCCCGATCAGGGATTTGAATTCGTTATCGGTTGGCGCTGCCTGCAGAGCGGCAAACAGCGGTGAGCCATCTGGCGTGCCATTTTGCGAGGCGGGCATCGTGGCTGGATGGGATGCCGAGGATTGTGCGACCGCGGCAGTGCTCGCGGCCAGGAGTGCGAACACGGCGGACAGCGAGAGTGTTCGAAGACGCATTTTGAAACACAATTCTCACAAACGGAAAAATCGTTAAACCCTTCCTTTGTTTCGTCGCTTCGCAAATGCCAGTTCACTCATTATCCAAAGCGACCGCAGTTTTTCGGAAAGGCTTTCAGTAGGAATTGTTCGTATGTGTTTGGGTGTTGTTGAGTTGTTTCGTTCAGCGGGATTCAAGGCGAGATGCTTACGAGTGTCGATTGCACGTTTGTCAGACTGTGCGCCAAATCCGTTTGCGACATCAGCGATGCTCACAATCGCGGAGCAACCGCCTACTCACCAATCGGTCTGTAGTTGTCAGTTGAAAAACGGACATATCTTAATCCGACGTGTGCCACTGGGCTCTGCCAGTGCTGGATTGCCTGCATTCGCCGATTCAAAAAGGCACTGGCAAAGCCAGTGGCACACTTTTTCAACGGGCTGTCAGGCGAATGTGGCATCTGAGAGACGTCTTGCAGTGGAACGGTCTGCCATATTATAGCGCTGTTGATTCTTCCGACTCAGTACGTCACTTCGTCGCGCATTTGGGCGGCTTTCGAGTTTCTGGAGCTGTATATGTTTGGGTTGTTTTCGCCTCGATGTCCGCTGGAAATTGGAATCAAGGCATGGATCGAGCGGCGGTTTCGAGATCTGGCAGCTGGGATTGGTGGCGAGAAAATTCGGCAGACAAAGATTCTGACGCCGGGCGATGCCGATGTGCCGCAGATCGGCTCGGGAAGTGAGCAGGAACTGGCGGCGATGTTCGCTCAGGTTTGCTACTCGATGGACCTGTCGCACGAAGATTTCGTACTGCAAACGACCGAGGATGCCAACCTGGGCGGAGCATCCGGAGTCTACATTGGCCCACAGACGCCGGATGAGCTGCCTCGACTGGTTCTCGCAAAGTCACTGCCGCAGGATCCGAATCGGTTGCTGGCGACATCGGCTTATCTGATCGGTCATGAAGTTGTCCGTAAGAAGTTTCCCGAGATCGCGCGGTCGCAGGATGTCTCGTGGGTCATCGATCTGGTGCCGGCCTGTTACGGGCTGGGAGTCTTTGCCGCGAATTCTTTGCGACGCGGCGGAGTCGGCGGTTGTGGCTCGGGCGGTTGCAGCAGTTGCGGGCCGGATGAAACGGCGACGAAGGGCGTGCTCACTCCGACTAATTACGGACACGTTCTCGCTCTGCTTGCCTGGGTTCGTAATGAGGAAACTCCCGATTGGGCGGAAACGGTCAGTCGCGAAGTCAGCCACACGATGAAGCCCAGCCTGAAGTATCTGACTAAGACGGGCGACTGTGTTTTCAACAAGGATGACTTCGGTGTGATTTTCGATAATCGATCGGTCAGCGACTTCAGAGCGATCCTGAATTCGTCGTTGAAGACTCAGCATTTGGAAACACTGCGAGAGCTCGTTCGCAACTCCGAAGCGGCCGAAGAACTGGCCACCGATATTGAGCCGTTTCTTCGGCACCGTGAGCCCAGCGTCCGTCGGCAGGCGGCGGCCGCTTTGAGTTCTGTGCCGAAGCTGACGTCTGACACGTTCCTTGAAATGCTGCGCCTGATGGACGATTCCGAAGGCAGCGTTCGAGGAGCTTTGACCTACGCACTGCATCCAGGCTGTGGTGAGGAAGAAATGGCTCTCGATGCGCTCATGAAGCTGATCAGCGATCCGCATCTGACGACGGCGGGGCAGGCGGCGGTTGCCTTGTCGCAGTTTGATGATCTTCCCAACGGATCGCTGGATGCCGGCCTGAAGTTGCTGCGTCGGGGAGTCGCCAAGTTGAACGACGACGTGGTCAGCGTGGCTCTGGATCTGCTGAAGCTGGTGACGGACGATGTCGAATCACTCGTCGCCGCGAGATTCAACGACGACGACGATGTCCTGCACATGGTCAACGGCCATCTGCATCCGGAGGCCGAGCCGGATGAGTCACTCAACCTGCCGATTGCCGTGCCGCCGTCAGTGTAGGACCGGTTCCGAGAGAATTTCTCCAATTCGGTGAGGGTGCCGATTTTCGTCATTCCCCTCGCATTTTGTCATTCCCGCGCAGGCGGGAAACCAGTAGTCCGTGGAGTTCTGGGTTCCCGCCTGCGCGGGAATGACCGAGTTGGAAACGGAATAACGAATAACGAATATCGAACATCGAACATCGAACATCGAATATCGAACATCGAATATCGAATATCGAATATCGA
>CALDJX010000656.1 GCA_937899075.1 uncultured Planctomyces sp. | reverse complement strand
GAGAAGATGGAAATCGCGAATGCTCTGGTCGAACTCGGCGTCGATGTCATCGAGGCAGGCTTCCCGATCGCGTCGCCCGATGATTTCAAAGCGGTGCAGCAGATCGCTCGCGAATTCGGCAGTCAGACAACGATCTGCGGCCTCTCCCGCTGCCGTGCCGAGGACATTGACCGAGCCGGCGAAGCGTTGCAGGACGCTGAAAAGAAACGCATGCACGTGTTTCTCGCCACGAGCGCCATCCACCGCGAGCACAAGCTCAAGATGGGCAAAGACGAAATCGTGCAGCGAGCGGTCGAGATGGTCGAACGAGCCAAAGGCTTCACCGACGACGTTGAATTCTCGCCGGAAGACGCGGCTCGAACGGAACTCGACTTCCTGTGCGAAGTCACCGAAAAGGCCATCACGGCCGGAGCGACGACCGTCAACATTCCGGACACGGTGGGTTACTCAACGCCGTCGAACTTCTTCAACATCATTCGGCATCTCAAAGAGAACGTGCCGAACATCGAGCAGGCCGTCATCAGCACGCATTGCCATAACGATCTGGGGTTGGCCGTAGCGAACAGCCTCTCGGCGGTCGAAGCCGGAGCGCGACAGGTCGAATGCACGATCAACGGTCTCGGCGAACGAGCTGGCAACGCCGCGCTCGAAGAAATCGTCATGGCGATCAAGACGCGGCAGGACCACTACAAGGTCGGCACGAATATCAACACGAAGAAACTGTTCTCGACCAGCCGGCTGGTTTCCAGAATCACCGGAATGCTCGTGCAGCGGAACAAGGCGATCGTCGGGCAGAACGCGTTCGCTCACGAAGCCGGCATCCACCAGCACGGCATGCTTCAAAACCGAAGCACTTACGAAATCATGCGGCCGGACGATGTCGGGTACGTCGGCACGAATCTCGTCCTCGGCAAACACAGCGGTCGGCACGCGTTCAAGGATCGTGTGAAGCATCTCGGTTACGAACTCGACGACGCCCTCGTGCAGGAAGTCTTCGACGAATTCATTGCACTCGCTGATAAGAAAAAGGACGTCTACGACTCGGACATCATCGCTTTGATCGAAGGCCACGTCGGCGAGAGTCAGGATCAATGGTCGCTCGACCGATTTCATACCGTCGCCGGAACCGACGTGCTCCCCACGGCCACGCTGGAGATGCGCCGAGAGGGTTCCGACGAAGTCTTCCAGGACGCCGCAACCGGCGACGGCCCGGTTGATGCGATCTTCAAAGCGTTGGAACGAGTCGTCGGCATCGAAGCCGTCCTCACCGACTACCAGGTCCGCAGCATCTCCACCGGCAAGGATGCTCAGGGCGAGGTGATGGTCGAAATCAAAGTGAACGACCGAGTCTTCCACGGCAAAGGCGTGAGCACCGACATCGTCGCCGCCAGCGCCCGAGCGTACCTCAAAGCCTTGAATCGTGCGGCGATCGAAAGTTCGGCAGCCGAAGAAGGATCGACGGAAGACACAGCTGGAGTCTGATCCCACGTGGTTTTTGATGAAGAGTTCTCGGTAGACTGTTTGCTGTCTGTCAGACTTGGCTCACTCCGTGAGCGTTGCCGCAGGAGATGGAAATATGGCCGCAGGAAAACCATCAGCGCCGAATGCCGAACTCTGGATCGCTCGGTGCTGGAGGCGGTTGCGGTTTGGGCAGTTTCTGACTTCAGCGGCTGACTGGCTGGCGGTTTACCTGTTTGTCCTGGGCAGCGCCGTGTTGATTACGAAGCTCGCCATGCCTGAGTTCTGGCCGAACGTTTTGTGGCTGGTCTCGGGGGCTGTTCCTGTTGCGTTTGCGGCGTGGTGGATCTCTGGCCGCGAACTGTTTTCCCGGACGGAGTCGGTCGCACTGCTGGATAATCGGCTCGAAGCGGGCGGGTTGCTGATGACGCTGTGCGAAGCTCCCGACGAACTGTGGGAAGAACGTCTGCCTCAGCTTGAGACTCTGTGGAAGACCAGCCTGCCGCAGTATCGGCCGGTGAGGTTTGCTCGGCAGATGGCCGGGCCGTTTGTGTTTGTGCTGGCGGCGTGCCTGGTGCCTCTTCGCGAAGTGGAAGCCGCCCCAACGCTCAAGAATACGGCGGGTGAGCAGGCGACATCGCAGCTCCAGGAACTGCTGACGGAACTCGAAAAGTCCGACGTGCTGGAAGAGGAAGAAAAGCAGGAGCTGGAAGACGAAATCGCCAAGCTGGTCGAAGAAACCAAAGACACGCCGCTGACTCACGAGAAGTGGGAAACCGTCGACGCTCTGCAGGAACGCATGCGGATGCGCGTCGAGACGACGGCCGCTGAACTGGTGACCGCTCAGCAGGCACTGGCCTCGCTGAAGAATGCCGCCGACGGAGATTTTTCGAAACTGTCGATCGAGTCGATGGAGATGCTGAGCAAAGACGTGCTGGAGACGCTGCAGAAAATGGCCGACAAAGGCGCGTTCGACAACATGCCGCGAGACCTGAAAGATCAACTGCAGCGGCTGATGAAAAACAGCACCGGCGGATTTCAACTACCGAAGGACCCAGCCGAGTTATCAGAAATGCTTGACGGCCTGAGCGATTTCCTGGAAGGGGAGTCGAAGAAGCTGTCCGAGCTTCGTTCCAAATGCAAAGGCGGAAATTGTCAGGGCTGTGCCGGATGCGAAGCCGGCTGCAAATGCAGCGGCCCGGGGGATGTTGTCTGCACCTGTCCCAACTGCCCGAACTCCGGCGGTCAATGTGCGGGCGGAGTCCCAGGCAGCGGTGGAATCAGTCGAGGACGCGGCGACGCGGACCTGACATGGGGCGACGAGTCCACGCTCGAAAACACAAAGTTCAAAGAATCCGTCCTGCCACCAGGAATGCTCGACAAGCCTCGCGACGAGGTCGTCGGCATCACGATCGCCGCCCCGGAAACCGACGTCGCCGATTCCGCTCCCCGTTCCGCTCCCCGTTCCGCT
>CALDJX010000655.1 GCA_937899075.1 uncultured Planctomyces sp. | reverse complement strand
GTTCATGGTGTCATGGCCTCGTTCCCACATCGACTCAAACCAACGCTGATAATGTGGGGTGATTCGATTCCCGAGTTTGAATTCGTAGGTTCCGCTACGGTCGGCGATCTCAAGTTCCAATTCAACGATTTTGTCTGGAAGTTTTCGTGTACAATTCAGGATCGAGATGGCAACTTGTTAGGCGACGCAGCTGGGCTCTGCGAGAATGCGTTTCAGACTTGGCTGCAGGTTCTGTCTGATAACGGAATCCATCTCGCCAACAATGTCGAATAGGCGTTCCACACGAGCGGGCGGTGCCATTGGTCCTGATGTCAGTACTCACCGCGTAAACTTGTTCGTTATTGCGAAATCGGTACTCCAATGAATCGTGCCAGTCTCATAGTCGCAATCTTCATTGCTGGATGCGGTGACGCTCCGCCAGCGTCCTCATTTAATGTCTCACCTGCTTCTGATTCAGCCCCCACACATTCCGTCACCAGTCCTTCGTTACCAGAATCTCCAGTTATCAGCCCGTCTCTACCAGAACCTGCAATCTCCAGTGCTTACGACCTTGACGATCTAACTGAAGGCATGATCGTCGGCAGAGCCCAAGATGACGAGATTTATGACATCGCGTTTCCCGGCGATATGATGCCGGATGTTGACGCAATCACGGCCCACGGAAAGTCAGCACAGATCGTCTATGGCATTAGGATAGCAAAAAATAGTCCGATCATGATGCTCAAGATAATCCACTTTTCAACAAACATGCCTCTTCTGGTTCGGCAGATTACAGCTACATCGGGGGCCAAGTCAGCGACTCATTCTTTTTCGAGCGACATGATTTCACGGCAAACGGTGTCCGGCGGCACGCTCGAATTCGCCACCATGTTGCCGTACGTTGAAGACTCTGCAGGTCAATTTCTAAACGTCACTCGAAATTCGGATGCATATAACGTGGAAGTAAAAGGAGAAAATGGCTTCACGACGTTCTCTCCAGGCGCAACTGCCCGCGACCATGCATCACAGATGGATTCGTTGTTTTCAGTATTGAAAGAGCGTCCAGACTTCGTCGTAGAGCTTCAAGGCACCGCACTCAGCTTCGTGGAATTCCAACAAGCACTGTTGCAGGGCCAATAAACGACCGAGACGCGGGCGGCACCGGTTGATTTTCGACCGAGAGGGAGGCAGCGGTTGCTTGCAACCGGTGTGGCGGAGCCACAAGAGGTCTCAACCAGACACACTCGAATCCGGCCCCAACGTGAAGCCTCCTGCCGCTGCGCGGCCCTGTTTGCAAGCAAACACGGCCACCCGAAACAGGTCGCGTTTCTGAAAAACGTGCACAGCT
>CALDJX010000654.1 GCA_937899075.1 uncultured Planctomyces sp. | reverse complement strand
GGCAGCGTACGTCGCCCATGAACACATCGTGCCCGTTTATCAGGTCGGCGAGATCGACGGTTGCCCCTGGTTTTCAATGCAGTTTGTGATAGGGACAACACTCAATGAGCTCAGCAAGCCTGATGTATCCAACACTTCACAAGTGCCCAGCCCTTTGGAAGTGCTCAAGTCAGAAGTGCCAGTCCCCGAACGCATGGCAGGCTACATCGAGAAAATCGCGAGGGCCGTTGACGCCGTTCATCGACATGGAATACTTCACGGTGACATCAAGCCACACAATATTCTGATCGAGACCGAAACCGATCGTCCATTGCTCAGCGATTTCGGGCTTGCGGAGTTTGATGCCTGCGACGCGAGCATGACATCAACCGGCGTCGCTGGAACTCTGGCCTACATGGCGCCAGAACTGGCACAAGCCGCGAAGCGAAATGCATCACCGGATGAAATTGCCGCGAACAGGTCAGTCTCTTCAGACGTCTATTCACTGGGAGCGACGCTGTGGGCCGCGTTGACGGGGCGTTCGCCGCGCGAGGCCGATGGTTTTCCGAGCACGCTGCCAGTCGAGCTGCTCCGAATTTGTCAGAAGTCGATGGCCGAAGATCCCTCGTCGCGACATGCATCAGCGAAGGAGTTTGCCGATGATCTTGCCACATGGCTGAACCGGCCTCGCTGGAATCGTTTCTTTCCTGGACTTCGACACTTGTTGTGGATGGTCGTCGCGCCGCTGTTGTTCGCCAACGGTGCAGTCGTCTGGTTTCTGTTGCGTCTTCGTGCGTCTGAACCCTGGGTCTGGCTGGCAATCTTTGTTGGATACGCTCCCTTGTTCGCTACATTCGGCGCGAGCCAGCAATTCAATCGCGCATCCGAATCAGCACGTCGAGGGTTATGGTCGATCTGGATCGGGCACGCCGTCGGATCTCTCGCCTGTCTCACGAGTCTGAGCATCATGTTTCATGCGGACCCTTATCGTGCGATTGCCGTCTTCTACCCCTGTTGGGCCGTTATCTCTTCAGTGGCTTTGTTTGCCAAAAGCGGCAACTTCTGGACCGCCTATCGCTGGATTGGAGTCGCATGGTCGGTGATCGCGGTTCTGCTTGCAGCCATTCCGACGGTTAGCCCGATCGCCTTTGGCTTCTTCGCCGCCTTGACGTGTATCATCATTGCACGAGGTGATCGCGAATTTTGGAATGCTTAATCACCGTTCGCCTCGATACAAGGAGCGATCTTTTGAGAGCTGGCGTGCCAGCGGTGCCACCCTTGCTGAAGTTAAGTCGTATGAAACGGCTCTGGTCACATCACCCGACTCGGGACACAACAAATTCCCAACACGCTTTGGTCGGACGTACCGATGCAGCAATCATGTGATGCACGATGTCTCGTAAACATCATCACACTCATCGGTCGAAACGACGACATTCCAGATCTCTCGTGCCAACTCAGAAGGATTGGTCCTGAGAGAGCAACAACAAGCGAGTTTCAGTCCCCAAACCGACCATCTCGCGTGCTCAAATCGATAACGCAAATCGGCAGGCCTCGGCTGCGATGCACCGTTCCTCAGTTGCTGAGCGATATGTGTGTCCGGTCGCTCGCCCGTCGCGGCTCACCATTGCAGAAACTTGCCGGGCGGTTCCCTGGCCGAATGCAGGATTGCATCGTAACGGACACAAAATTTTGCGACGAAATTCCCACGCGGCCCCCTTGCTCTCTCTCTAACAAATCGGGAACCGTTCTTGTGTTGCGGCACAAGACTAAAGCATCGCGGAATCAAGTGCTTGAATGCGGGTTTCGAATTGCAAGGCGATATTTTCAAGTTCGTTACCGTCGTTAACGCTGTGGCCAGAATCATGACCGGGCAGCATCACGGCGTCAACCACTTCATTTGTTGTGAAAACTACGCTATTGATGGGCAGGCGACGCCGGAGACAATTTTCAAAAATAATCCGCTGTGGATGGTTTCCGGACACTTTTGTCCAGATATAGTTCCGAGATAGAAATCGGCCTATGCCTGACGTCTCTCACATCCTGTAAGCCATCGCCGCTGGTGACCCCAGCGCAGAGGAAGTGCTTTTACCGCTGGTCTATGAAGAGTTAAGACAGATGGCAGCCGTCAGGTTGGCCCGCGAGAAGCCGGGGCAAACTTTGCAGGCATCGGCGCTGGTGCATGAGGTCTGGCTGCAGTTCGCCGATCGGGAGATGCCACAGCAGTGGGAAAATAGGCGGCACTTTTTTGCCGCCGCGTCAGAAGCCATGAGGAGAATCCTTGTGGACAACGCGGTGGCGACCTGAAGCGGGTGGATCTCGACCAGGTCGATATTGCTGGCGGATGCGCGCCCGATGAAGTCCTACAGATTCACGAAGTTCTGGATCTTCTTGCGGGCGAAGACGCGACGGCGGCGGAGCTCACAAAGCTCTGTTATTTCGGTGGGCTGGACCTTGAACAGGCTGCAGAAATCCGGGGCGTGTCCCGCGCAACTGCTTATCGCCATTGGGCTTACGCCAAAGCCTGGCTGCATCGAGAAATCCGCAGAGACAATCGTTCCGATGAAATTTGAAATTTCGTTACATGCCATGAGATTCAGCCCCGTCGAAAAACGCTTGTGTTTGTGGACACAAATTTGAATTCAGCCAATGACTGAGCGTTTTCTGATGACCAACGCCTCCGATCACAATCAACGAGCCCGAGCGATCTTTATGCAGGCGCTGGAGCAGGAATCAACGGAGCTTCGGGCTCAGTTCATCGACGATGCCTGCGCTGGTGATCAGGAACTTCGGACCGAAGTTGGTGAACTCATCGCCTCGCTCCAGAAGGCCGGCAGTTTTATGGAGCGAAAGCCAGCGGCAGACATCGAACAAACGTTTGTCTAGGGAAGCACTCCGAAGCCCCTTGAGGCCACGTTTATCTCAGCGCACGATGAAGTGAGTTCCGGGGCCAATGCATTCGAAGCTCCCGGCAGCATGATCGGCCCTTACAAATTGCTGGAAGCCATTGGTGAAGGCGGGATGGGCACCGTCTGGGTGGCCCAGCAATCCGAGCCGATCAAACGCAAAGTTGCGATCAAACTGATCAAGGCCGGGATGGATTCGCAACAGGTGCTGGCTCGGTTTGAAGCCGAACGCCAGGCACTCGCCCTGATGGATCATCCGAATATTGCTCGGGTGCTGGATGGCGGGATGACCGAGCAGGGCCGCCCGTATTTTGCGATGGAGTACGTCAAAGGTGTGCCGCTCACAGAGTACTGTGACGAGGCGCGACTCTCCGTCCGTGAACGGCTGGAGCTGTTCATTCCGATCTGTCAGGCAGTTCAGCACGCGCATCAGAAGGGCATCATTCACCGCGACCTGAAACCGGCCAACGTTCTGGTCTGCCTGTACCATGGCAAGCCGGTGCCCAAGGTGATTGACTTTGGGCTCGCCAAGGCGATGCACCAGTCTCTGACGGATCAATCCCTGTACACGGCTCACGGCATGATGCTGGGGACGCCGTTGTACATGAGTCCCGAACAGGCCGAGTCCAATAACCTGGACATCGACACCCCGCACTGACGTGTATTCACTGGGAGTGATTCTGTATGAATTGCAGACGGGGACAACTCCGTTGGAAAAAGACCAGTTCAAGGCAGCCGCCTTCGCGGAAATCCTGCGGCTGATCAAGGAAGTGGATCCACCGATCCCCAGTTCACGATTGAGCGGCAGCGGCAGTCTGCCCAGCGTAGCAGCGCACCGCCGGATCGATCCGGTTCGATTGACTCGCAGCATCGCGGGCGATCTGGACTGGGTGATCATGAAGGCGCTGGAAAAAGATCGTGGTCGCCGTTACGAATCAGCCAATGGTCTGGCAGAAGATATCCAGCGACATCTGTGTGATGAGCCCGTCAGCGCCAGTCCGCCCTCGGTGCGGTATCGGATGCAGAAGTTTGTCAAACGCAACCGGGCGGGGGTG
>CALDJX010000653.1 GCA_937899075.1 uncultured Planctomyces sp. | reverse complement strand
GCAAAATGCTCGAACGAGGAAGCCTATCTGTTTCAGAAGCTGATCCGCTGCGGCTTCGGAACCAACAACGTCGATCACTGCACGCGGCTTTGTCATGCGTCGTCTGTTGCGGCTCTGATGGAAACAATCGGATCCGGAGCCGTCACCAACGTCTTTGCCGATGTCGCGCGATCGGCCGTCGCGCTGGTTACCGGCAGCAACGCCACATCCAACCACCCGGTCGCCGCAACGTTCATCAAGGACGCCGCAAAGAAGGGCACGAAACTGATCATGGTCGACGTGCGGCGTCATGACCTCGCTGACTTCTGCACGCACTTCGCCCAGATCAAACCCGGAACCGACGTCGCCTTTTACAACGGAGTCATGCACACGCTGATTGCCGAAGGGCTGGTCGATCAGGATTACATCGCCGCGCACACGGAAGACTTCGAGAAACTCAAGACGCTGCTGCTGGCTGACTACTCGCCGGAAGTCGCTTCGAAAATCTGTGGAGTTCCGGCCGACGAAATTCGAGCCATCGCGCGAACGATCGGGGGGAAGGCGGAGGGACGAGGGTCAAGAGTCGAGGGGAAAGTCGCACAGAATCTCTCGTCCCTCGACCCTCGTCCCTCAGCCCTCCCCAGCATGCTCGTCTTCTGGGGGATGGGCATCTCTCAGCACATAACAGGAACCGACAACGCACGGTGTCTGATTTCGCTGTGCCTGATGACCGGCAACGTGGGCAAGCCCGGTTCGGGGCTGCATCCGCTGCGAGGTCAGAACAACGTTCAGGGCGCCAGTGACGCCGGCCT
Organism: uncultured Planctomyces sp.; assembly: GCA_937899075.1. GTDB lineage: Bacteria > Planctomycetota > Planctomycetia > Planctomycetales > Planctomycetaceae > JABMPE01. The sequence goes on along the minus strand of CALDJX010000653.1, from coordinate 1,937 downwards.
GATTCCGATGGTCTTTCCGGACTACCAGCCAGTCACCGACGCCGCCATCCGACAGAAGTTTGAAACGGCGTGGGGGAAAACGCTCGACGAAAATCCAGGCCTGACTGTCGTCGAGATCATGAAAGCTGCTCTCGCTGGATCAATCAAAGGCATGTACATCCTCGGCGAGAACCCTTTCATTTCGGATCCGAACAGTAACAAGGTGAGGAAGGCTCTGGCCGCGCTGGACTTCCTCGTCGTGCAGGACATCTTTCTGACCGAGACGGCCGAATTCGCTGACGTCATCCTGCCGGCCAGCAGCTACTTCGAAAAATCAGGCACGTACACCAACACCGACCGCCGAGTTCAGGTCGGACGTCCCGTGCTTGAGTCACCCGGCGAATCGCGCGAAGACTGGCGGATCATCTGCGACATTTCCGAGCGACTCGGTTTTCCGATGAACTACGCATCGCCCGCCGAAATCTTTGCCGAGTTCACATCGCTTACCAGCAGCTACGCCGGCCTGACACACGACAACCTCGGACCAACCGGCAAGCTCTGGCCCTGCCCGGATCCGGAAACCGGTGACGGAGTGCAGATTCTGTTCGGCGAGGGATTCCCGACGGAGTCCGGTCGAGGCCGCTTCGTCCCGTGTCCTTACCTACCAGCCGACGAACTTCCCGACGACGAGTACCCGTTCATCCTCAACACCGGCCGCGTGCTGGAGCACTGGCACACCGGCAGCATGACTCGCCGCAGCTTTGCGCTGAATTCAATCGAACCAGACGCCTTCGCCGCCATGCACCCGTCCGATGTGGCGACCTTAAACCTGGCAGCCGGTGACCACATCAGCGTGAGCAGCCGCCGAGGAACCATCAGCCTGGCCGTCCGCTCCGACGATTCCATCGACCCTGGATGCGTCTTCATCCCGTTCCATTTCCGAGAAGCCGCCGCCAACATCCTCACCACCGACGCTCTGGACCCCTACGGCAAAATCCCCGAATTCAAATACTGCGCCGTGAAAGTCGAGAAGGCTTCGCAAGCAACAGCCAGCACTTCGTAGGGTGCGTCTCGACGCACCAGAGAACGTATCTCCGGGATCCACTCGGGTGGCACAGATTGCTCGCAATCTGTGTCGCGCAGCGACAAGTGAAACGATCACCACGCAACCAATCCAACCTCTTGCGGCTTCGCCGCCCCGGTTGCAAGCAACCGCGGCCACCCGCGAATCATCAGCAACCTGAGTCGCCTTCCCACGGAAGTAACCAAGAGCCTGACCACACGGCGAGAACGCGTCTGCTTTCAGGCTGTCTCAATTGGGAGTAGCAGCAGGCAGATCAAGTGCACTTCCCGCGTTGCCAGCTCGACCGACATTCTCGGCAGCCTTACCTGGTCCTTGAAGAATTCGGTCTCGAGCGACTGTCCTTCCGTTCTGTCCTGCCTCGGCACTCGGACTTACTGCAGGCCTTCCCTTGGACAAAACACTGGAGATACCCTGCCCCGACAGCAGCAACATGAACACCGCGAAGGCAGGAACAGCGAACTTCCAGTTGACGCGAAACATTCTGGCACCCTTTGCATTTGTGTGATATTGGCTCGCAGTCTTCCGTTTCGACTTGCCGCGTTGCTTGCAGTATGAACTTGTTCGGTCATGTCCAGGAAAGAGTCAACTACACAGCGAACCTGTGCGTAGACTCACCAATCGACACAACCGGTTCACCAACCGAAACATCCCCGAATTCAAATACTGCGCTGTGAAAGTTGAGAAGGCATCTGAAACCACCGCGAGTATTTCTTAGAGTGCGTCTCGACGCACCGGAGAATGTATTCTCTCGGGTGGCACAGATTGCTCGCAATCAGTGTCGAGCAGCGACAAGAGAAGCAATCACCACGCAATCTGTCCCACCTCTTGCGGCTTCGCCGCCCCGGTTGGAAGCAACCGGGGCCACCCGCCACCC
>CALDJX010000652.1 GCA_937899075.1 uncultured Planctomyces sp. | reverse complement strand
TACCTCGCAACGCTCGCCGGATGACCGCTAAAATATGCGAAACTGGAACTTAGCTTCTGATGCAGATTGTGGCGGAGCCGGAAAATGCCGAGCGAGTGTTCTGTTGAATTGTGAGTCAATCGCGAGACAGAACAGCCGCACTTCATTTTCAGTTCCGAAGGCTGCCGTTCGGCAGTCGTGAGACGGGACCATCCCACCCAGTCCGGCTGACTCTTGATTGAGCCAGTTTGACGACATCGGGAGCCCGACATGACGAAAACTCTGCAAACTTTCGATACGTCCGATCGGCCGTGGCTGGATCACTATCCAGACGTTGTGCCGCGAACTTTGGACTATCCCGAGCTCCATGCATGGGGCCTGCTTGAGCGGACCGCTTCGCGGCATCCCGACCGGATCGCCTGCCACTATTACAAGCAGACGGTCACGTATCGCGAACTTTCGGAGAACGCTCACCGCACCGCTTCCGCTCTTGTGAAGTTTGGTGTGAAGCCCGGCGATCGAGTCGGCGTGCTGCTGCCGAATCTGCCCGAGTATCTATCCGTCCTGAACGGCATCTGGATGGCTGGCGGAATCGCCGTCGCGATGAGCCCTCTGATGGTGGCAGAAGAAATCGACACGTTCATGACGACGACGGACTGCAAGGTCGTCATCGGTCTGGACATGCTGGCTCCGCTGATTGTCAACGCGAAGTACAAGCCCGAGCACATTCTCTTCGCAACGCTGGGCGATCGATTGCCGGCGTGGCAGAAAGTTGCCTACGCGTTTGCGAGGCTTCAGCGTTTCGGATTCTGGCCTGCTTCCGATCATCCGACGCATCATTCACTGGAAGATCAGGTCGCTGCTGGCGATGCCGATTTTCAGCCGGTGAAGTCAACGTCGCTGGACGAGCCTGCTTACATTCTGCCAACCGGCGGAACGACCGGGGCTCCGAAGGCCGTTACGTTGAGCCACCGGAATCTGATCGCCAACGCCTGGCAGATCTACAACTGGGGCGGAGCTTACGAGGCTCGCGAGAAGATTCTCACCGTGTTGCCGTTTTTCCATAGTTATGGTTTGACGTCGTGCGCGATGTCAGGCATCGCGATGGCGGCGACGCTGGTGATCCATCATCGCTTCGTGCCGCGAATCGTGCTGCGGCTGATCGAGGAGCATCAGCCTTCGATTTTTCCAGCAGTGCCGGCGATGCTCGCAGCACTTAACGAAGTCCTTCGCGACCGACCGGTTCAGTTCAAAGCGTTGAGGTATGTCGTTTCAGGCGGTGCTCCGCTTTCCGATGAGATCGCCAACGAGTTCGCTCGTTACTCGGGGGCAACGCTGGTTGAAGGCTACGGGATGTCAGAAGCGAGTCCCGTCATTTGCACCGGGCCGCTCGACGGGACGAACCGGGCGGGAACAATTGGTCTGCCGCTGCCGGATACAGAAGTTCGAATTGTCGACGGCGATGACGGAACGACCATTCTAGGTCCGGGCGAAATCGGCGAGCTGGTCGCCCGAGGGCCGCAGGTTATGCTCGGCTACTGGCAGAATGAAGCGGCGACGTCCGAGGTTATCCGCGACGGATGGCTTTACACGGGCGACATGGGAACGTGTGACGAGGACGGATTTTTCCGCATCGTCGATCGAAAGAAGGACCTCGTGATCACGTCGGGTTTCAACGTCTACCCGGCTGATGTCGAACCCGTGCTGAAAAATGCTCCGGGCGTCGAAGACGTTGTTATCGTGGGCGAGCCTGATCTTAAATGCGGAGAGATCGTCAAAGCTGTTGTCAGCGTGCGATCGCTCGCCGAATTTGATCGAGCCACGTTTGACGCTTACGCGGCAGAGCGTCTGGCCAAGCATAAGCGCCCCAGAATTGTGGAAGTGATCGTTGACGAGCTGCCAAAGAACTTCCTGGGAAAAGTGCTTCGTCGTAAACTTCGTACCGATTCAGAGTCGGCCGAGCAGCAACGGGACACGGAACTCGTCCCGGAGTCGGCAGTTTCTGCGGCAGGCACGGCGGCGGACTTTGATCCAACGAGTTCAGACGAACCTGCCCCGGACTTAAAGGAGTAAGCAGCGATGATCCGTCCCGGTCCAGACATTGTGAAAGGCGCGAGCCGTCTGCCTCACCAGGTGCCGACATCGGTCGGGGGAGACACTCCAGCAAAATCTGCTGGCACGCCAGTCGTGCAGGCGGATGCGGCGTCGCTCGATCGTTGTCTGGAAAAACTGACCGACGGCCGAGACCGCCTGAGCAGGATGAACGTCCGACAGCGGATCGCTTTACTGGAACAATGTGTCGACGGGATTTGCTGCGTTGCTCCTGAGTGGGTCGACGTGGTCTGCGAGTCGAAAGGGATTGCTCGCGGAAGTCGAGAGCGTGCTCAGGAAGTCCTTGGCGGCCCGGCGGCGACGCTGCGCCAGTTGCAGCTTTTCCTGAGAACCATGAGACAGATTGATCGGACCGGCACTCCGAAGCTTCCCGCCAAACCTGTTCGGAAGAGTGACGGTCGCATCGGGATCCGAATGACGCCGTGTCCCGGTTTCTTCGATTCGGTGACATTTGTCGGTTTCCGCGCGACGACCTGGTTAACGCCGGACATTGGCGAGGACAACCTCGAAGCGTCGCTGGCACCGGCGTACGGATCACTTGAAAAGACGGGCACTTCACTGGTGCTCGGTGCTGGAAACGTCAGCGGAATTCCGGCGGCCGATATGTTGACGAAACTCTGCGTCGACAACCGAGCCGTGCTGCTGAAAATGAATCCTGTCAACGAGTGCGTTGGCCCAATCTTTGAACGGGCGTTCGCGCCGCTGGTCGAGAACGATTTGCTGAGAATCATTTCGGGAGACGCAAAAATCGGCGCAGCGGCCGTTGCGGACGAACGCGTCGACGATATTCACATTACCGGTTCCGGGGCGACTCACGACGCGATCGTCTGGGGGCCGCCCGGCAGTGAACGCGAAGATCGCAAACGTCGCGACGAGCCTGTTCTGAGCAAGTCGGTCGGCAGCGAACTCGGCAACGTGACGCCGTGGGTTGTCGTCCCGGGGGCTTATTCGAAACCGGCACTGAATTTTCAGGCCCAGAACATCGTCGCCTCGATGACCAACAACGCCGCATTCAACTGCGTGGCGACTCGGGTCATCGTGACGTGGAAACAGTGGCCCGACCGAGAACGATTTCTGAAACGCATCGAGAACGCACTTGCTCAAGTTCCGCAGCGAGTGGCCTATTACCCCGGAGCCGAGCAGCGGTTCGAACAGTATTCCGGACTGACGGCTGACAAAGCTCAACAGCTTCTTCGAAACAACGCTGGCGGCGGCGCTTCGGGAAGTCGGACATGCACAGGCGGTATGACGACGTTTGTGGCCGGGACTGGTCAAGCGGACGGAACGTTGCCCTGGACGTTGATTCGCAATGTTAAACCAGATGAAGACTCGCCGTTGTTCGCCAGTGAATCTTTTGTTTGTGTCTGTGCCGAAGTTCCGATCGACGCGGCCAGTCCTGAAGAGTTTCTGCGCAAAGCGACTGAGTTCTGTAATGAAAAACTATGGGGAACTCTGGCGGCATCGATCACCGTGCCTGGCCGTTTCAAACGAAAGCCGGCGACACGACAGGTTCTTGATGAGTGTGTCGACAAACTTCGCTACGGAGTCGTTGCACAGAATCAGTGGTCGGGAGTCGTCTTTGCATTGATGAGCCCTCCGTGGGGCGGGCATCCGAGTTCAACGCGTCAGGACATTCAGAGCGGCACCGGCTGGGTTCACAATTCGTTCATGCTGACGGGGATCGAGAAGACAGTTCTGGAAGCTCCGCTGATGGTTCTTCCGAAGCCGGTCTGGCTGGCATCGCATCCGGCACCGGAGTCGGTGGCGTGGTCGCTGTGCCGGCTCTTCCAGAATCCGTCCTTGTGGAATCTTTCAACATTGGGCTATCACGCCATGAAAGGGGGACTGGTCTGACGAACTGGCTGCAATTTCTGGCCGAATGAAATGGTTCTGGCAGGATAAAATGCAGCATCGCCGCACCGGACTCCGCAATTCGAGGAGGCTCGACATGAAGAATCTCAAATCACGACGAGTACTGATTACCGGAGCTGGCCACGGTCTCGGCCTGGCCACTGCCAAAGCTTTCGCCAGGGAGGGAGCTTTCGTGATCATTACCGATCGCGAAGCGGAGCGCGTCACCGAAGCCGTGTGCGAGCTTCAGATCGAAGCTCTGCCCTGTGCGGGTTACGTGATGGATGTCACGGACCCGGCCGACGTTCGGCATGTGAGAGACCAGGTTCATGCTGATCACGGGCCAATTCACGTTCTGGTCAATAACGCCGGCATTGTCTCTGGTGGACAGTTTCTGGATGTGCCGCTCGAAAAACATCTCGTCACCTACGACGTCAATATCCACGGGCCGGTGATTGTAACGCACCTCTTCCTGCAGGATCTGATCGACAGCGACGAAGGCCACATCGTCAACATCGCGAGCGCTTCCGCCCTGGTCGCACTTCCGAACGCCGCGACTTATGCGTCCAGCAAGTGGGCCGTGCTTGGATTTACCGATTCACTGAGAGAAGAGCTGGAGATGGCCGGGCGCGGGCACGTCGGCATGTCAGTGATCTGCCCGAGCTATATCAACACAGGAATGTTTGAAGGGGTGAAGGCTCCGCTGCTGACGCCGATCCTGACTCCTGAGGGCTTGGCTGCAAAGATTGTTCGGTGTGTGAAGAAACGAAAGACGCACCTGCTGACCCCCGGCCTCGTCCGACTGATTCCTCTCGGGAAAGCAACCTGGCCGCGAGCTGTTTTCAGACGGCTTCTGCGATTTCTTGGCGTCTACCAGGGGATGGAAGACTGGAAGGGGCATACGCCTGCTCCGGCTGAACCGCCAAAGAAGGACGAATACATTCGCGTGGCTGGCTGATTGGCGCCGCGTGATGACTAGAGCATTTTCCGAATTGGTATCCAATATTTACCAGCACGAAGCGCCAGCGAGTGAATCAAGTACCTGCGGAATTCACTCGCTGGCGCTTCGTGCTGGTATCGCGATTCGCTTAAGACGAATCGTGAATCTGCTCTACCGAGACTCTTTCGCCGCTTTGAGCAGCTTCTTGAACGTGGCAAGAGCGTCCTCCGAAAGCGCTTCCTGGTTGACTTCCTTCAGCACTCGAAACGCAGCTCTTCCGTCGTTCGTGCCTTTGAGTAAGACGTTGGCAAGTCTCAGTCTCATCGAGTCGCTGCTGTCGGGGCAGGCGTCGATGTATTCCTGCATCAATTCAGCGGCCTCGTCCCACTGTCGTTTCTTCGCGAGTCCGATCGCCAAAACCTTGAGTACTGGTTCGTCCAGTGTGGCCTCAGGGGCTCGAAGCCTCGCGTTGTAGAGCTCGTCGTAAGCGGCATCGAACTCGCCGGCCTCGACGAAGGCCTTGTCCTGCGAGAATAGTGCACCGTTGCTTTCTCTGGAAACTGTGGACCTTGTTGAAGTCTCCGGTGCTGAGCGACTTGCGTCGCTGTTTGTCACTTTGCGGTCAGCGCATGAAAGAAGCCGCGACTCAATCGAGTCGCGGCTTCTTTGTGTTTTCGTATCGTTGTGCGTGCTGATTAGCTGGCAGTCACTGCGATGATGATTCCAGCAGTTACGCCGATGATTGCTCCACCGACAAGCAAACCGCTTGTGCCGCCGAGAATTCCACCGCCGCCGCCAGTTCCGACTCCGCCATTGAAACCTGCCGCTTCTCTGATCGGCTGGACATTATTGGCACCTGGCTGGTAGGCGACTTGTTGAATGCTGCCTGCTGGTGCTGCCTGGAATGGCCAGACGCGAACGGTCGAGGTCATGCGGCCGACGGTCACGTCGTAGACGCCAGGCTGCAGGTTCGGGGCTCCGAATGTTCCGTCAGCAGCGGTCGTGGTTCGGATGATCTGGCCGGTCTGGACATTCTGAATCGTCACCGGAGTGTTCGGCTGAACCTGACCACGTGCGTCGACAGGTTTTCCCTGGAACGAGTTGTCAGATTTTAGTTCAACATCGGTGATCTGCGATGCGCCGGGCTGTTGAGCTTGTGTAGTGGCAAGCGGTTGAATCAATAGTCCCAAGGCGAGAAGTGCGGGGACTAGTTTAATACCTTTGACGCGTCTCATTTGAGTGTTCCTTACTCGAAATTGCGGCTG
>CALDJX010000651.1 GCA_937899075.1 uncultured Planctomyces sp. | reverse complement strand
AAATACACCCGGGAGGATTCGAACCTCCAACCCCCGGTTCCGAAGACCGGTGCTCTATCCAATTGAGCTACGGATGCGTGTCTCTGTCCGTCTTTGACCGCCGAGTTCAACAGGGTTGTGGCACAGTTGACTTCGTCGAACGGCTGACAAGGGCGGAAACTTATCAGATCAATTCGTGTGGTGCCAGGTTGTAGCCGACAACTTTTTTCGGACAGGGAGTCTCGGAACCGAACTATTTCTGGAAGCACGTTGCATCGTGCAACATGCCTCACAATGGCCACTTCCATATCGATTTCCAGGCAAGCCGTCCGCGTGTTTCAGCACCTGCAAACAGTTTCTGTATACGTGACTGCCGATGGTTAGCCTCACTTCAACACTGCCGCCAGAGACTTCTCCCGTTCGGCCCCAAGTTTGCTGTGCCCGCTGATCGACCACAGCGCTGATGGTCCAGCTATCGAGTTGGCGGTGTGCATGAGCGATCTGACGGGTACGGACCGCCACATTCATCACCGCTTTGGTGCCGGTCATGACTGTGTCGCTTCTCAGCCTGCATGACTCGCCGCTCGCGATTCATGTGTCTGAGCCGGGATTGTCGCTCAACAACCTCACTGTACGACAGAGCCTTTGAAGTCAGGGATTGAAATGATTGAAGCTCCGATGGACAGCGGCGAGATCACCGCGTCGGCGTATCTTGTCGTAGCGTCGGCGGGTTCATGGTGCGACATTCACTCGCTCGTTCCGGGTTCTCCCGTTGTGATCGGACGGGGCGGCGAGAATCAGATCGTGCTGCACAGCAATCGTTGCAGTCGGCGGCACTGTGAAATCTTCTCCAAGAACGGCGACTGGTTCGTTCGAGACCTCGATAGTCGAAATGGTACCAGACTGAATGGCCACCCACTCAAGAATGTCAAACCCCTGATTCCAGGCGACCGGATCGAAATCGCCGGAACCGTTTTTCTTTTGACATCCAGCATCTGCGAAATCGAAGGCGAGTCTCTGGACGCAAGCATCCACGATCCTGACACGACGACGGCGGTTGACAACATGCACCAACCTGACGACAACGAACCAAACGAAAGTGAATCGCGGAATCCTGACCGTCCAATATAGTTTTTTCAGCACGCCAGAATCACGCCTTCGCTTCGAGGAATACTAAGCCAACCATTCTGCCACGAACTCCCAGGGTGGCTCGACTGCTGTCACCAAAGACGTCAGGTGGCCCTCAAAGAACGATGCGAGCAATGCCCGCGTATGGTTCACAAAATGACTTTACGAGCACCCAGAACGTAAGGAACGAGCGATGCCGGTACTCGAGGTCGTCGGTGAAACCGGTACAGAGCAATTGATCGAATTGTCGGATCATCAGACACTGATCGGCCGTGACCGTCGAAAATGCCAGGTCGTGTTTGATGATTCTGGCGTTTCTCGAGTTCACGCCAGGATCAAGATAATAGGCGAGCAGTTCGTACTGAAAGACTGCGACAGTCGAAACGGGACGTCGGTCAATGGCCGAAAAATCGCGACAGGTTGGCCACTGGTGGACGGCGATGAAGTCGGGATCGATCGACACCGCTTGTTGTTTCGGGCTGACAATCCACATCCGCTGCTGGACCGACCTTCTTCAATCGCCGGAGCGTTTCCGACTCAGTCGCCCACTGACGTTCGACCAGGAGTGAGGGCTTCGGAAAAGCTCAAAGCCATCATGGCCATCTCATCCAGCCTTTCTCGTTCGCTGGACCTCGACAGCCTCTTGAATCGGCTTCTGGATACTCTGTTCGAAGTGTTTCCCAACGCTGAGTGCGGAGCGATTCTTCTGCCACGAAAAGATGGCGAGCTGCATGTTCGAACCTGGAAGTCTTCACTTAAGAGTGATGGTGACTCGCCTCGTGGAGTTGCCAGCCGGACGATCGCTCGTCAGGTCATGGATTCCGGGCAAAGCCTTCTCTGTGTCGACACCGCGGATGACACGAATCTGGCTGCCAGTCAGTCGATTTCCGATGCAGATATCCGATCGGTCATGTGCGCACCGATGAAAGGGTCCGACGGAACGTCTCTCGGCGTGATCCATCTGGATCGTCGCGATATTTCGCAACCGTTCGTCATGGACGACCTCGACCTGCTCGCTTGTGTGGCGTTGATTTCCGGACAGACGGTTGAGAACAATCTGCTGCACGAAGAACACCTCAAAGCTCAACTTCAGGAACAGGAACTCCAACTCGCTGCGGATCTACAGCGAACGTTATTGCCGTCAACGGTCCCGGATATTGCCGGTTACGAAATCGCGCATCACTATCAGCCGGCCAATGAACTTGGCGGTGATTACTTCGACCATTTTGAATTACCGGACGGACGGTTCGTCGTGGCGATCGGAGATGTCGCTGGTAAAGGGACGGCGGCGGCGTTGCTCGTCGCCAGCCTGTTTGCTTCGGTCCGAGCGGTGCTGGCTTTCGAAACGCAGCCAGCCGCGGCTGTGGAACGCCTGAACGGCACAGTTGCCGATGTCGTGGCGACCGGACGGTTCATCACATTTTTCCTGGCGATTCTCGACCCGAACGCTCACACACTGACGATGACCAGCGCCGGCCATGTCGCTCCATTGCTGCATCGAGACGGAAAAATCCTGGACCCGATCGGCGACCGCTTCGGATGTCCGCTGGGCATCGACACTGGCCTGCCCTTTGAGCAGGTCACAATCGACCTGCAACCAGACGACACGTTGCTGCTCATCACGGACGGAATCACAGAAGCACGCAACTCTTCCAACACGTTGTTTGGAACTGAACGAGTCGAGACCGCTCTTCGCGAATCCTCCGAGTCTGCCGAGTCCGTAATCACCGCCGTGTTGAAGTCAGTGTCCGAATTCACCGATCACGATCGCCAGGATGATGACACCTGCCTGGTCGCACTTCGTCGATGCTGATATCGACGAGTGGGTATTCAGACGTGGCTATGATCATGGCAATCTGACGACGCCCTGACCGATTATCACCCTGCATGACGGAGTGGCTCGTCAGCCTTCTTCGTCTTATTCTCAGGCTGAGGCGTTTTCCAGCGACGGTGGACCCAGAAGTATTGTTCCGGTGCTCGACGAACGGCTCGTTCCAGCGCGGTTGTGAAGTCCTGAGTCATCTCGCGGATCGCGTCTTTCGATGTGTAGTCGCGTGGATCGAGAACTGCTTCACAGCCGAGTTCGTACTTCACCCAGCCGGAAGAGTGCGCGTCATCGGCCAGGCGAATTGAGTAGCCCACACAGACCAGAGCATCGTAGCGCTGGGCGAAAATCGCGATCGACTTGTGAGTTGATCCAGGTCGACCGAAGAAGTCGACAAAGACGCCGCGTCGGCCGGCATCCTGATCTGCCAGCAGGGCGAGGTGCTGTTTTTTACTGAGGCGATCCTGCATCTCGCCGCCGCCACCCTTTTTGTCGATCATCGCATGGCCGGTTGATTCGCGAAATTCGCGAAACCAGTCGTCGAGGTACGGATTGTCGAGGGTCCGCGCGACGACTCCCATTGGAAAGCCAAACATTCCGAACGTTGCTACCGACATTTCCCAGTTGCCGAAGTGGCCGCTGAGCATGATCACCGGCCGTCCGGAACAAAGAGTCTGGATGACCATGCTCTTGTTGCGAAACTGGACGACATCGTAAATGTTGTTGCAACTTACTTTGCGAGGAAACTGCACCATCTCGCAAACCATTCGCAACAGGTGCTGCCACATTCCGAAGATCGTTCGATCGATCTTCTCGTCAGAGAATTCGTCGCCGAATGCCTGGCGGATGTTCTCAAACGCGATGTCATAGCGAGTCCACTTTTTCGGCAGAACCCGGCACATGAGCGTTGCCAGACTCCACGCGAGAACTCGCTGCAGACGGACGGGCAGAATCCAGATACCTGCAATCAGACATCGGAACGCGGCGTATTCCAGCAGTCGTCGCCACTTATTCTGCTTCATGAATTTCATGAAAAGGTCACTCCGTTGACCACTCACCATCCGTGATTTTCAATTCCCAAGTAAAGATTGTTTCACTCGGGCAAGTTCTCACGCTAAGCCGCGAAGACGCTAAGGAATGCAACAAGTTCAGTGTTTGTGCAGAGGGCATAGAATCCTGCCCGCCTCCATTGCGGCCACCGAGCGATCTCGGTTCGTCTTGAAACTTCGCGTCTTTGCGGCTTCGCGTGAGACAATTGGCATCTCTGGTTCAGTTGTCTGCGTGTTGTCCGTCCGAAACTCTCGCTCCAACCAGCCCATCGGTCAATTCTTCTTTGGCAGCTTTGGATCGGACTTCAGCGGCAGCTTGACGACTTTGCCCGTCCATGACGACTTATAAATCGCCAGGATCAGCTCGACGCTCTTCCGACCTTCTTCACCATCGATCGCTGGCTTCGTGCCGGTTTCGATGGCTCTGATGAAATCTTTGAGCTGGTCTCGATGCCCGGAATGGTCGATCGCTGACGGGTCAGCAGCTCCACCAGTGTTCTCTCCGCCGCCCATCAGCTTCGCTCTGACGGTCTTATCCTTGGGGGACTTCTTCGCGAATTCCCACTTCAGGATGTGATCCTGCTCGACAATCGCCGACCCGGTCGTGCCGTGGATTTCGGTCTTCTTGAGCAATCCTGGCCACGCGGCGGTCGTCGCTTCAAGAACTCCGACGGCTCCATTGGCAAACCGAACAGTCGCGGCACCGACGTCTTCAACTTCGATTCGCTCGTGAGCCAACGTGTCAGTGAACGCTGCCACTTCAACGACTTCGCCCATGAACCAGTAGAGCAGGTCCACATTGTGGATGCCTTGATTCATGTAGGCACCGCCGCCGTCCATTGCGAACGTGCCTCGCCACCCGCCGCTGTCGTAGTATTCCTGAGTTCGCCACCATTTCACAAAGGTGTCGCCGAGCGTCAGGCGTCCGAAACGACCTTCGTCGATCGCCGCTTTCAACGCCTGGTTCGCCGGGCTGAATCGTGACGGAAGAATCGTGCAGAGCTGCACTTTGTTTTTGCGACAGGCATCGATGATCTTGTCGCACCGTTTGAGAGTGATCTCCAGCGGCTTTTCGACAACGACATGCTTGCCAGCGTTGGCGGCAGCGACGGCCGGATCCATGTGAGCACCGCTGGGCGTGCAGATCGTCACGACGTCGACATCCGGGTCGGCCAGCATTTCCTTGAGATCGTGATAGGCCTTGCAGCCGATCTCGCCCGCAAACCTGTCAGCCGAAGCGGTGAACGCGTCGTAGCATGCAACAATTTTCGCACCGCGAATTTCCGCAATAGCCTTCGCGTGGAATCGCGAAATCATCCCGCAACCAACAATGGCGAATCCAGTTTTCATATTTTACGTCCCTGGGTGTTGAGTATTCAGGACC
>CALDJX010000650.1 GCA_937899075.1 uncultured Planctomyces sp. | reverse complement strand
CAGCCACAGGCCGCCGATGAATCGACGATTCCACTTCGTCAAAAACGCCAGCGGCGCCAGAGCAAACATCAACGGACTCAGCCAGTCACTTTTCAAAGTGACATCGTAAAACTTGACGAGCAAATCGAACGGCTGGTGATGCGACGGGCTGTGAGCCTGTTTCCAGTTGGCTTCCAGAGTCGGCGTCCAGTCGATGCCGTGGAACAGGCTGTTCATCAACGGGTAAACGGGGTTGCCGGTTTCGTACAGGTTTTTCAGCAGCCACGGCCCGATCGTGACTCCGCACGCCAGTCCGAAAATCAGGAGAGTTTTTGCGGCGCGGCGAGCAAGCGGCGCGGCGTTCTGCGACTTCCATTCAAGCAGCAGAAGCACGAACGCTGCCGGAAACACGACCGACAACAGCCCCGGATACTTGCAGGCCATCGCGCTGCCGGCCAGCAAGCCAGTCAGTACTGTCAGTCGGCCTTTGCCAGGCGATGCTTTTTCTGCGACCTCATCGAGAGCCTGGTCCGGATCGTTCTGCTGATTCTGCACGCGGATGATCACGGCCAGCGTCGTCGCCATCAGAAAAAATGTCAGTCCGCCTTCGGCGTACGCGATGATCGAAATTCGATACGTCCACGGCGTCGACAGATGAATCAGCATCGCGGCCCAGGCAGCTCGACGATCAAACAGCCGATCAGCCGCGGCAAAGACCGCCAGCCCGGTCAACGGAGCAAACGTCATTAGCGCCAGCTTGCCAGCCAGCGCTCCGAGGTACCAATCGCTCGACAGTTCCATGCCGAGCAGATGAAACATCTCGGTCAGGAACGGGAAGCTCGTGTAAACATTGTGAGGCAGCATCTCGATCGCCCCATTCATGAACCATTCTTTCGGTCCCTGAATGTGGTACTCCTTGACGTCGAAATCGACGGACGGAAGCATCGCTCCCAGAGCCATCGCCATGACAAACAGCGCCATCGTCACGCTGGCAATTCCGCGGGTGAGAATGCCGAACGGAATCTGACCTCGCAGCAGCACCGCTCCGAGTCGGCTGAGTATGAATTCAGAATCCGCACGCTTTGGCGATGACTTTCCTTTGCCGGCCGTCGTCTCTGAGTCAGCCGACGAATCGTTTGAGCGATCCCAGGTTCGTCGGAGAGCAAACTCGATCAGCGCAAAAACGAAGAGAGCGATGCCGAGTGTTTCTCCAGACAACGCGTCGGGAACTCGCTGGCCAAGCAGACCGGCTCCCAGAACGAGCAACGAGACTCCGGACATTCCGAGTCCGTACGCGAAGACGGTTTGCTCAAGCCGCCGCAAGTGTGACCTCAGCCGGATGGTTCTCAGCAGAAGGTGACCCAGGCCCCAGACGCCGGCGAGCATCCAGAATCCGACGAGCAGAATCGGAAGGCGTTGCGGAAAGTACGCCCAGCCGCCGGCGGGAGCGTCCGGGCGAGGAATCACCGAGTAAAACAGAAGGTCGGGCAGTTCGAGCCAGACGTCGGTTCGATTCAAAGTCGGCGAGCTGTTCGGCAGGTCAATCCGAAAGAAGAAGTAACCGAAAACGCACAGCCAGATAGTCGCGGCGCAGACCTTCCACACAGGTTGAGGCACGTCGTCATTCGGTCGAGTTTCGGGCATGGGCGGGAGGGTAGCGGCGACTCGCCCCCTGTTGTCAAGCGGGGTGAAGTCCCCACGCTTCGCCGATACCAGTCGCCATGGTTGTTCAATCAACGCTTCACCCGATACCGTCTTCGTTTCCCACCGGGCGATCGCAGCCGATCGGCCAGATCAATCCAGAATCTGCACCTTCCAGAGAAGCTTTCATGTCGGACGAACCAGGCCAGGATGACATCGCCGCCGTCGAGAACTGTGCGGCCACTTTTCAGAAAATCAACGACGAACTGGCCAAGGTCATCGTCGGCCAGAAAGATGCCATCGAGCAGGTGCTGATCGCCATGCTGGCCCGCGGCCATTCGCTGCTGGAAGGCGTGCCGGGGCTCGCGAAGACGCTGCTGATCAGCTCGCTGGCCGAAGCATTGCAAATGTCTTTCAAGCGAATTCAGTTCACACCGGACCTCATGCCGAGCGACATCACCGGCACGGAGATCATCCAGGAGAACCTCGAAACCAAAGCTCGCGAGTACAAGTTCCTTCCCGGTCCGCTGTTCGCCAACATGGTTCTGGCCGACGAAATCAACCGGACGCCGCCGAAGACTCAGGCCGCCATGCTGGAAGCGATGCAGGAACGGCACATCAGCGCCGGCGGCACGATGCACGACCTGCCCGATCCGTTCTTCGTCCTGGCCACTCAGAACCCGCTCGAACAGGAAGGCACGTATCCGCTGCCCGAAGCACAGCTCGACCGATTCCTGCTCTATATCAAAGTCGATTATCCCAGCGGGGCCGAAGAGTGGGAAGTGGCTCGCCGAGTCACCTCCGGAAAGATGGGCCGCATCGACCCGATTATTTCCGCCGAGCAGATTGTCGGGTTCCAGAAGCTGGTCACGAAAGTTCCGGTCAGCGATCAGGTACTCGGCTACGCATGGGCTCTTGTTCGAGCCAGTCGACCGGGCTCAGAAGAAGCTCCGGATGTCGTCAACAAATGGGCGAGCTGGGGAGCCGGACCTCGCGGCGTCCTGACGCTGGTCAGTTGCGCGAAAGCCCGAGCCATCCTGCACGGCCACTGCCACGCCACAACGGGCGACATCCAGGCCATCGCCCGCCCTGCCCTTCGACACCGGATCGCCGTGAACTACGCCGCCCAGGCCGCCGAAATCAACAGCGAGAAACTGGTCGACCTGCTGATGGAAGCCGTCCCCGCCGACAAGCACTACGAACAACCAGCGGCGTAGCCTGTTAAGAAATTGAGCCACAGAGATCACAGAGGCCACGGAGAAATTCTTCGACGAAACGCCTCTTTTTCCTCTGTGATCTCTGTGGCTTAAATCCTTAATACGAACATTCCGGACCATAGGGCATTCTCATTCGCTCGGCACGCGTTCCCAGATTGAATGACTCGATCCGTCGACTGAAAGCAGGTCGAGCGTCGTTTCGTCGAGCTTGACGATCTTCTCGACCCAGTGGTCGCCCCAGGTGCTGGCGGCGAGTTTCACTTTGTCGGCTGGAGCTCCGCCGTTGACTCCGTAGTCGAGATGGCCGTCTTTCACCGACCAGAACATCGTCAGATCGATCTTCTCGCCGAATCCCAAAGCGAACACGCCGCCTGGGCGAATGACCATCGTCGCCGTACCGTCGTCTTTTACTGTCAATGTCCTTTCGCCGTAAAAGTCCTGCTTCCAACTACCGACGACGAGCTTGTTTAGTCGAGCGGTTTCAGGATCAATCTGTTCGACGGACTGTGTCGCCACTTCCAAAGGCGGTGCCACGATCGGAATCGTCAATGTCGACGAGACCGTTGTTGCTTGAGGCCCGTCGGGCATCACAAAGTATGCCGAGCCAGCAGTTCCCGCGACGAGAAACCCAGCAAGCAGAAACAGCGGTGGAACTCCCTGCGATTTGCCGTCGGTTTCGGTTGTCTCAGAACTGTCGCTCATGGCTGTGCCTGAAAAGCTCTTTGTAAATGGAGTCGTTCGAAATCGCCGACAGTTTGCCGCTCACTCAGCGTCGCATACCCGCTCGACCGCACTTGGGTTTCAATCAGAGAAGGACATCATCGACTGCGTGCAGAAGCTGGATCAGAATCGTAGGATAACGGCGGTTGCCAGGTTCGTGTGAGAGATCTTCGCCGCCCTCTTGCCTGTCAGACCAAAGTTAACTCTCACGGGATCCGTAAAATTCACGATCACCTTCGCGACCGTTCGGCGGACTCCACGCACCCTACGTTATGATCCTCGCCAATAGAAAGTTCTTCTGTGAGTGTCACCGTGCTGGCTGGAATTCTGATCGCCATTGCCGGGATGTATCTGGCGCTGGCTGAGCACGATTCCAACCAGGACTCAGCTCGCGAGGAAAGAAAGACCGCCGACAAATCTTTGCGGAAGTTTCCGGTCACTCGATTGGCCGTTGCTCAAACGTTGATTTTCATCGGCCTCGCGACACTCGGACTCAGCCAGTCAAACGCGAGTGAGTCAACCGGAAGGTCCATCCTCGCAGACGGCATGCGCGGAACCGTGTTTTATCTGGGAGCCTGCCTGTCACTGGCCGGGGCGATTGGAGTTGTGTTTTCAACATCGGCTCGAGCCGTCGTGCTCTCAGCGACCGTGCTGGGAACCGGTGGCGCAACGGTGCTGGGAGTCTCCGGGAATGCCATCGTCGGCGGGCTGCTGCTGGCCGGCGCGGCGCTGTGTGGATGGTGGCTGCACTCTCAGAACGAAGCCGCCTCGAAGGAAAAACTCGACAAGGACATCGAACAGACAGATTCCGGATCCGGAGTCGAAGTCTCGATCACCACCGGGCCGTTGCGGACTTCCGAGCCGCTATTAACCAGCATCGCCGTCGTACTTTTATGCTGGCTGCTGGGATCGACTCTGCAGGCGGCAGTATACGAAGGCACGCACTTGAAGGTGCCCATGATTGGGTCATCCCGAGCGTTGCCTCGTGCGGCTTTCTCGGTCGATGCACAACGGGACGGTGGTCGTGTCCCTGGCCCCACCGATCAGACCGTAAACTCCACGCCCGAACGATTTCGTGACGACGCCCTGTTCTGGTGCGCTGCCGGTCTGCTTGCGGCAACGATCGGCCTGGGATATTCACGAACCAAACAGGAAGACTCCAAAAATTGATTGGAACCTCGAACAATGACCAACAAACGACTGCGACGTGTCGACCATCCGCTCGTGCAGCATCATCTGGGCAAGCTGCGTGACGAGTCGACCAGCCCGGCTGAGTTTCGGACATTGTCGCACATCATTGCGACGATTCTCGCCAGCGCGGCGACCGAAGATCTCGAACTGGCCGACACGACGGTTAAGACTCCGGTCGCCATGGCTCCCGCGAAAGTTCTGTCGCAGACCGTCGCTCTGGTGCCGATTCTGCGCGCCGGGCTGGGGCTGGTTGATCCGCTTTTGAATATTATTCCGACGGCGGAAGTCTGGCACCTCGGACTGTTCCGCGACGAAGCCACCGCGAAGCCGGTCGAGTACTACCGGAAGCTACCGCCGACCGGTCCGTCCGACGTCGCTCTGGTTCTGGACCCGATGCTGGCAACCGGAGGTTCCGCCTGTCTGGCTCTCGACGTGCTTCGTCAGTGGGGAGTTCCAAAGACGAAACTCGTCGTGCTGATCGCTTCGCCGGAAGGCATCGCGGCCGTGCATGAAGAATTCCCCGACACCGAGATCATCACGGCCTCGGTGGATGAATGTCTGAACGATCGAAAATACATTGTGCCCGGCCTCGGCGATGCGGGCGACCGCCTGTTCAACAC